>CAZYTR010000459.1:0-7261 GCA_964650365.1 uncultured Alcaligenaceae bacterium | reverse complement strand
AACGCGAGCCCGAACAGGGTACCCGGCGCCCCGGGGCCCACCGCGATGGCACCGGGTGACGCCGGATCGGACGTGAGCAGGGAAGTGGCGGCGATCGAGCCGTCGGCGTTGCGCGCGGTAAACGCGCTGATGGGCCCGGCCGGGCTCAGCGACGCACCGGGAGACATCACCCCGCCGGCGAAACGGCTGTTGGCCCCCTGGGTGAACGCCGCCCAGTTGACCCCGCTCTGGTGGCCGTCCGAGAGCTGCACTTCGATGATCTTCGCTTCCAGCATCACCTGGCGCTCGACCACCACCTGCATGGCCTTGAGGAAGTCCTCGACGCCGCGCAGCTCGACGGGGAAGGCGCGCACCACGACAATTCCCGACTGCCGGCTCATCACCACGGTGCGGCCTTCTTCGGATCCGATGATCGCTCGCACGGAGGCGGCGATGTCGGCCCAGAAATCGTTCTCCGAAGTGGTCGTCACCCTGCTGCTCTCGAGCGCCTCCCCGCCGGTCGACTGCGCCGGCACGCCGGCCACGCCCTGCGTGGCGGCGCCGGGCGAATCCGAAATTGCGCCAGAGGTCACGCGCACTTCGCTGCGGCCCTTGCGCTGGCTCATCAGGTAATTGATCTGGAATATCCGCGTCTGCAACCCGAGGGGCTGGATCAGGATACGGGTCCCCAGCAACTTGTATTCGTAGCCGTACATCTCGCGGATGGTGTCGAGCGCCTCGAACACGGTGACATCCTTGAGATTGATGGAAATCGCCTCCTTGATGTTCGGGTGCACCACCATGCTGTAGCGCGTTCCGGAGACGATGGCCATGAATACCTGGTTTGCCGGCGCGCCATTCACTACCAGATCGAAACGGGGTTCGATCGGTCGGCCATCCACCTTCGGCATCTCGACGGTAAGCGAAGGCATCAGGGCCCGGTTCACCTCGTCCGGCTGCACCGGGGCATTCCGCTGGCTCGAGGCCTTCGCCATCTCCTTCTTGGCGTCGCCATAGGACATGCCTGTTTGCGACGCGCACGCGCTCAGCGTGAGGATCAGCAACAGGGGGAGAAGAATTCTCATTTGGTCTTTTCTTGTCCTCTGTCGTCTGCGTTATCGGGTCGGAGCGTCGGCCGTACCGGCCCCAGACCCTGCTTTGGCGGGTGACGTGGCCGGGTCCTGTTTCGGAAGCTGCGCCCGCGGCACGGCTTGCGCGCGCATGTCCACGTCGGGAAACAGCCGTACCGTGCGCAGCACTCCGCCGGTTCGCAGCAACACCTCGCCTTCACGGATGGCGACGAGTTCCGCACCCGCCACCGATCCGCCCGGCGACAGAACCTCGCCGTTGATGATGGCGTAACGCCGCTCGCGCGCCAGCAGCACCGACTGCAGCACCCACTCGGCGTCGCCGCTGCGGTTCAATGTTTTCCCGCCTGTCCCGCCATCTCCCGTTCTGCCAAAACCGGCCGGCGGCCGCGTCGGGTCACGCAGCGGCTGTGCCGCGGCGAGCGGCACACACGCAGCCATCGCGGCACAGAGCGCCAGCAATTTCGGTATGCATCCGGTCAGGTGTCTGTTCATACCACCAGCCAGGCCTCATCGAGGCTCAAGGTGTAAAGCATCACCGTCATCTGCACCCGCGGATACTTCGAGGCGTCGATGCGCGTCCTTGCCCAGAACATCTGCCACCGCAACTTTTCCAGACGCGTCAGGTAGTCCAGCAGATCCAGATAGCCGCCTTCGAGCGTAAGTTCCATGCCGTGTTTGTAGACCAGGCGTTCGGCACCGCCCTGCGTCACCGCCTGCACCGGCTCGCCTTTCGCCTCGCGCTCCACCAGCGGCGTCACCGGCAGTGTCTTGAGCTTCACCAGGTGCACCCGGCTGTTGCGCGTCAGCATGTCCTCCAGCACCCGGGTCATACGCGTCGGCGGCACCAAACCCTGCTGCACGCCTCGCAGTTCGGCGTCGAACTGCACGAGCTGCGCCTTTAGCGCGGCGATGCGCGTGCGGCCTGCGTCGTCTGGATCCTGCGCGGCAGAACGCATCAACTCGGCGATCTGGGTCTGCAATTGTGCGAGCGTCACCTGGTGGCGCGACAGATCGGCGCTGAGCCGCTTGTAGCGTATCAATTCGTTGTCGACGGCTATCGTAAACACGAGAAAGCCGATCACGGCTGCGCCGGCCACGAATACCATTGCGCGCTCGCGCGGCTTGAGCGCGTCGAATCGGGCAACGGCTTTCTTCAAGGTCTCGTTCATTGCCCCGCCGCTTTCGCCGGCGTTTCGGACATGGTCGCCAGCCTGAACTCGATGTACGGCGCCGGCCCGCCGCTCTTGTCGTCCGGCTTGGGGACGGGTGCCTGCATCAGCAGTTCGGAAAACGGATGACCCTCCATGACGCTCTCCGAATTGAGCCGCCGCAGATAATTGGGGACCTGCTCCGCGCGCAGCGCGCGGCCCTCCACCGCGACGTCCTGGCCGCCGGCGCCGATGTGCAGCCCGGTCAGCCAGACGCCTTCGAAAGATTGCCGGGCAAACGCGCGCAGGTGTTCCGAGAAGCCCCTGGTATCGCCGAGTGCGCCGCTCTTTAGCGCCCCCATCACGTCGTCGCGTCCCTTGATTTCGGATTCCAGGCGTGCAATCTCCGCCGCGATCTGCGGATCCTGCTTGCGACCCGCAACCTGGCCCGCGAGCCGCTGCATTTCCGCCTGCACCGCCGTCACCTTGGCCGCCACCTCGCGCTCCTGCTGCGCCAACTGGCGATTGCGCATGCCGGCGTAGCCGGCGAACGCGACCGATAGCAGCGCAACCGCCAGCCACCCCATCAGTACCTTCTTCAACGACAGTGGGCCGCCCTTGTCCAGAAAGGCCGGGTTGAAGAGGTTGATCTGTTGCGGCACCGTCTGTCCTTTCAACTAGTGCAGGTCGCTTCGTAGTGCGGCGCCCAGCGTCTGCCAGCGCTGCATTTGCTCGCCGGGTTCGCGCAGTTCCGGAACTCTGTGAAAGTCCAGCACCTCGCCGAGATCCACGGAATCGACCTGCGCCGAGAGATTGTCCGCGAGATACTGCCGCAACCCGATCTCCACCGGCACAGGCCCGAGCAGCAGGCGCGCCACCTGCACGTTGCTGAACTGCCGGTCGAAATGATCGAGAGAACGTTGCAATTCCAGCGCAATACGCTCGAACATTTGTCCGCGCAAGTCGCCGGCAGCACTGGCCAGTTGCTCGAGGCTCACGTCGATTCTGCGCGACAGGTAGAGTTCGCCACGCGCGCTGAAAGTCAACAGGCCGCCTTCGTCGCCGAAGCTCAGCATGGCGAGCGCGCGATGATCGGTCTCCAACAGCGCGGCAAGGTTGCGTTGGGCCATTTCCGGAATCTCGATCACCCGCAGCGGGATCTTCGCCTGGGCAAAGAGCTTCATGCGCGCCTCGATGTCCGCGTTTCGCGCAGACACGGCGTACACCGAGCGCCCACGCGCGGGCGCGCCGGCGTCCGCCGGAATCTGTACCACGTCAACGGTCGCCGATTCGACCGGATAGTCGAGAAAGTCCTTGAGCTTCCAGCGCACCGCGGACTTCAGTTCCGCGTCCGGTACGTTGGGCGCGTCCAGCAACTGCAACTGGTATTGCGGCGCCGGCAGCAGCGTCGCGCAGCGAAAGCGCTCGAGGCGAAGTTCGCGGCGCAGGCGCTGCAGCGTCTCCGCCAAGTCCCTTCCGATGGGGTGCGCCGAACAACGCTCCACGACCGGAAGCCCGGCTCCGTTGCGGTGCACGTTGGCGATTTCGACGCGGTCGGCGCAAAGGTTCACGGCCGCGAGTTCGCCGGATTGGCGTCTGGAGAAGAACGAGCGCACCCTCGGCAGGTTAAGAGTCAACGCAAGGGGTACAGACAGGAAGCGTGCAAATGAGAAAGGCGGCGCAGCCTTCCGGTTGGAAGCTTGACTTCAACCGACTCCCGGTCAGCGCCGGGATGAAAGCAGACGCCACCCCTGAAAGCGAAACGCACGAGTATCGAATTCGCGTCAAGGGTTTGCTATGAAACGGAGGTGTAATTGCCTACCGGATTGGCCGCTGTCAGATTGGTGGCAAGTTGCATTTTTTTCTCCCTCGAATGTTCTTGTCGCCTGGAAGCAACACCCGGATGTGCGCCTGTCTGAGACCGCCGTTCGTCTAATACCACTATATGTTGTGCCTCGGCTACGCCGACAGGGCTAATTCTAGTGGCACCACACCCCCTGTCAAGAATTTTTTCAGTTGAAAAACACAATGATCGGCTGCGCAGTTGAAGTGCGCGCGAAGCGAGGAAACGCGAAGGAAAGGCTGTTCCAGGGGCGAAACTTGTTCCTGAGCCCACGCATGGTCAGTCCAGCGCATGCTCTAGGACGGCAGGTTGCGACGTCAAACCCGCTTAACCGCAGGGGCGTACTAAACCTTCACCGCAGAGGCGCAAAGGCGCAGAGGAAACGCAAAGGAAACCAAAGCAACTTGAGGGGAAAAAGCAGGGAGGTGGATATTCGTGCCACTACGATATATCGACGCGGTGGGGCAGATCGGAATTCCTACGCTTTTTGACACGCTTCGTTTGGTTTTCTCTGCGTTTCCTCTGCGCCTTTGCGCCTCTGCGGCGAAGGTGTGGATCCTATCAATAGAGCTCCCGGAAATACAGGAACTTGTCGGCATTCTTGAAGATGCCGAAGGTTGCCCTGCCAGTCGGATCAACGGTGTAGGTGCCACCGCTCCAGTTGCCCTGCAACCAGGGCTTGTTCGCGTTGGTCGCCGCCGGTCCCGCCGCGCCAACGGCGGTACACCTGTTTCCTGCGACTCCGTTCAGGTTGATCCCGATGTCGACTGCTCCATCGTTACCGTTCCCGGGCTTCGCAAGCTTGATGGGCGTCAGCGTAGGCGACGCCGTTGCCGATGCTTTGCCGCCAACAAAGTAGATGGTGCCACTTGGATTTATGGCGGTCTCGCACGCAACCAGGTTGGGAGTTGCACCGAGGAAGCCAAAGCGCAGATCGCTCCCGAGCAGGGTTGTGCAACTGTCAAGCGTATTGGTCGCAAAGAAGGTGCCGTCGTAGTACTGGGCCGAGAGCGGCAGGGGCAGGTCGAGCAGGCTGCTGCCGGAGGCGTTGTTCAGCCGCAGGCGGCCGAATCGCATCGCCTTGCCGGAATTGAATGCAATGCCGTTGCCGGCGGTCGCCGTACCGAAACGCGCTGGATTCGACGCATAGGAGACGCCGTCCGCATCGATCACGTTTATCGCAAGGCTGAGGTCGGCATCAAACGGGGCGACCGGCGTTGTTCGTGTGAAGAAAATGCCTGTGCCGGAGCCGAAGGTGAGTGTTCCAACGCCCGCACCTGAGAAGACAATTACGGGGTCGGTGCCCGGCAGACCGGTCGTGTCGAGCGTGCCGCTCGCCGCGGTGTAGGTCTTGCCGGTGAGACTCGCACCGGTGATACGGAACCAGCTGCCGATCGTGTTGTACAGCGTCGTCGTATTGTTCGCGGAATCCTGCGCCGTTACCGTGATCATCGGCGCGGTCGTATAGCTGAAAGCCTGGCCGATATAGGTGAAGCTGCCGGCTGCGCAGGCCGTGCCGAATGCGGGTGCATTGAGCGCAACCGCGAAGTGATCGGGAACGAAGCGGCCGACGTTGATGGTGGCTGAAGTGATGTTGCGCTCGGCGGTTGTCGAGCCGTCGCTTGCATCGACGCTCGCAAAGGTGCTGTCAACCAGCTGCAGCGCAAACGAGCCGACGTCGTTATAGGACGCCACGTCGGCGGTGAGCTGCCCTGCGGCGAAGGCCGTACTTAGCGTGAGCGTGCCGAAAGTCGCGGTGCAGGCGGCGCCGACGCACGTGGTGAGCGTCGCCGTCGGCGCGCCGTTGTAGTTACCCGTCGTCGCCGCGACCGAGTTGACCGCGGTCGCGCGCGCGCTGAATGGCTGCCCTGCCTTGTGCGTGGGCGTGGTCGCCGCGAACGTGAGTAGGTTGAGGGTGCGCCCGGTCCCAGCCGTCAGCCAGTCGGTGTCGGTGACGGCGAAGTTGGCAAGTGTATTGGGGCGGATCGCAAAGTTGTCGGCCGAGCACCACATCACCGTGGGCGATGTCGTCGGCCATCGCACCCGCACCCGCACATCGCGCCACGAATTCGGGACCGCAGCAAAGCTCACGGTAGAGCGCCCGGCGGTGATGGTCGGGTCGGGTGAGACCGTCTGCACCAGCGTAGAGGAGGTCGGGCAGTTCTGCGCATCGAGCGACACACCGAGGGTATTGTTGCCGAGCAGCTCGACGGTCACCTGGTCCGTGAATCCGGCGTACTGCGCGCCCGCGGAAATCGCGACGACGTCGAGGCTGAACGCACTGCCGGCGACCTTGGTCTTGATGACGCCGGTGATCGCGGCCGCCGCGGTGCTGGTCTCGAATACGTTAAAGGCGCCCGGCGGCAGCGGCCCGCCACCCGATGTGGGCTTGATAGAGACGGCAATGACGGCCCACGGATTAGCGGCGCTGAGGCTGTTATCCTGGCCTAATTGGGTTGGTCCTGGAGTGGCGACTATTTCCTGCCACATGTGACCGCGCACTCGGTCCCCACTCGTGCCGCAATCGGAGCCGGACTGGATGATGATCGTCTCCGGCGCAGGCACGGTGAGCGTCGCCGAACCCCGCTGACCGCCCCATGCCAGAGCCATGGCGTTCGCCGTCACCGTCGTCACGGTGACTTTCATATTGGCATCGTCGACACCTGCCGGACCCGACGCGGTGGCGAGCGCTTCGATACCTTGGTTGACCGTGGTATCTACACCCGACAACCGCACCGTTACGCCAAAGGCTGGCTTGGTGTTCCCGGTCAGGGTAATCACGATCGAGCCGGCTGTCGGAGACGGTCCCGACGCCCGATACAGGGCAACTCCCATCTCGCCCCGATCATTGTCCCGGTCTGCGACCAGCGTCCAGGTCAAGCCATTGCCTGAGACCGAGTGCGAGATTGCCTCATCCCGCATCGAAATACCTACCAGCAGGAGCTCGTTTGGCTGCGGTGTCCACGAGGGCAGGATCAGACTCGTCGCCGACCCGGTCGCGGGTTTGAGCGGCACCCCGACAATTGCCCAATCTTTGGAACTGGAGAGCGTCCACGACATGGTAACCGTCGCGGCGCCGGCCTCGGTGGAGCCACCCGTCCGGACGTTCGTAGTCCCCGCATCGCTCTGGTAACGCATGTCCTGACCTGCGCCAACCGTAATTGTGATGCTCGTGCTCTCCATCGCGACAGCATCCACCC
>CAZYTR010000458.1:0-3810 GCA_964650365.1 uncultured Alcaligenaceae bacterium | reverse complement strand
CCGATGGAATCGTCGTCGGTCTGGATTTCGATGCGCCGCCCCGAATGCGAAAAGTGATGCCAGTAGAGCAGCATCGAACCGAAACTGGCCATCATCCGGTCGGCGATGTCGCGCGCCTCGCCGAGCTTGTGGTCCTGGTGTTCAGGAATCGCTGCGCCCAGAGCGGAGCAGCCGGTTCGCAGCACATCCATGGGGTGCGTGTTTGCCGGGATGCACTCGAGGATGTCCTGAACCGATGCGGGAAGGCCGCGCAGCGCCTTGAGCTTGCGTTTGTAAGCCGCCAGTTCAGCGACCGTCGGCAACTTCCCGTACACCAGGAGGTAGGCGATCTCCTCGAACTCGGCTTCTTCCGCGAAATCCAGGATGTCGTAACCGCGATAGTGAAGGTCGTTGCCCATGCGGCCGACGGTGCACAACGCAGTGTTGCCGGCCGGGACTCCTGAGAGCGCTACCGACTTTTTCGGCTTGGGGGTGAGTTGGGTCGCTTCGCTCATTTTGCCTTTTCCTTGGCGAAAAGTTGGTCCAGTTTCGACTCGAAACGGTGGTAGTCGAGGCAATCGTAAAGCTCGTTGCGCGTCTGCATGATATCGACCACGTTCTTCTGCGTACCCTCGCGGCGGACCGTCTCGTAGACCCTGAGCGCCGCCTTGTTCATCGCGCGGAAGGCCGACAGCGGATAGAGCACCAGCGAGACGTTTGCGCCGCGCAATTCCTCCACGGTGAAAAGCGGCGTGGCACCGAACTCGGTGATGTTGGCGAGCACCGGAACCTTCACTGCATCGGCGAACTTCCTGTACATCGACAGTTCCGTCATCGCCTCCGGAAAGATCATGTCGGCGCCGGCCTCCACGCAGGCCCGGGCGCGCTCGATCGCGGCGTCCAGGCCCTCGACGGCGAGCGCATCGGTGCGGGCCATGATCACGAACTCCGGATCGGTGCGCGCATCCACCGCCGCCTTGATGCGATCCACCATCTCGTCGCGGGAGACGATTTCCTTGCCCGGCCGGTGACCGCAGCGCTTGGACTGGACCTGGTCCTCGATGTGCATTGCGCCGGCGCCGAACTTGATCAGCGACTTGACGGTGCGGGCAATGTTGAAGGCGCCGCCGAACCCGGTGTCCGCATCCACGAGCAGCGGCAGGGCGCATGCTTCGGTGATGCGGCGCACGTCGGTGAGCACATCGTCCAGCGTGGTGATGCCCAGGTCGGGCACGCCCAGCGAACCGGCGGCGACTCCGCCGCCCGACAGGTAGATGGCCTTGTACCCGGTGCGCTCGGCAAGCCGGGCATGGTAGGCGTTGATCGTGCCGATTACCTGCAACGGTTTTTCTGCCGCGACTGCGGCGCGGAATCTTGTGCCAGCTGACATGAGGGTGTTCATTGCACTTGATCCTTTTAAGCGCTTACCGCAGAGGAGTTTTCAGTTGAAGAACGCCTGCTCGGCGACTGCGGGGAGCCGGGCGCCGGTAGCGCGGGCGCGCTTCAGCAGGTCCCAAAAATACCGGTAGCTGGCGCGGTCGTGCATCTCGCCGCGATGCCGGACCGGGCCCCAGCCCGCCGCATGCGCAGCCAGCAGGATTTCGCTTGCACGCACGACATCTTCCTCCGCGGGTCGCATGGCCTCGACGATCGGCCCGACCTGACCGGGATGGATGCTGTACATGCGCAGAAAGCCGAATTCCTCACGCGCCTTGCGCGCGTCCGTGCGCACGGCCTGCGGATCATTGAGCAGCAGACAGGGATTGTGCGTCGGCACCAGTGCGTTTGCGAGCGCGGCGGCGGCGATTTCAGCCTTGGCGCGGGTGACCAGGCGATGCTCGAATTGTCCCGGGGAACGCATTGCCGCGACTGGAATGGCCCCGCGATGGTCGGCTACGAAGTCGAGCAGGCCGAAATCCAGCGTTTCGAGTCCTGGCAGAGCGGCGATGGCATCGACTTCACGCAGCGCGCTCTGGGTTTCAATGATGACGTGCACGGCCGGCACGCGAGTCAGGCCCGCCTTCGCGGCACGCGACTGGATGTGCTCGACGACCGCCCACGCCTGAGCCGCCGAATTCGCTTTGGGGATGGTGAGATAGGCCAGCGCGGGACCGCATTCGCCGACCAGCAGGTCGACGTCCTGTTTCCAGGCCGGGTGATTCGGGTCGTGAATGCGCACGCCTGCCCGCCGGTGGACGTTGTCCGCCGAGTTGAGCAGTCGGGCGACCATCTGCGCGTGAGCGTGTTCCTGCCCGGCGGGTGCGCCGTCCTCGCAGTCGCAGGTGACATCGAAGATGGGTCCAAGTTCGCCTTGCAGAGCGAAGGCCTTGAGAATGAATTTTTCATTGCCGGCGTAATGCTCGCATGCGGGCAGCGCGGGAAACGCCCGCTCGCCCTCGAAAAGCACTTTTTCCGGATGGATCATCGACGGCGTGCCGCCAGCGGGGTCATTTGAGCAGGTGCTTGACCGCACCGCGCTCTTCCTCCAGTTCCTTGAGCGTGGCGTCCATCTTGCTGCGGCTGAACTCGTCGATCTCCAGGCCCTTGATCATCTGATACCTGCCCGCGGAACAGCTCACCGGGAAGCCATAGATTATGCCGTCGGGAATGCCGTACGAGCCGTCAGAGGGGACGCCCATTGTGACCCACTTGCCATTGCTGCCGAGCAACCAGTCACGGACGTGGTCGATCGCGGCATTGGCGGCCGAGGCGGCGGAGGAAAGCCCGCGCGCCTCGATGACCGCGGCGCCGCGCTTGCCCACCGTCGGTATGAAGACGTTGCGGTACCACTGCTCATCGTTGACGACCTTGGGTGCCGGCTGGCCGCCGATGGTGGCGAAGCGGTAGTCCGGGTACATGGTAGGGGAGTGGTTTCCCCATACGATCATCTTCTCGATGGAATCGACAGGCTTGCCGGTCTTGGCCGCAAGCTGCGACAGCGCGCGATTGTGATCAAGACGCAGCATTGCGCTGAAGTTTTCGCGCGGTAAGTCCGGCGCGCTGTTCATCGCAATGAAGGCGTTGGTATTGGCCGGATTGCCCACCACCAGTACTTTCACGTTGCGGCCGGCCACCTCGTTCAATGCCCGTCCCTGTCCGGTGAAGATCGCGCCATTGGCTTCCAGCAGGTCTTTGCGTTCCATGCCCTTGGAACGGGGCCGGGCGCCCACCAGCAATGCCACGTCGGCACGCTTGAATGCGATTTTCGAGTCGGAGGCCGCGACCATGCCGGCGAGCAACGGGAACGCGCAGTCCTCCAATTCCATCATCACGCCCTTCAGCGCGGCCTGCGCCTTTTCCTCCGGGATCTCGAGCATCTGCAGGATGACGGGCTGGTCCTTGCCCAGCATGTCCCCGTTGGCGATGCGGAACAGCAGGCTGTATCCGATCTGGCCGGCGGCACCGGTCACCGCGACTCGGAGGGGCGATTTCATGGCTGTGGGCTCCTGCGTGTTGTGAGGCTTCTTGAAAAAAATCAAGTTTCTAACTGCGCCCGACGAGCGGACCTGCCGAGCCAGACCCGATCATCAGGCAGGCGTCCAGTCGGGATTATTTTTGCCTTGCATCATAGCGATTCGCATTCGACAATGTCAATCGAGTCATGTATCTTATAAAAGACATCTGTTCTCGTGGACGGCCGAGGGAAAATCGTGCTAAAAACGCCCGGCTATATGAAACCCGCAACCAACACGCCTGCCTTTCAACCGCTTTACCGGCAGATCAAGAGCTTGATCACCCAGAGCCTGGTAACGGGAGAGTGGCGTCCGGGCGAACCGATTCCCAGCGAAATCGAGCTTGCCGGCCGTTTCAGCGTGAGCCAGGGCACGGTAC
>CAZYTR010000457.1:0-7611 GCA_964650365.1 uncultured Alcaligenaceae bacterium | reverse complement strand
ACGCGCTGGAGGATCGCCTCGCGGCGCATATCGACGTACGGCTGCGGCGGAGGATCGGATGTGATCCGGTCGGGGCGCTGGAAGTAGTAGTCGTCGTGACTGCGACCGCGGCATAGTGTGAGGGCGACCGAGAGTCCCGATCCCCGCCTCCCAGCACGGCCAACGCGCTGCTGGTAATTGAAACGCATCGGGGGCATGTTGGCCATCATCACGGCAAGGAGCGATCCGATGTCCACGCCGGCCTCCATGGTTGTCGTCACACTAAGGAGGTCGATCGGGTCTGTTACCTGAATCTCGTCTGGAGAAGGCAGGCAGATATCCTGGAAGAGCCGCTGTCGTTTCCTTCCGTCATTTTTATTCGTCTGACCGGTAAGTTCCTCGCAGTTCAGCCGAAACAACGGACCCGCCTGGGTTGCGAGATAGCTGTAATAGTCTGGCGGCAGATGGGCTGCCGAAATCGGTTGTGTTGGCCCGAGCGGGTCATGGCAGTCCGTACAGATCCCTCCAGCCGGGTGAAGGTGAACGCGGCGGCACTGCGCGCACTCGAAGTAGGACTGCCCCGGTCGCATAAGGTAGAGGTTCTGGACCATGAGGACATGCTGTGTAAGCGTGCCAGTGCCGTTGAGATAATTCACAACATCAACCGTAAAGCCTGCAGGCGTGAATCCGTGTCGTTGCGCAATAGCTGCAAGATATTGAGCTACATACCCCGGCGGATTCGGTTGGCTCGCGGCGCCGTGGGTTGAGAGCCGGCGCCTCGCGCCGAGTAGCCGGATTACTCCGTCGGCTGCCTCTTGGACGAGCGGGTTCGGAGCTGGCGAGCTGATGCGGTCCGTTGTGGCATACGCCAGTCGCAACGACTCGAGGCTACGCCGCCCAGACGCAAAGACGACGTTCATAACCTCAAGCAGAGATTGGTCCTGAATCCTGCGGAGATGATCGCGCTGAGATTGAGTCAGTTGTGCGGCCTCCTTTGCCTGTGGGACCGTTCCTGGCGGTCCCCACACGTAGAGGTCACGCCAGCTTCCTGCACGAATCCTGGACTCGGTCCAGAGCACGTCTTGGGTAAAGCCGCCTGGATTCATCCCGATGACAAGGAGCTGCGTCGACGCGTCGACCGCGAGGTGGGCAATGTGGAACGGGCCATGGGCTGCACGCATAAGGATTCGCTGGGCTGCCTGCTGGCAGGTAAGCCCAGGGTGCGAGGGAGACTGAAGTTGCGCGGTCACAGAGTTGGCGGACATTGAAAGCGTTGCCGCTTCCGCAGGGTGTGTTCCTCCGAAGGCGGCGGAGAGGGCCTGAAGCTGTGGCGCCAGCGCCTGGCCCGCAATCTGACTTGCGAAAGCCTGAGCGCCGACTCCCTGCACCGCGATCGCACCGGTGATTGCCTGGCGGAGCGCGTCTAGGTAGTGGGAAAACCGCATGCCTGCGGAGAGCTTAGCCGCGTCCTGTCGGCTATCGGAGAAGACAACTAACTTGCGGGACTGGCTTGTCACTGGGCCGGCGATATTTCGCAGAAGGGCATCCGAAAGGACTTGAGCGATCTTCTGGAAGCCGGTTCGCAGCGTGCGGACTGGTGATCCAATCTGGCGCCGCGACCAGTCCTCGTCGCATCGCGGGCACCGCGCGGGATACGCCTGTCTGGCGCTGTCTCCCGCAGGCGGATTTGCAGTGTGCATCGGTGGCACGAAGTAGAGGTAGCCAGGCCCACCGAGAGCCACCCTACCGTCAGCCGGCCTAAAGCTCGCCGCCCTCCACGCACGCGTAACACCGTCCTGCGTCCACTGAGGCGACGCTGGTGTCATGCCTTGACCAGAAGGCCAGTAGACCGCGTATCGCAGGTAATCCCGGTCAAGCGACGCCATATCGGGCGAGGCCTCGAGGTCCGGATGGTCGGGGCTGAGATACCACTCATTGGGATTGAGCCCGCTGTCGCGCCGGTACCCGCCGAAGAAGATTTCGCCACAAGCCTCGCAGTACAGCAACTCGAGTACGCGCGAGCCACACCCGCATGTCAGCGTTGGGACGTAGTGCAGAGAGCCTGCAGGACATGGTCCGCTACGTGGTGGTGCCTGCGAGCAGCCAGGGTTTGTGCACGCCCAGAGCCCTTGGAGGTTTCGAAACATGATGTGCGCCCGCACAGGCAGCGGTGCGCCGCCGCCGGATCCGCGTGCCGCGGAGAGGCCTGCAAGCAATCCCTCGAGAACTTCGAGCCCTTCCACCGCCGGGAGTGAAGGAAACAAATCAGCAGCAATCTGTTCGGGGAACCGAGGCTCGAGTTTTGGGGCCTGCGTGGGGCCACTGGCACACGCGACGCGAAGCGCATCAGCCGCCGCGATGTGGCCCAGAGCGGATTCGAGCACTTGTTCCGGCGTTGCGCCGACATCTGTAGGGGGGGCACCCACCGCATTGTGGAACGCCGCGGCGGCGGCTGTGGTCGGGATCGGCGTCGCACGAAGATCACGGCAGAGCTGTTTTAGAGCTATTACACTGCGATTCACTGAGGCGTAAGCACCAGTATTGAGCGGCTGAGGCGCGCCACCGACGATCTGAAAGCGGCTTTGGTCTCGTCCGAAGAATGCTTGCAGATACTGAAGGCCGGTGTGGCCGGTATCGAGCGATGCGCTGGACGCGATGATGCGGAGCTGGTCAGAGCTGGGGCTCAGACCGATGCGATCAAGGAGGACCCGGACCAAGTAGGCGACCTCAGTTCCAGGCGTCCCACGATAGGTGTGTAACTCGTCAACGACGAGATGGAAGATATGGGTCCGATCGGACTGAAGCCACTGCCTCGTCTGGTCGAAGATCGCCTCTTCGACTCCTCGCATCAGCATGATGTTGAGCATCGAGTAGTTCGTGATGAGCACATCCGGTGGATGGTCTTGGACGTCCCACCGCGACCACATTTCACCACCATCCATCCTGGGGAAGAAGAAACGCGCACTTGGGTTTATTGCTGCAAGTTGCGCATCACGTTCCGTTTCTGCAAGCTCCGTGCGAAGTCTAGTCCTAGCTGCTGACGTTTCACCTCCGGAGACAGGAGTCCGCCCTGTGTAACGCCCAAAATAGAAACGGTTTCCTGAACGCTGCGTCTGCAACCATGTATGAACCGGATCACTGTCGAGCGCGACGCGCAGCCGCATGAGCTGATCTTCAACTAGCGCGTTGAGCGGATAGAGGATCAACGCGCGGATCGCGGCAGGCCGGTTCTCGTGCCGCCGCTGGGGTATTCTAGGTGCCCATCTCCTATTAGTCCCCTGCATCGTCCAATGGTTCCACCAGTCCCATTGGGGGGGGCGCGCGCTTGGCGCCTGCCACGCCGGTGACTCACGGACTAGTGCCGCCATGATCGGTAGGAGGAAGCACTCCGTCTTGCCCGATCCCGTGCCCGTAGTAACAACGACATCGTGTCCATGAACTACGGACTGTTCGAAAACATCTCGTTGGTGTGCGTAGAGCTCGCGAGTCAACGGAAAGAGCCCTTGTGATACGAATCCAGAAAGATGGTTGATGTCAGCTGGCGTCCAGATTGGCTCGAGCAGAGCATGGGCAGCTTGCGAAAATGTCTGTCCAGACGATTGATAGGCGGGCACGGGCTCAATAAGCGGACGCCGGTAGAGACGCCCGTCGCGGTCGAGTAGTTGGCGCCTCTCTGCGATGAGGTCCGGGTACCTGAGATCGAACGGGCTGTCGAGGTACCGTAAGTATGTGTCGCGTAGATTTTCAAAGATCGCGATGGGATTGCTCATCGAAGCTCCTGTCGTAGCAGCGCGCATGCGAGACCGGCGATTGCTTCCGGGATATCGGAATAGTGAAGAAACCCTGTTGCTGCCGATCTTGCCTCATACGAGGGGAGCAACCCCGAGCAAAGAATCAGAGCCCGTTCCACAAGGAATGGCGGTCGGCAGCTCGCGGGGACCGAGAGTCGCTGCTTGACGGCTTCGTAGCGGATTACTCGGCAACGCCTGCGGCTGAGAACCAGATATTTGCCTACCTGCGCTGGCACTTGGAATGCGGCGTTTTTGGTGCAGAGCAAGACATGGCGCTGATGACGGAGCGAGAAGCGGAAAAGTCCGACGGTTGTCGAGAGTGCCTCTTTACGGGTAGCGGCTCTCCAACCCAAGTTTGAGGGGGAGAACTGCTCGATTTTCCAGTCGGCGCCGAAAGGCAAATTTGTCCGTCGCCGGACAGCGGGATTGTCGACCGGGGGTAGACAGGTCAAGATAGCTGCGGGCGCATCGTTCTGCAGAAGCAGCCCAGCATTCGCCGCAACCGCAGCCAGTGTGCTGGCACCACCAGCTGTGATTCGGATCTGATCGGGGCAGGCAGGCGCCGGCGACGTATCGAGATGTACCGAAGCGGCAGCAACCTGGAGCTGCCGGAGGAGTTGCTGCGATCGGGCGCCCGCGAGAACGCCGACACATCCACTAGCGTACTGAGTGATCGCAAGACTTGGTGGCGCTATCCTCCAATCGCTACCGCCTGCTCCAGCGAAAAACTCGGCATGGCCGAGTCGTTGCAGGTTTAGGCGAAGAACCTGATAGAGTGGTAGTGCGAACTGATCGGCGCTGTCGTCTTCATCCTCCCCCACCGTATCGGAATCGCTGCCGGCAAGGTGAAGCTCTTCAGTAGCGGTGCGGAACTGCTGCCAGGAACCCTGCCCGCGCGCGGTCATCCATAGGAGAAGCTCGTTCGCGCTCACCGCAAGCCCCTCCAGATAGACTTTGCACATCCCTTGTATGTCCGCCACAGCTCCGAAATCTCATCACCGGCCGGTTCGGTCAGAAGGCCCTTTCGGCCTGCGGTCAGGATGGCCGCACACCATGCCTCCACGCGCTTGCGGTGCTCTCGGGCGGTGCGCGGTGCCCGCTCCGGTCCGACCGCACGCGGCTGCCGTTTCGGTTCATTCACCGGTTGCGGGGCACCGGTGAGGTGTACACGCGCAACGCGCTTATCGCACCGCATCGCGTCTGCCGGTATCGCCCAGACCGGATCGAACCAAGGGAATCCTGTGCAAATCTCGGCGCGCAAATCACTGCGATCGATGCAGGCCTGAATCTCGCCTGGCACAGCGCCAAGGAGCACCGTGCTCGAAGCAGGAACGACTACTGCACGGCTTTCCTTCGGCGCACCTCGCGGTGGCCTGACGACAACCCCGCAGATGGCGGCGCACTTTTGCTCACTATCCGAGGTGAAGTCGCCCATCGACCACGCATACGCTTCCCATGGCTCCCAGTGTTCGAGTCCGTCTCGAATGCCGTAGTTGCGTGAGGCACTCGTGCACCACACCGTGTGTTGGCCCTGGGTATCCCAACCAGGAGCCACGTACCTGCCAGCATCCACTTGCGTGGCTTGCTGTCCATCAATCGAAAGGGTGCCAGCTGAAGCTATGTCGCCGCGGAGCCGAATCCGTGGCGGATAGCCGGTGAGCCATGTTGAACGTTCAATTCTGATCCCGCCCTCCAGAACGATTTCGACATCAGCGAGGGGCCGGAGTGCATCGAGGATATTCGTTTCCAGACTCGGGGAAACAGGCGTCACTGGAGTCACACCTCGGAGACCAAACCAGCCTGAAGGTATTCCGCTCACACCATCCAGCAGGTCTGGCTTCGGGCTACCCGTTGCTTCGATTGCGCGCAGCACCTCCTCCAGTTGTTCTTCGACGCAAAGCACGACATGCTGTTCCCCCAGTATCAGTCGGGGGGTGGAGACGAAGCCGTTGAGGTCGTTGTGGGGCGAAAGGACATAGATCTCGCGCCCCGCCAGTGACCATCTGACAGTGGGACCCTCGGAGGGGAAGCTCTCCCACTCAATCCCCGTTCGGAGCAAGGCGCCTGCGTTGAGCAGAGCAATGTCCTGGTACCAGCCATCCTGGAGAGCGACCAGCTCTGGCGGACATCCGGTTCCAGATACGGCGAGTTCTACGGGGAGGCCTTCATCCCGGCGCGGGAGCATTGTGACCCTGCAGAAGCCGGCCTTCTCAAACACGAGGCGCACTTCGATAGGGAGTGCACGGTCACGAGTAGCCTGAACCTTGGAGCGGGGGGTAGCCAACCCCGATGATGTTGGTGCTCTCACAGGAACGCGAGGCAACGGACGATACTGGCGCGGATTCCTTATGCGTCTAGGTGGCTCTTGCGATGTTGGCCCGCTCGATTCCATGACGATGGCTTCTTCAGGACCTATGTCAGCCTGCGGTGTCGCCCGAGAAGCTTCCGCATCACTTCCTATTCCGTCCTCCTCTGGTTCCGAGACAGGAGCTACGCTCCGAAGGGAAAGATCGGTGGTAATCTCGGAATGAAGGGAGCCAAGCTCAACCAGCGTACCCGCTAGGTCCGGATCCTTTGGTAGAGTGTTGGCAGAGAGCACGGCGGGTGGAGCGTTCGACGCGCCCCCAGAGCTGGACGTCGCTGGTGTACTGGAATCGTCCACCTCCACCGATAACCCCTCATGCAACCCCTCATGCTCCGGCACCCTGCTCTGCGCGGAGTCTGGGACTGCGCTGGCATGCGAGTCCTGAATTAATTCCAGCGGTGAATCCTTGTCGGTGGCAATGTCCGACTGAGGGGTTGATACCGTGTCGTTAGATGGAACTTGTTGAATGGCTATTACTAACTGGGACTCTGGTTCCCTTTCGGATTCGACGGCAGGCTTGCGGGTCGGCTCCTCGGCTGGAGTCAACTCCGGCTTTTTGGTATCACGTTTCTGAGACTCATCGGCAACCGGGAGTCTGCTGCTTTCGTTTGTGAGAGCCTTAAGAGGTGGGACTGGCACCTGAGCTTCGGCGTCGGGCTCCATTAGCGAAGTCGAACGAGCCGGTTGGTCAGGTCGGTTTGCTTCATTCTCGGTCGCTACAACGAGAATGCCAGGTAAAACACCAGCTGGCTCTGGGATTCTCGCCGAGCCTGCCCGATCCTGGCCCACTGATGTGCTTGTTGTCGGTGGATGAACGGATTCCAGCGGTTGCTTGGCATTGCCTTTGCCACGGCGCTTTTGGAATGTCCAAAAGACAATCAGGGTGCCGATCAAGCCTGCGAGGCTGGCTATTAGGAGATAAATCACACCGTACTCCTCTGACATTTCTTGCTGGGCCCGAGCTTTATCATGAGACTCTGAAAAGTAGCAGAGGCACCCATAGCAGTACAAAAGGATGTTTCAGCGGTTTGTCTTAGGGGGTCGGCATGGGCCTTTCCGCATACTCCCAATGCCCTAGAGATATCAATTGCAAACGAAAGAGCATTCACGGCAACGTTCGCACGTTAGCGTTTTTAGGGGGAAGGTCATCGGGATCGAATTTCAGTTTCGCGACAGGGATATATTCATACCGTGAACGACTTGAGGAGGAGCTAGCCATAATTGCTCTCCTAAGAATAAGGGATTCAGTGTTTCTTGATAAATGACTTCAACCGTAAGACTGCTTGGGTAGGGGTTCGCCTGATCTCGTGTTCCCATAGTCTGAGCACACGCCAACCGGTGTTTCTAAGATCCCGGGACATTCTTCTATCACGCTTCTTAATCTTTTGCAGTTTCTGCAATTTCGGGCTGATGACGTAGGCGCAGTAGCGATGCTTCGGGTTCTTCTGGAAAAAATCCTGATGATAGTCCTCGGCC
>CAZYTR010000456.1:0-2577 GCA_964650365.1 uncultured Alcaligenaceae bacterium | reverse complement strand
GGACTGAAGATCGGTGCCGATTTCCTGCGCAGGATCGCGCCGGATTCGCAGGTATGGATCTCGGAGCCAAGCTGGGAGAATCACCGCGCGCTGTTCGAAGCCGCGGCATTCACGGTCAATAGTTACCCATACTACGATCCGTCTTTGCGCGGCGTGGACTTCGCCGGCATGATTGCAACGCTGCGCGCGCTTGCGCCGGCCTCGATCGTGGTATTGCACGCGTGTTGCCACAACCCCACCGGGGTCGACCTGACCACCGAGCAATGGACCGCGGTCATCGAAATCGTAGTGGCCCGCGGACTGATTCCCTTCGTCGACATCGCCTATCAGGGATTCGCCGAAGACATCGAGGCGGACGGCGAGGTGGTCAGGCGGTTCGCCCAGGCCGGCGGGCCGGTGTTCGTCTCCAATTCCTTCTCGAAATCGTTTTCGCTGTACGGCGAGCGCATCGGGGCGTTGAGCGTGGTGGCCGGCAGCAGCGAGGAGGCCGCGCGAGTACTCAGCCAGTTGAAGCGCACGGTACGAACCAACTATTCGAACCCGCCCACGCACGGCGGCCAGATCGTGGCGGCCGTGCTGACGACTCCGCAATTGCGGGCGTTGTGGGAAAGGGAACTGGGGCAGATGCGTGAACGCATTCGCGACATGCGCGGCCAACTGGTCGAGAAGTTGCGCGCGCGCGCCCCGCGCGCGGATTTCGGCTTCGTCATGCGCCAGCGCGGGATGTTTTCCTATTCCGGTCTGTCAAAGAGCCAGGTCGCCAGGTTGCGCGAAGAATTCTCGGTGTACGCCATCGACAGCGGGCGCATCTGCGTCGCGGCGCTCAACTCGCGCAACGTCGCCTACGTTGCGGATGCCATCGCCCGCGTGATCGGCTGATCGCTCAACTCAGCGTCGGCCGGAAGTTTCCGCCGCCGGTTTCGTACCGAGGGGCGCGGCTGGTGGCGCGGTCGCGGGCGCGGCCTTCACGGGGTCCGTTTTTTTCGCGGGCTTCCTGCTGAACAGACGTTCGGTGATCTGCGCGGCCTTCATGCCGATAGTGGTGCCGACACCGGGGCCCAGCAAGGCGGTGCCCGCGGCGGCGCCGGCTAACGCGGACTTGGTCGGGAACAGCGTGGGGTTCTGAATCGTGCCGGAAACGGCCAGCGGGGTGCTCACCAGGGCCAAGGCCCCTTTTACCGCGACCTCGATCCTGCCAGCTAACTCCTGCTTCGGCGAGATCAACAGCTCGCCCTGCGCCTTGAGCACACCGGAGGAAATTTTCAGGCCGCTAAGGTAATAACCGCCCGGGTCGACGATGAGATGACCGGAAAACTCGTCGAAATGCGTATCCCCGCCCTTCATCGCATCCTTGTTTAGCAGCGCCTTTGGCGCCGCGGCAAGATCGATCTTGTACAACACGCCGTTCTCGACTTTGAAATCCGCTTCGAGGTTGATGGCATCCGCGAGCTGAGAAGCCGACGGCGCGCGCATGTCGATTGTCGGATT
The DNA here is from genome assembly GCA_964650365.1 of uncultured Alcaligenaceae bacterium. Classification (GTDB taxonomy): domain Bacteria; phylum Pseudomonadota; class Gammaproteobacteria; order Burkholderiales; family JACQAP01; genus JACQAP01. The sequence goes on along the minus strand of CAZYTR010000456.1, from coordinate 1,089 downwards.
CGCGACCAAGCGGCCACTGATCGTGGTCTGCTTGCTATAGAGCGCAACCACCGGCCCGATCTCCACCTGCTGGACATCGAGATTTCCGGCGATGGTCCATTCCTTTTTCCAGCCCACTGTCAGCTTGCCGGCAAGCGTGCCGTCATAGAGACGGCCGTCAATGGCGGACAACACCAGTCCGTCTGCATTGACGATGCCCGACGCATCCAGGCTGCTGAGCACGATCGGCGGCCCCGCGGGAAGCTTCCAGTCTTGCGCCGAAAGTTCGAGCGCGAAATCCTTTCCCCGCGGTACCACGGTCCCGATCACGCGGCCCTGGTCGGCGCGCACTTGCGCCTGCGCCAGTCCGCCCTCGGGCGTAAGGTCCAGATCGATGTCAACCTGCCGCAGCTTGAAATCCGTGAAATCGATGTTGGCGTCGCGAATTTCGATGCGTTGCACGCGCACCGGCGCGGGTCCGGCGGAACCGGGCTGGCTCGCCCATGTTGAGGCCTTGTTGATCAACTGCTGGCCCATCACGACGCCACGCAAGCTTATTTCTCGAATCACTTTCTGCTCGCTGAACAGCGAAGAGAGCTGCGGCGTGACCTGGATTTTTTGCAACTGCAGGAACGGCTTTCGGCCAACCGAGATGCCTTCGATCGACAAGTGCGGCACCGGCAGTAGAAACAATCGCAGGGACTCGATCTTGACCGGCGCCTTGAGTTGCTGGGTAGCTACGCGCTCGATTTCGGGAATCAAATGCCCCAGGGGCAGGACGAAAGGAACAACCAGCAGAAGTGCAACGACAATGCCGATACCGAGATACCAGCGCTTCCTGGATTTCATTCAAACTGACGGACTGGGAGTCCGTTGACCGTGATGGAGCGAGCGGATATGATACGCGGCCTTAATCTTCCCCGATAGCTCAGTTGGTAGAGCGACGGACTGTCAAATGGCAGCATCACGGGGAAACCTGTGAAGGAAAATCGGGTGAACTCAGGGAATGTCCTTCGGGAAGAATCCTGAGCCAAGCCCGCCGAAGGGCAAGCAGTAGTAGGCGGGAAGGTGCAGAGACTAGGGGGTGAGCAGCCCAGGCAATAAGCCCCC
>CAZYTR010000455.1:0-15936 GCA_964650365.1 uncultured Alcaligenaceae bacterium | reverse complement strand
ACCTGTCAATGCTGATGATGACGCGACGGTCGTAACTCGTAAAAAAACGGAACCTGGAACTTGAAGTAATTTGAGAGCTCCAACCTCTCGCCTCTCGCCTCTCGCCTCTCGCCTCTCGCCTCTCGCCTCTCGCCTCTCGCCTCTCGCCTCTCGCCTCACTTGTCCCCGGAGAGGATCATCCTTGCTTACAGCGGTTTCACCGGCGAGATATCGAATCCCTGGGCAAAGTCGATTTTTGATTGACGCAGGTGCAGCAGCATCTGGGCGCTTTCCACGTGCTCGACAATGGTTTTGATTCGCACAGCCTGGCAGTTTCGACTGATTTCGGTAAGCGCGGCGGGGGCGACGCTCGCGGCGCTGATCTTGACGAAGTTCGGTGCCAAGTCTTTCAGTTCGGAAAAAGAAGCCTTGCTCCCGTCGAAACCCGAAAGGGTCAAGGTGCAGCCAAAAGGCCGGACCTTCGCCATCAGTTGTCGCACCGACACTTCGTGCGCAACCGCGATTTCCAGTGCAATTTCGAACCCAAGCGCCCCACGGGACAAATACGAGTTCTCAACGTACTTGCACACGTACGGGCCATAATCCGGGTCCGCCAGCGTCGCCTCCGAAAGGTTGACGTTGTTGCGGGGTATCACCCAGTCCGGCTTGACGCTGACTGCGCTGCGAACCCATCGCGCCAACCGATTCGCCACCCAACGGTCGAGATACGGCAGTAACTTGCACTCTTCCAGAACGGGGAAAAAACTCCCCGGCGGGAGCAGCTTGGCGTCCTCTTCCCTGAAGCGGACAAAGATTTCCTGGAATGGCCGCTCCCCGCTATGCGTGGCAAGCGGCATGATGCTCTGCGCATACAGGACGAACTCGTCCTGCTGGAGCGACGCTATCATGCGATCGACGAGACTTTTCTGCGCTTCGGGTGCTCTGGCCATTTTGAACGTCCAAGAATAGTTTCCAGGATTCTTTAGTCGGCAAGCCTTGTGTCACGCGCCGGGTGCATTAACCTCTACTTAACCACACTGCGGCCTCCGGCACCAACCCTCCGAAACGAATTCGCGAGTCGGGTAGAATCCCCTCTCGGACCAATTATTCGACGCGTTCCGGGTCATTCTAGCCCCGGCCTCCCGAGGAGAATTCATATCATGGCAAGCAAATCCGTCAGTAAAGACCCGTCAAAGCTCCGCTCGCGCCAATGGTTCGCCAATCCGGACAATCCCAACATGACGGCGCTCTACCTTGAACGCTATATGAACTTCGGCCTGAAGCGCGAAGAACTGCAGGCTGGCAGGCCCATTATCGGCATCGCCCAGTCGGGTTCCGACCTTTCTCCCTGTAACCGTCACCACCTCGAGCTTGCCCACCGCGTGCGCGAGGGGATTCGCGAGGCCGGCGGCATCGCGTTCGAGTTTCCGGTGCACCCGATCCAGGAGACCGGCAAGCGCCCGACGGCGGCGCTGGACCGCAACCTTTGCTACCTTGGGCTGGTCGAGACTCTTTACGGCTACTTCATCGACGGCGTGGTGCTCACCACCGGCTGCGACAAGACCACGCCAGCGCAACTGATGGCGGCAGCTACCGTCGATATCCCGGCCATCGTGCTTTCGGGTGGGCCGATGCTGAACGGCTGGTTCCGCGGCGAGCGCACCGGTTCGGGCACGATCGTCTGGAAGGCGCGCGAACTTCTGGCGGCCGGCGAAATAAACGACGAGGAATTCATCGAGCTGATCGCCTCCTCGGCCCCGTCGGCGGGCCACTGCAACACCATGGGGACGGCATCGACCATGAACTCGCTTGCCGAGGCGTTGGGCATGTCGCTGCCCGGCAGCGCCGCGATCCCCGCGCCTCATAAGGATCGCGCCGTTAACGCCTACGAAACGGGAAAACGCATCGTCGAGATGGTGTGGGAAGAGTTGCGCCCCTCGCAGATCATGACCCGCGAGGCGTTCGAGAACGTGATCATCGTCAACTCTGCGATCGGCGGTTCGACCAATGCGCCGATTCATTTCAACGGCATCGCGCGCCACATCGGTGTGAAGCTCGACAACAACGACTGGGAGAAGATCGGCTACGACATTCCGCTGCTGGTGAACCTGCAACCGGCCGGCGAATACCTGGGCGAGGATTACCATCACGCTGGCGGCGTGCCTGCAGTGGTCAGCGAGCTGATCAAAGCGGGCAAGATCCGCAAGAATGCGCTGACGGTCAACGGCAAGACGTTCTACGAAAACTGCAAGAATGCCAAGATCGAGGACAAGAAGGTGATCTGGTCATACAACAAGCCGATGAAGAAGAAGGCGGGATTCCTGAACCTCAAGGGCAACCTGTTCGACAGCGCGATCATGAAGACCAGCGTGATCTCGGACGCATTCCGCAAGCGTTATCTGTCCAATCCTAAGGATCCCAACGCCTTCGAGGGCAGGGCAATCGTGTTCGACGGCCCGGAGGATTACCACCATCGTATCGACGATCCGAAGCTCAAGATCGACGACACCTGCATGCTGTTCGTGCGCGGTGCCGGTCCGGTCGGTTATCCCGGCGCCGCCGAAGTGGTGAACATGCAGCCGCCCGCGGCGCTGATCAAGCACGGCGTGACCGAATTGCCGTGCATCGGCGACGGACGGCAGTCGGGCACGTCCGGCTCGCCGTCGATACTGAACGCTTCGCCGGAAGCGGCGACCGGCGGCGGCCTTGCGATCTTGAAGACCGGGGACCGGATTCGCATCGATCTGAACAAGCGCACCGCCAATATTCTGATCAGCAAGGCCGAGTACGTAAGGCGCAAAAAAGCATTGGCGAAGCAGGGTGGCTTCAAGATGCCCGGCAGCCAGACCCCCTGGCAGGAGATCCAGCGCAGCATGGTGGACGAACTGGCGTACGGCATGGTGCTCAAGCCCGCGGTCAAGTATCAGCGCATTTCAACGACCAAGGGAGTGCCGCGAGATAACCACTAAAGTTAGGGTGAGGCGAGAGGCGTGAGGCGAGAGGCGTGAGGCGAGAGGGGAAATTGCGTTACCCGTACGACATTCACGCATTCACGGTATTCACGACATATCAGTTTGTACCTCGCGATAACCATTTACGGACACGGAGTGGTCAGGCCGAAGTCATGCAATAGGCCAAGCCAGGGCCCCATCGCCCCTCATTGCTACTCGGGCATAAGCTCGTCGGGTGGCCTGCTACAGCGGCACCTCGTAGTATTCCAGCGCCCACTCGCGCATGAAGCGCACACGTAGGGGCTTCACCCGCCACAGGGTGAACTCGGGATTGTCCGGGCTGCCCAGGTATTTGCGCAACAGGTTGTCGCGCTGGAAGGCCTCTTCCTGGGTGGCGCGGTCGGTCACCAGCTCGGCCAACCCGGTGATGCGCACCTGATCGTCGTTCTGGTCCAGGAAGCACAGCTCCACCTGGGGGTTTGCGGTCATCTCGCCGGTCTTGTGGAACCGTCGCAGGTTGGCGAAGTAGACGGTGAAGCCGTCAGTCCACGTGGCCGTCACGGGCCGCACGCGCGGCTGGTTGCCGTCCAGCGTGGCGAGCATCGGAAAGCGGTGGCTTTTGAGCACCGCCAGGGCGAGCGCCGGCAGTTGCTGCGGATCGACGGGTTGCGGCAGGGGCTTGGCCATTTCTCCTCCTACTGAAGCGGGTTCGCCGCGGCCAGCCGCCGCGCGCCAAGCACGATCAGCACCGGCAGCACGATCGAAGCAACCGAGGCGAAAAGGAACGAAGACTGGCTGGCCGACACCGCGCCAATCCAGGCGTACAGCAGCGACACAACGAAGTTTCCTAGCGACACCACCAGCAGGAAGCGCGGAAACGCCATGCGCGAAATGCCGGCCAGGATAGTGGTCGCCTCGGCAAGCACCGGCACGGCGCGGAAGGCCACCAGCAGGGCGTCTCCGTGGCGCATCGAGAGCTGGGTGAAGCGCTCCAGGTGTGCGCGCCCGACGACGCGCTGCGCCAGAGGCCCGCCGGCGTAGCGCCCGAGCCAGTATCCGGCCACCGAGGCAGCGGTCATGCCGATGAAACAGACTATCGTGCCGGCCGTGAGCCCGAGCAGGTAGCCGGTCGTGGACAGCACGAAGCTCGACGGGATGGGCAGCGCGATATCGACCACCAGGAAGACGATCACCATCGCCGTAACCAGAGCGATCGACGCACCTGAGTGCAGCGTCTGCTGCACCAGCGCGTTCATCTTGCCTTCCAGCAGGAAGAAAGGCACCAGGATGAATGCCAGCAGCAGCACGACGAACAGCGTCCAGCGGGCCAGCCCGCTGCCGATGTCGAGTCGATGCGGTCCAGGAACACCCGGAGTGCTCATATACCTCGGCCTCGCGAACGATCCTGTCATCATTATTCGGCAGCGAACCAGTGCGCCGCAGCGCTCGGCAAACCATGGTGACGGATCGCAATTCCAACCGTAGCATGGCCCCAAGGAGTGCTCAAGGCCGGAGTGTCGCGTTGGTGCGCCGAGGCTGGCAAGCAGGCGCGCAGTAAAAGGGGTAAGTCAGGCCGGCGCGGCGCTCGAGACCAGCACAGTCATCGTGTCCAAACGGCCGCGCACCTCGACCTCGTGGCGCTGCCATCCGGAGATTCCATCGACGACATGGGTGGCGGCGTCCCCGGATATCACCACCTGCGCGCCGAAGCGCTTGGTCATCTCCTCGAGCCGGCTCGCAGTGTTGACCACGTCGCCGACGACCGTAATGCCCTTCAGGTTGGCATACCCCATCTCACCAATGATGACCGGGCCGGCGTGAATGCCGATGCCGATGCGCAGGGGCTCGCCCAGCTCGGCGGCGAGCGTCCGGTTGAGGTGTCCCAGCCGGTCGAGCATGGCGCGCGCCGCCGCCATTGCCTGGCGGCAACCGGTCTCGACGTCGCTGTTCAGCCCAAACAGCGCCATCACGCCATCGCCGACGAACTCGTTGACCACGCCGCCGGCGCCCTCGATCGCGCGCGCCATCTCCTCGCGGAAGCGATTGAGCACGAACACCACATCATAGGGCAGCCGCGATTCGGCCAGGCGCGTGAAGCCGCGCATATCGGCGAACAGCACCGCCACTGCGCGTTCCTCGCTGCGCTGGTACTCTGCGCGCTCCATCGCGTCCGCCGCGGTCGCACTCGCGGGCAGCAACGGGGTGACCGAGAGATCGGCCAGCGGCCGCAGCTGGCAGGCGAGCCGCACTGACGCGGGCGCTGCGATCCGCCTGAGCACCCTCAGCTCATCCTCCTGCGCCGCCGGCAAATGCTCGGCGCCAGAATCGATATGGACCCGGCAGGTCGAACAGCGCCCACGTCCGCCACACACTGAAGCATGAGGGATGCGGGCGGCGCGCAACGCTTCGAGCACGGTCATGCCGGGGCGGACCGAGATCGTCATGCGATCCTGGTATCGCAGGCGCAACTGGCCGGCGCCGGCGCTGGTCCGCACCCGCAGCGCGCGCGCCGCGAACAGCGCCGCCAGCAGGAGCGCGAAGCCGGCCGCACCGATATTCTGCCAATACAGCACCCAGTCAAGCATGCCCGCGCTCATTCCGGCGTCGGCGGCCACGCCGTCGAGCCAGCCTTCCTCGGCTGCCCGCCGCACCACTTGCATGCCGCCGGAGACGTAGCCCGCGAGCGCGAGCGCCGGCCACAGCAGCGCAGCCGAGAAAGCGAGCCGCTCGTGCGCCGCGTACCACGGCTTGAGTCTGAGCCAGGCATGCAGGCCGACACACGCGTGCAGCCAGGCAACCACCAACAGCACCGCCTGCAATACGCCGAACGCCGGTAGCATCAGCCACAGTGCCGCAAGCTCGGTGGAGTAGCTGCCGTGGACGCCGAATACTTCATGCAGGCCGCGGCTGGCGAGCACGTGTCCGATCAGCCCGAACGGGATAAGGAGCCCGAGCGAGGTCTGGGCAAGTTGCCAGGCCGGCATGCGCAGCGTCTGGCGCAGGTACAGCGAGCGCAGGACCAGGACGATGTGGACCAGGGCAGCGCCGCCCAGCAGCACGGTGCCGGGCATGGAGCGCCACGGCGCGACGGTGAACCGCAGGCCGGCGTTCATCGCCTCGAGCGAGATCACGCCCAGTGCGTGATTGGCGAGGTGACTCACCAGGTAGGCGAACAGGACCAGCCCGCTGTAAAGGCGAAGGCGACCTAGCATGTCGTGTCAGATCGGGAGTCTTGTTTGCGCGCGAGCAACCTGGAAGATGTGCAGCACAGCGGGGAGCCCATGGACATACAGGCCGTAGAACACCGCGATCGCGCCCCAGACGACACCCCCGCAGGACATCAGCACGCCCATGTAGATCAAGTGATGATGCGCGAGCTTGTCCTCCTCGCTGTCGAGCGGGGAATCGCCGATCGAGGTCATGGCGGAGATGCCGTGCCCGATGAAACGCACAATTGGATTGTCTTGAATCATCGCTGGCGAAGCGGTTGAGGGATCGGGATGGAAAAAAAGTGGTGCGCGCTAACGGGTAGGAGATCCAACCGTATCATGCCGTACCGGCCGGCTCAAGGAGGTGTGCGAGTAGCCCGCGGGTGCTGAGACAGTGCTCGGAAAGCGCGTCGGGTCGACATAGACTTCGTAGAAAAGGCCGATCAATCGACGAAATCAACAAGATATCGGAAGGGGGTAAGACTGACCCAGTACCTTGCGCTGATGGGCCGCCAAAGGAAACCCGTTCAGTCTTTCGGGTCCTCCGCTCGCGTTGGCGGCGGAGCAAGCAGAATTATTCTCGAGAGTAGATTGCGAAACTCATTCGCGGTGTCTTCGCCGAACATCGGATCCTCATGCGACTCGAACGCAGCGTGAATTTCATGCCAGTCTTCATTCGAAAGCCAGCGTTCCGCCGCCGGCAGAACGAGGGTCTCTTCTTTTTCCATATGCGCCCAGTAGAAGCGGGCATAGCTCGAGAGCGCCTGGATGAATGGCCGACCGTCCGCCGCGTCCGCCTCCCAATCTTCCAGTGCGATCGTCAAGCTCTGGAGCATCCCGTCCCCACGGCTATGTTCGTCTTGCAGTTCGGCGATGGCGGCATCGGCCTCGTGAGTTCTGGCCTTGATTCGTGGGAAAAGCGCCCCGTCTTCGTTTGGATGATGACGCCGCTCCGGAAACTCGCGCAGGTAATAGAGCATCGCGCGCAACAACTTGAAGTCCGGCAGCGTGCCGGTCGTAGCGGCCTTGGTCGCTACGTACTCCGCGGCGTCGAGCACCGTCGACATAGAGAGGTGCTCGTCCTTGATCAATCTGATTGCCGCGTACCTCATACTGCGCCTCCAAATCGCTACGCCCAGCGGCGCGCGCAATTCTCACTCAGCCGCTCGACGCAGTCACTGCAACCTTCGGAAGCCGTGGTCCGGCGCGGGGGGGCTTCGAAACAAATGGTGTACTCAATACGACGCTGACAATCGCGGCTATTGCCCGAATCCAACGAAGACCCTTTGTGTCGAGTTCAATCCTGGTGTCCAATGAACTGGAAATGCTTACATGCTGTGCATTGCAAGCTGCAGGTTATTGACGGAAATCAAATAGTCTCCGAACGCCGACACCTGCAAACGCGTTCACACGCCCACGCACTTGCCAACTTGTCCCATTCCCATGCCGGGTACCTCCCACCAAGGGCTAAGTTGCTGCATAATTCAGCCGATATTTCAGACGAGCCGCGTATGACCGATCCGAATCCTCCAGTTACGACGAAGCAGGCGATGCCGTTCGACAGCCTTCTGGCGCAAAGTCGTGACTTGGTTTGCGAGCGTCTGGCTCAGGCATTGGACGGCATGCTCGACAAAGTGGACGAAACGCTTTCAGCTCTTATCCTGGATTCCCAGGATCGTGACCTGCGAAAGCTCTATGCAGAGACCAAAGACAAGGCGCTTGCACAACGCACAACAATCGTGGAGCAGTTCCGAGCGCAGTATCTGAGGGAGTTCCAGGTACGCAGCAACCGGGTAAAAAAAATAGGCCAAAGTTTCTCCGACTTTGACTCGACTGAACTCGAGCTCGATCTGGTGGGCGAAGACGATCTCAACGAGACGCTCAAACTCAACGACATGGCGACCAAGCTACGCCAGTACTGCGACGAGGAACTCGTCGCTCTCGACCAGCGGGTTGGTGTGCTGCTGGGCGATGCCAACCTTGAGGTGGAAGATAACCCCTTTAGTCCGCAGGCGATCTGCAATGCATATAAGCATACCTGCCGCCAAGTCGATTCGAACGTCAAGGTACGGATGGTCATGCTCATGCTGTTTGACGACCATGTGCTCGACGACATCCGCTCCGTCTACAAGGCTGTGAATGCATTGTTGGTGCAGAATTCGATCCTTCCCAAAATCCGCTTCCGCGTCTCACGCGCCCAGGAGAGCAGCAAGGCACCGCCGTCTGGCGCGCCGGCGGGCGAGGGGCCGCGGGGAGCCATCGCCCCTCCTGCTGCGAACAAGGCTCCCAGCGGCGAGCAGGACTTTTTCTCAGTCCTGCAAGACCTGCTCGCCAGTAACGTCAAGGCGATGACTCAACCGGGCACCCCCGGGGGCACTGGCGTGCCCGCGCAAGGTGTGGCTGCCATGCCCGGGGTGCCACCTATTTCGGGCACGCCCGTATTAGGGGGGGCCGACGGGGCCCCGGTGGTAGTGCTCCAAGGCGTGGAACTGATGAACATACTCACGCGTGTCCAACAAGGCGACGCCAAGGCCGTTGCGGATGGTGGCCTCCCACTGGGGACCTCCGCTGGCGAGCCAGGCACGACGAATGTCCTTCATGAACTGAAGGCATCCAGCCTGGGCGCCGGCATGAACCAGTTGGACAGCATGACGCTGGATATCGTCGCCATGTTGTTCGACCAGTTGTTCGATGATCCAAAGATACCCATTGCCGTGAAGGGGCTCATCGGCCGGATGCAGATCCCGATGCTCAAGGTCGCGATTGCGGACAAGGCGTTCTTCTCCAAGAAGAACCATCCCGCCCGGCGGCTGCTCGATACGCTGGGCGAAATTGCTGCGCGCTTGCCGGCCGACTTTAGCGCCTCCAACCCGCTGTTTGGTCGCCTCGAAGCGATCATCCAGGAACTGATGAATAACTTTCAGGACAGCATCGAGATCTTCGACGTCGTGCGCGAGCAGTTGCAGAATCTCGTCGAGGAAGAGGATCGGCGCGTCGAGGAGGAGACGCGCGCCGCCGCGAGGCGAATCGAACAAAATGAAAGCCTCGCCGCCTCCAAGACCATGGCAGAGTTTGAGATCAAGGCGCGCGTCCAGTCTGGTACGTTGCCCCGTCCGGTGCACGAGTTTCTCGTCCACCAATGGGTGAAGTCGCTGCTGATAGTCCATGTCAGGCGCGGCCAACACAGCGATGCCTGGAAGAACTCGCTCGAGACCATGGATTTGCTTATCTGGAGCGTCGAAACCAAACACACGCCTGAGGAGCGCCGCAAGCTGGCCACGTTGGTGCCGGAACTGACCAAGCGTCTGGCTGCCGGCCTAAAAATCGCCGGCGTTGAAGATGGCATCGTGGAGCGCTTCTTCTCCGATCTGAATGCACTCCATACCGAGGCGTTGAGCATGGGTGGAGAAGGCGAAGTTGCCGCGGCGCATGAGGCAAGCACTGAAGGCGACTCTTTGAAGCCCGACGTTGCGCCGGCAGCAAAACTCGATGCTGTGCCGACCGTGAAACCCGATGCCATGCCGGCCCTGGAGTTCGACGCTGTGCCGGCAACAAAACCTGATGTTGCGCCGACCATAGAGTTCGACACTGCGCCGGCCATAAAACCCGATGCCGCGCCGGCAGCAAAACCCGATGTTATGCCGGTCCTGGAACTCGACGCTGCGCCGGCCACGAAACCCGACGCTCTGCCAGCCCTCGAGTTCGATACTGCGCCGGCGACAAAACCCGCGGCTGCGCCGGCCATGAAACCCGACGCTCTGCCAGCCCTCGAGTTCGATACTGCGCCGGCTATAAAACCCGCGGCTGCGCCGGCGGCAGGGCCCGCTGCCGCTCCGGCGATAAAACCCGCCGCTGCACCGGCGGCAGGACCCGCTGCTGCGCCGGCCGCGAGACCCGCTGCCGCGCCCGGTGCAAGACCCACGGTTGCGCCGGCCGCAGGATCCGCCGCTGCGCCGGCTATGAACCCCGCCGCTGCACCTGCCGCGAGACCTGCAGCTGCTCCGCCCACGAGACCCGTTGCCGCGCCCGCCACGAGACCTGCAGCTGCTCCGCCCACGAGACCCGTTGCCGCGCCCGCCACGAGGCCCGCTGCTGCGCCCCCCACAAGACCCGTTGCGGCGCCTGCCACAAAACCTGTGCCAGAGCCCAAGAGAACGGGCCAGCCGATCCCGGCGATGGCAGGTAAGGCGCGCGCTCCTATCGAAGCGCAAGGGGCGGATTTCGATTCATTGGACTTCACCAAGAGCCTCACCATCAAGAATCCGTTTGGTGGTGGCCAGGTCCATGTCGAAGAATTGGAATCCGCGGATGTGCGCGCGTCTGGCACTCCTCCCGCCAAAGGCGAGACGAACGACGTCGAATTCATTAAGAACATTGCGGTTGGATCCTGGGTCGAGTTTCGCGAGCAAGGCGCGGCGGACACGCGCCGACCGGCCAAGCTGTCCTACATCAGTCCGCTCAGGAGCAGCTTCCTCTTCGTTGACAAGCTGGGAAAAACCGTCAAAGAGTGTTCGCGAACCGAGCTTGGGCGCCTGGTCCGCCTCGGTATGGTTGCTGTTGTTGAAGTTGTGAACGAAGCGCCGCTGTTCGATCGCATGATGGCTGGCGTAATCGATAAGTTGCGCTGAATCGAGCTGCAGGCTCTTTCAGGTCAGAACTTTTCGACGAGTTGAAGCCCCGCTCGGCAACAGCACCTGCTGCCTTGCCCATCGATAGGCAGATCGCGTCGGAATCGTCGACTATTTCTCAGAGTTGATTGGCGTCTTCATAAATTGGACGCAATGATCGGCAAGGATTTCGAGGCCGGTCTTGCAAATCTGAAGACGGTCACTGAAAGGTAACCGGCCCCAAGGGATTGCCTGCACCGAACCCTGCACAGCCGATTTAGAGAGGAGCGTCGAATGCTTGGAGAAAAAATGACCCTCGCCGCCTTGCTTGCAGCTATGGTCGCGCCGGCGTTCGCCGCGGTCGACAAGTACGAGATCGAACCGAATCACACCTATCCAAGTTTCGAGTTCTCGCACATGGGTATTTCGGTCTGGCGCGGCAAGTTCGACAGGACCAGCGGCAGGATCACCATCGACCGCGCCGCGGGGACGGGGACCGCGGACATCGTGATCGACGCGGCCAGCATCAATTTTGGGTTGAACAAGATGGACGAGGCCGCGCGCTCCGACGACTGGTTCAACGTCGCAAAGTTTCCGACGGCCACGTACAAGGGCACGCTGACGTTCACCGGCGATGTCCCCGGTGCGATCGAAGGCGAGCTTACGCTGTTGGGGGTTACGCGCCCGGTAAAGCTCACCATCAACAGCTTCAAATGCATACCGCATCCCAAGCTCAAGAAAGAGGTGTGTGGCGCCGATGCGGAAGGTGATCTCAACTGGTCGGAATACGGAATGAGACATAGCAAGCACGGCGAGGGCGACGCCGGCAGGGTCTACCTCCGCATCCAGGTCGAGGCGGTGAAGCAGGACTGACCACCCGATCGAGGCTCGTTGAATCGGAAATCCGGCGTCAGGCCCGGACCTGATGCGATAAACTCGCGCCGATGCAGCCCGTCATCTCGATTTCGAACCTGACCAAGACCTACGCCTCGGGCCTGCGAGCGCTGGAAAACGTAGATCTCGAGATTCGGAGGGGAGAGATCTTCGCGCTGCTGGGCCCCAACGGCGCGGGCAAGACCACGCTGATCAACGTCGTCTGCGGGATCGTCACGCCGACTTCGGGGACCGTGCTGGTCGACGGCCACGACATCCGGCGCGACTACCGCGAGACCCGCTCGAAGATCGGCCTCGTACCGCAGGAGTTGCACACGGATATGTTCGAGACGACGTGGGGGACGGTCCGCTTCAGCAGGGGGCTGTTCGGGCGCCCGCCGAACGCGGCGCACCTCGAACGCGTGCTGCGCGACTTGTCGCTGTGGGACAAGCGCCACGACAGAATCATGACGCTGTCGGGCGGCATGAAACGCCGCGTGCTGATCGCCAAGGCGCTTGCGCACGAGCCGGAGATTCTGTTCCTCGACGAGCCGACGGCCGGCGTGGACGTGGAGCTGCGCCGCGACATGTGGGGCCTCGTTCGCGGCCTTCGTGCGAACGGTGCCACCATCATCCTGACCACGCACTACATTGACGAGGCCGAGGAGATGGCCGACCGCATCGGCGTGATCAGCAAGGGGCGGCTGATCGTAGTCGAGGAGAAGACCGCGCTGATGAAGAAGCTCGGCAAAAAACAGCTCACGCTGCACCTGCAGGAGCCGCTGGCGCAGATTCCCGACGGGCTCTCCGACTGGCGACTTGCGCTGAAGAATGGGGGCAGTGAGTTGGAATACACGTTCGACGCGAGCGAGTCCCGGGCCGACATCGCGTCGCTGCTACGGCGCATGGGCGAGCTGGGGATGGTCTACAAGGACCTCAATACCAGCCAGAGCTCGCTCGAGGATATCTTCGTCAGCCTGGTCAGCGAGCGCGCATGAGCACTGCGACCCGTATCCCCGTCTTCAACCGCAACGGTGTCATCGCCATTTACAGGTTCGAGATGGCACGCTTCAGGCGCACCCTGTGGCAGAGCCTGGTGACGCCGGTGATCACCACCTCGCTCTATTTCGTGGTGTTCGGGGCTGCGATCGGCTCTCGCATGGGCGAGGTGGACGCTGTCCCGTACGGCGCCTTCATCGTGCCGGGGCTGATTATGCTGTCGATCTTTACCGAGAGTCTCAACAACGCATCGTTCGGAATCTACCTGCCGAAGTTCACCGGCACCATCTACGAGGTCCTGTCGGCGCCGGTGTCGGCGCTGGAGATCGTCCTCGCCTATGTCGGCGCCGCTGCGACCAAGTCGGTCTTGCTCGGCCTGATCATCCTCGCGACTGCGAACGTGTTCGTGCCGCTCCAGATCGTGCACCCGGTGTGGATGATCGCTTTCCTGATCCTCACCGCGACGACCTTCTGCCTGTTCGGCTTCATCATCGGCGTATGGGCTAACGGCTTCGAGCAGTTGCAGTTCATCCCCATGCTGGTCATCACGCCGCTCACCTTCCTCGGCGGCGCCTTCTACTCGATCGACATGCTTCCCCCCGCGTGGCGCACGTTCAGCCTCTTCAACCCGGTGGTCTATTTGATCAGCGGTTTCCGCTGGAGCTTCTACGGAACTTCGGACGTCGGCGTCGAGGTGAGCCTCGCGGCGACGCTGGGATTCTTCGTGGCCTGCCTGATCGTGGTGTCCTGGATCTTCAAGACCGGGTACCGGCTGAAGAGCTGAGAAGCACCAGCGGCGTCAGTTCAGCCGCGCAGTCAGCGAATGCCGTAGGCTTCTGCAGCCAGTTCGGGATACAGCCGCTCGCACAGCTTTCTGCGCAAATCCTCGGCCGATAGACCGGCGGGCAGAGATGCCAGAACCATGGCACGGGCGCTTTCGAACATGCCCACGCCGATCATGAATCGCTCGACCGGCTGCATTGCCGAATAGCGGCTGCGCAACATGTGCTCGATCTCAGGGCTGGTGTCGTTCACCAAGGCAGTCCTCCAGCAATTCACTTACGCCCAATTTCGGCGCCCATTGTCGCAGATATCCTGTATCGATTTCCGGCGACATCAGATTGCGCACGTCGCGCATCTGCAGTTCAGACTCCGTGTCCTTCGCCCACGCCAGCTTCGACAGAATCAGATCCTCCCGGGAGACAAGCCATGCCGTAAACCCTGGCAATTCGACCCGAACGCGGCGTGCGAATTCGGTTTGCCGGTAAGGCGCCTGCTTGCGCACGATCAGGTCGACTTTCACTACGCTTTCGAGATGCAGGAGGTTGAACATGCTTCGCTCCCGCAAAGCGGTGCGTACCGCATCCTCTGGGACAAAGTAGTCCGGTTCGAACGAAGAGGTCAGCTTGCCGGCATCCGACTCCTCGAGCTGCACCACAACGTCGATATCGCGCGTCATGCGCGGCTGGGCGTAGTAATTCATCGCCATCGATCCCGTCAGCATGTATTCGATCCGCGCGCTGTCCAGCCGGCCACAGACATCCTTGAGGACTTCGAGTTCGGAGAGCATGGACGAATGGTACGACAGCCGCATGCAAGGGGCCACAGGCCCCTCCGCGCCTCGCTTTCGCTCCTGGCTCCTCGCCCCCACACCGACAGGGTCAGGCCTATACTTTATAGGCGAGTCGTGACCTGCCCAGCACGAGTTTCCCTTCGTGTACCTTTGCGCCTTTTGTACACCACTCGGAACGGCAAGCACAGTAACCGCTTGCCCTGAGTGGGGTGGCCGGCTGTCAAGCGCGCTTACAAAAAGACGGGGCTAAATCAGGCCTGCATAGTTGCATAACTGCCCGCGTTCATCGACCCTCGCGAATATTCATGCCGAAGTTCAAGGGGGATAATCGATCCGGGCCCATTTTAACCCGGTGGCAAGAGTATTGATCCACGCCATCATGGCCGGCCTGTCAACTCGCGCAGCGCACGCTCGAGAACGTCGCGGTCAAGTTTGTCCTTTTCGCGCGTCGTTTGTTTGGTCTTCAGCAAGCCCTCGATGTTGAGCGTCCGAACGGGGATTCCCTCAAAGTCGATGGTGATGGCGTACGGCTTCAGCGACTCGTAGGTCTCGCCGCAGGCGTTGAACATCAGATCGACAACGAAGGCGTCGGCAACACGGATAGTTTCACCGTCGACGAACCAGTCCGGATCAAGTTCCCTGGCGACGCCATCCGGCAATACCAGCAGCGCCTTTCTTGCTCTTTCGCCCTGCTCGCGCGTTGGCGAAAGTACCAGGTCGATGTCCACCGTGCCACGCTGGTAACCCAAAGCATACAGTGCGTAGCCGCCGATCAATACATAATCAACACCATGCTCGTTGAGTGAGCCAAGCAGTAATTTCAAGTCCTCAACGGTTGCAGGGCGGGAGAAACTCGACGCCGGATCGGTCATGCGGGCGGGGTATTGCGCAGGCGGCTATTCAGTGCCACGGCGCGTGCGAGGGCCTCATCGGTGTGGCTATTCATTTCGGCGTGGGAGGTAAAACGAAACAAGCCTTTAGGTATACCGGTGGTTGAAAAGGCCGCGAGCGCGGCGCCTGTATGTTGATGAGCCGCGGCCGCGCGCAAGGCTGCGGCGCTGGGTGACAACGAAGGAACCTGCGGGAGGCGAACACCGACTTGTCGCATGTCAAATTCGAGAACCCGGAATTACGAGAAGGTTAAATACTACTGCAAACGGATGGGCAGGCATTATCAAACGTGAAACGGCCGAAGCTGCGTAACACCTTGAGCCGATGCCTCAAGGTGTTCGGGTCGGACCTGACAGTGGAGTAGGTGGTGTAGGTAGTGGGTCAGGCTTGGCTATTTGCATTATCGATATGCAATTAGCCAGGCCTGACCCCGTACCCACATGACCCCGTACCCTTTCAATTAGCTCAGCCTGAGCCCCGTACCCTCAGCGGCCCGATCCCGGCATGCGCCTAGGCGTTCGGCGGCCGATACTGCACTTTCTTGGCGACCGCCTGATCCACCTCTTCGGGTGTGAGCAACGCGATGGTCTTGGTGCGAGCCGCTCCCGAGGCTGCTACAGCAAGAGAGAGCGCGGCGGCCGACACGTTGTCCGGAACGTCAACGATGGCGAAGGCGTCGTAGTCAGCCAAGGCGAAGTATTGCACCTCGAACTTGCCGCCGATGCTCTCCACCGCCTTCTTCACGGCCGCGCGCCGCGCGCTTCCGCCGGTCTTCATGATGCCCTTGAGGCCTTCCAACGTGTAAGACGCTTCGATCAGGTACTTTGGCATGATCTACCTCCTCCGAAGATGGT
>CAZYTR010000454.1:0-4095 GCA_964650365.1 uncultured Alcaligenaceae bacterium | reverse complement strand
TCATCGCCTTCTTGGCGCGGCCGTCGTTCAGGCCGAAGTACGCTCAGGCGGGACTAGACTAGCGGGAGCGAGGAGAGACGCAAACGCATCGCGCGCCTAACCCTTGGGTTGAGACCGACAAGGCGGCTCACCCGAGTCGTTGGGCCGCATATTCACGAACATAGGAGGGAGTCGCCATGCTACGTCGCTACGCTGTTTTGATGGTTGTCTTCTTGGTTGCGTCATGCCAATCCATCACACCGAGAACCTGGCAGCTCCCCGCGGGCGTAAAAGCGCTCCAAGTAAATGGCTATGAGATGGCCTATGTCGAGCGAGGTGCTGGGATCCCTGTAGTCCTGGTCCACGGTTCGCTGTCTGACTATCGCTCCTGGGCGCCTCAAATGGAACCGTTCAGTGCCAGTTACCGAACAATTTCGCTAAGCCTGCGTCACTATTACCCTGAGCGCTGGGACGGCAGCGGAAAGGACTTTTCCATACGCCAGCATGCAGAAGACCTAGTTTCGTTCATCAAGACGCTCAATTCAGGCCCGGTGCATATGGTCGCGCATTCGCGCGGGGGCGATGTCGCGCTGCGGATGGCCAGCACTCACCCGGAACTCCTGCGCAGTCTGGTCCTCATTGAACCGGCGCCGCTGGACAGCCTAATGCCCAAAACCCCAGCGGCCGATGCCGCAGCGGTAAGACGGAAAGAACAGCTCACAGGAACGTTGGAGCGATTCCAGAAAGGCGATATAGATGGAGGGTTGGAATTTTTCCTTGATTTGAATATTGCACCCGGCACCTGGAAGAACGGGGCAGCGCCTCAGAAACAGGTATGGCGGGATAACGCGTGGCCTCTCAGGAACCTTGAGGCGGACGCGAAGGACCCGTTTACTTGCGCTGATGCGGGCAGGATCAACGTACCCGTGCTGCTCGTATCAGGAGAGAAGAGCCCGCCGATATTTGGAATAATGCTAAATGCGCTTCAGCCGTGTTTCTCGCGACAAGGGAGAGTGACCATTCCGAACGCGTCCCACACGATGGCACGAACACACTCGCAGGCATTCAACACTGCGGTCCTCGGGTTTCTCGCGCGGCATTAGGAGCTTATCCAGAGGCGTCAGCATGCGGCCCAACCCTCCGTTCAACGCGGACGCGCCGCAAGCGGCGCGCCGGTTAACGGCACGTTAGGCGGCGCATCCCGTGTTGTGGCTGTACGGAGTGGTACGGGACGTTGTTGACTAGCTGGACAAAGTCTAATATAGGATCGCCAACCGAGTCAGAAGCGATAAACGATGCCACGGCAAGCAAGGCTCGATAGTCCGGGGACGCTCCACCATGTGATGATCCGAGGGATCGAGGGGCGACGCATCGTTGATGACGAGCAGGATCGAAGCGATTTCGTGCGCCGGTTGGGCGAGCTGGCCGCGGCCAGTGGGACACCGATCTATGCATGGGCGTTGATGGGCAACCACGCCCATATCCTACTCAGCAGCGGGGTGTTGGGATTAGCGCCATTCATGCGACGGCTATTGACCGGGTACGCGGTCAATTATAACCTGCGTCACCGCCGCCATGGTCATCTATTTCAGAATCGATACAAATCGATCGTCTGTGATGGAGACAGTTATTTCACCGAACTGGTGCGCTACATTCATCTCAATCCACTGAGAGTCAAGTTGGTCAGGGACATGAACGCGTTGGAGAAATATCGGTACTGCGGACATGGAGCGATCTTGGGGAAAGTAAGCTACGATTGGCAAGATCGTCACAGTGTATTAGCCCAATTTGGCGGCCGCGAGGCGCAGGCGAGGGAGGCGTACCACCGATTTGTTGAAGAGGGCATAGCGCTCGGGCGGCGCCCCGAGTTGGTCGGGGGAGGTCTGATCCGCTCGGCCGGGGGATGGGCCGAAGTCAGATCGCAGCGACAGCGCCGAGAGCCGCAGCAGGCTGACGAGCGGATATTGGGGAGCGGCGCATTTGTCGAGGGTGTCCTGACCGAGGCTGAGGCGCGCGTGCAACGTCAACAGGCGGCACACCGGCAAAGCGGACGGGTCGAGCGAGTAATCGCTGAGGCGTGCAAGAAAAGCGGCGTATCTCTGACCGAACTCAGAAGCGGGAGCCGACGTGGAAAGCTGCCCAGGTTAAGAGCGGCCTTGGTGTGCAAGCTGGTGGAAGATTTTGGCGTCGCCATCGCCGCGGTTGCGCGCCAACTGGGAATATCGACCTCTGGGGTTTCGAAGATATTGACCAGACGTTTGTCCAGCTAGTCAACAACGTCCCGTATGAAAGGAGAATACCGATGAAGTACATGATCAGCTGGTTCGAACGCCCGCAAGGTTCGCCTGCGGATTACGAGAATGCCCAGAAGCGGATACTTGAGGTGTTCGGTCAATGGAAGGCGCCCGCCGAATTCAAGATCGAGTTGTTCGTAGTGCGAGTCGGCGAGTGGGGTGGGCACGTGTTAGTGGACTGCGACGATCCGTTGGCCGTTCACAAGTTCTGCTCGACGTACCCGGCCTTCGAATTCCAGGCGCGCCCCGTGATTGCCGTCGAAGACGCAGTCCGGGTCGAACTCGAAGCTATTGCCTGGCGCGACGGGCTGAAGCGCAGCTGACATCCGAGAAGATCACATCGCACAGGCCGCAATGCCTTCGCGAGCCAGCCTGTGTACCGGCATGGGTATGGTGCTTCTTTAGCACGCGGTGCCGGGTGAGGTGGAGCATTGAAAGCGGAGATGAGTTCAGGTGCGCGAACGTGACACCCACCCACTTCACGCCTGCCGAGCGACGGCCGCGGGTTACGCGCAACGTTAGGCAGGAGAGAAATCCTTGATCCGCGATTACTCAACTGAGATCGAGTCGTATTGGGCTACGATTGAACGCGCATGGAATGAACACGCAGATAAGCACCCAATCATCGAATGCGACCTAGCCAAAGGACAAGTCATCGCCTATCCAGCAAAGGAGTATATCGGAGGCTTGTCGGATAGAACTCGCCAGGAAACACACCGACTTTATGACCGCACAATTCGAGAAGGTTCAATGATGCTGTTCATTCGGGACAGCGGTAAGCGTATTCTTCAATCGTATGTCTTCCGCAGGACAAAAAGGCGAAAGAAACCACGAAGAAAAACGGGCAGAGGTTCGTCGAGTTCTCCTGGTCCGGATTCGACGAAGGTGATTCTGTGAAGGGCCGCGGGTGGGCATACATTGATGCGGGAGCAGTCCATGGGGCGCCACTTTATCTAGGAACAGCCCCGCCCTATGACCGTCTAACCAATAAGGATTGAGAGCGAATGCGAAAAACCCGTCGCTCATCCTAAACGTTGGGCGCCAGCAAAGCTCTCATGGAGACATAATGAAAAACGACCCGAAGCTTTCGGAAGCTATCAAGAAAATCGCCGAGAACATGCTCTCCAAGCCGAATCAAATTCCTTCTTCTGAGGCGGCGCACGCGGCGCTTCTTTTCGCGCACGCCGGTTGGAACCGCGCACTAGGACATCCGTTGGTTGGATACGAGCGTGCGCTCGCGGCCTTTGAGAAGGAGCGGCCCAGTCTCTGGCGTGAACTCAAGTCGAGAAGCGCAGAGGATTTGATCGCGTTCGCGGAGACGGAAAAGATGCGTCTGTGGGCGAACGACCGAAGGGTTATCCTCGTCTGTGGAATCCCCGCTGGGAAGGTTCACGTTGAGTGGTGCTATGAGAGCGACTATGAGTCGGCAAAAAAACAAGTCGAAGGCGCCGTTCGCACCGGGCCTCCGTGGGTTCGCAAGGCGGACGCCTAACTCATCGCTCAAGCGGGAGGCGCCGGAACATTGGCCGTTTGAAGGTTTATTTGAAATTCAGCTTTGGAGTCACGTGGCGTAGTGACCGGCGCGCCGCTTAACTTGGACGTTAGGCGGCCGAAAGTCAGGAGGACGCCGATGGGGATCCGATCAGACGAAAATACTGAAAACGAGCGCCGCGACGACGGCGATGGCCGCAGCGCGGCGAGTGTTTAGTCAGTAAACTGGGCAAGGAGGAGTTGCCATGTCGTTCTACGAAAAAGGCCCCGTTCGCATCCAATATGAGGAGGCTGGTTCCGGCTTCCCGTTGTTGCTTGTCCCCGGTGGGGG
>CAZYTR010000453.1:0-22269 GCA_964650365.1 uncultured Alcaligenaceae bacterium | reverse complement strand
TCCTGCATGCGCGCACCACCGCTCGCGGAAAAGCAGACAAAGGGCAGATTCTGTTCGCAACAGCTCTGCACGCCGCGCACGAAGCGCTCGCCCACCACGGAGCCCATCGAACCGCCCAGGAAGCGGAACTCGAAGGCGGCGGCCACCAGCGGCACGTTCTTGATAGAGCCCTGTACCACCACCAAGGCATCGTCCTCTTCGGTTTCGATCTTGGCCTGCTCGAGGCGTTCGGTATAGCGTTTGCTGTCCACGAACTTGAGGAAGTCGATGGGCCCGACCTCCGCGCCGATTTCGAACTGGCCTTCCGCGTCGAGCGTGAGGTCGATGCGCTCGCGGGCGGTGAGCCGGTTGTGGTGGCCGCACTTGGGACAAACGTTGAGGTTCTTGTCCAGATCGGCGCGATAGAGCACCGTCTCGCAGACCTCGCATTTACTCCACAGCCCTTCCGGCACGGCCTTCTTGACGGCGCCGGCGCTGCGCTTGATCTTCGGCGGAAGCAGCTTCTGCAACCAGCTCATCCACGTCTCCCAGTGACTTGACGAACCCGCGAGTGCGGGTGCGGTTCAATTGCGCGTTCCAAAAACAGGCTCACGCACTGTCCATGGCGCGCCGGATGCCGCCAAGCAGCGTCGAAAGATTGCCGAGCACCTGGTCGGGGTCCGAGGATTCGATCTCCTGCACCAGGCGGCTGCCGATCACTACCGCGTCGGAAATCGCTGCAATCGCCTTGGCGGTCTGCGCGTCCCGAATACCAAAGCCCACGCCGATGGGAAGCCGGATGTGCGAGCGGATCTGCGGGAGCTTGGCCGTGACCTGCTGCAAATCGAGGTGCGCGGCGCCAGTCACGCCCTTGAGCGACACGTAGTATATGTATCCCGTGGCCATGCGCCCGACCAGCTCCATGCGGCTGTCCTCCGAAGTCGGCGACAAAAGGAAAATGGAATCGATGCCGCGCGCCTTGAGCAGATCCACCAGCTGCCTGCTTTCCTCGGGCGGATAGTCCACCACCAGCACCCCGTCCACGCCTGCCGTCTGCGCGGTGTCTACGAACGCCGCATAGCCCATCGCCTCGATCGGATTGGCATAGCCCATCAGCACGACCGGTGTTGTCCGATTGGCGGTGCGGAATTCGCGCACCATGCCGAGCACATGTTTCAGTCCCACGCCGTGCTTGAGCGCACGCTCGCTGGAGCGCTGAATGGTCGGCCCGTCGGCCATCGGATCGGAAAAGGGCACGCCGAGTTCGATGATGTCCGCTCCGGCGCCAATCAGCGCATGCATGATCGGCACAGTCATCGCCGGATTAGGGTCGCCGGCAGTGACGAAGGGAATGAGCGCCTTCCTTCCCTGCGCCTGGAGTTTCCTGAACGTGTCTGGAATGCGCGACATAAGCTCGGTGAGGCGAGAGGCGTCAGGCGAGAAGCGAGACAGAGCGAAAGCCCGAAAAACAGGTTTCGATGAGCACCTCACTCCTCACGCCTCACCCCTCACGCCTCTCAAAGTTTCAGTCCCGAGCGCTCGGCGACGGTATTCATGTCCTTGTCGCCGCGGCCGGAAAGATTCACCAGCAGCACCTGTTCCTTGGGCAGCGTCGGCGCAAGCTTCATCGCGTACGCCACCGCGTGCGCGGACTCCAGCGCCGGCATGATGCCCTCCATCCGTGTCAGCGTGTGAAAGGCATTGAGCGCCTCGTCATCCGTGATCGAGACGTACTCGGCACGGCCGCTATCCTTGAGCCACGCGTGCTCCGGGCCTACGCCCGGATAGTCGAGACCGGCGGAAATCGAATGGGTTTCGATGATCTGGCCGTTCTCGTCCTGGATCAGATAAGTGCGATTGCCATGCAGCACGCCGGGTTTGCCGGCGCACAGCGTTGCCGCGTGCTTGCCGGAGGCGAGGCCCAGTCCGCCGGCTTCGATGCCGATCAGTCGCACCGACTTGTCCTCGATGTAGGGATAGAACACGCCCATGGCGTTCGAGCCGCCGCCGACGCAGGCGAGGATCGCATCCGGCTGGCGGCCGATTTCTTCCGGCATCTGCGTGCGCAGCTCGCGGCCGACGACCGAATTGAAATCGCGCACCATCATCGGGTAGGGATGCGGGCCGGCGACCGTGCCGATGATGTAGAAAGTGCTCTCGACATTGGTAACCCAGTCGCGCATCGCTTCATTGAGCGCATCCTTCAGCGTCTTCGAGCCGCTCTCCACCGGCACCACTGTGGCGCCCAGCAGCTTCATCCGGAATACGTTCATCGACTGGCGCTTGATGTCTTCCGACCCCATGTACACCACGCACTCCATGCCGTACCGGGCCGCGACGGTGGCGGCGGCCACGCCGTGCTGTCCCGCGCCGGTTTCGGCGATCACCCGCTTCTTGCCCATGCGCTTGGCGAGCAGCGCCTGGCCGACGGTGTTGTTGATCTTGTGCGCGCCGGTATGATTCAGGTCTTCGCGCTTGAGCCAGATCTGCGCGCCGCCCGCATGCTGCGACAGGCGCCTGGCGTGATACACCGGGCTGGGACGACCGACGTAGTGCTTGAGCTCGGACTCGAATTCGGCGACGAATCCGGCGTCGACGCGCATGCGCTCATACTGCGCGCGCAATTCGTCGAGGGCGTGCATCAGCGTCTCGGCGACGAACACGCCGCCGTACGGTCCGAAGTGGCCCTTGGTGTCGGGTAGATCGTAAGTCTTCAGGGCCTCATACATCTGCATCTCTCACTCCACGGATGAAGGCGGCAATCCTGGCCGCGTCCTTTATTCCTTTTGCGGTCTCGACACCGCTGCTCACATCGACCGCCCACGGACGCACGCGGCGCACGGCGTCGCCCACGTTGTCGGCATCGAGCCCGCCGGCCAGGATCAGCGGCAGGGGAAGATTGGCCGGGATCAGCGACCAGTCGAATGTGGATCCGGTGCCGCCATGGCTGCCCTCCACGAACGCGTCGAGCAGAAGGCCTTTGGCGGCGCGATGACGGCCGGCGTATTGTAGCAAATCCACTCCCGACCCGACCCTCGCGACCTTGATGTAGGGCACGCCGAAACGCACGCAAAAATCGGGTGTCTCGTCGCCGTGAAACTGCAGCAACTGCGGCCCGACTTCGTCGAGCACGCGCTCGACTTCCCCGGGCTGCGGATCGACGAACAACGCCACCGGCGTAACGAATGCGGGCAGCGCCTCGACGACCTTGCGCGCGACCGCGGTCGATACCCTACGCGGGCTTTCGCTGGCGAAAATCAGACCGATCGCATGCGCGCCGGCGTGCGCGGCGGCAAGCGCGTCTTCGACACGGGTAATGCCGCAGATCTTGACCGCTGTGGCCATCCCGATTCAGAACTCCTGAAAATTATTCTGCCGCGAGCAGTGTCTCTTCGAGGCTGGCGATGTCCGGGTGCGAAGGCAGCTCCCAGGACGCGTCGTATTCTACTGCCGCAAGGTAAAGTCCTGAGGCTGCAAATGTGGGTGCGGCACGATTTCGATTGCGGCTTTCCAGCACTTCGCCAATCCAGGCGGCGGGCTGTCTGCCGCTGCCAACGTAGACCAGCGAGCCGACGATGTTGCGCACCATGTGCCGCAGAAAGGCGTCGGCGGAAAACTCGAAACGGATAAGGTCGCCGCGGCGGCAGATCTCGACTTCGCGCAGCGTCTTGACCGGGGTCTTCGCCTGGCATTCGGCGGCGCGGAAGGCGCTGAAATCATGGCTGCCGATCAGGCATTGCGCCGCCTGCCGCATCGCCCGTTCATCGAGATGCCGGTAAGACCAGCCTACGCGCCCGCGCATGAGCCCCGGGCGTTGTGCCCGGTTGAGCAGCCAGTAGACGTAGCGCCTGCCGGTGGCGCAAAAGCGTGCGTGGAAATCCGAACTCACTGCGCGCGCCCAATTCACCGCAATGGTATCTGGCAGCAGCGCGTTGCCGCCACGGATCCATGCGCTCGGCGCACGCCCGACCTCGACGTCGAAATGCACCACCTGCGCTTGCGCGTGCACGCCGGCGTCGGTGCGCCCCGCGCACACCGTCTCGATTTTCTTGCCCGCCACTTCTGACAACGCGCGCTCGAGGGCATCCTGCACCGAGCAGCCGTCCGGCTGGGTCTGCCAGCCGCAGAACACCGTGCCGTCGTATTCGAGTCCAAGTGCGATTCTCAAAGCGCGGAGTCCGAAGCGGTTGCCGGGCGCAGCAAAGACGCTGCGGATCAATTGACGGTGGAATTGTGCAGCAAGACGCCGCCACGGGAAACGGCCGCGGCGGAAACGCGCTGGACTCAGGAATCCAGGTTTGCGAGCACCGTCTGCGCGGCAGCTTTCTGTTCGGCGTCGCCTTCCTGAAGCACTTCCTTGAGGATCTCGCGCGCACCGTCCTTGTCGCCCATTTCCTGGTATGCCTTGGCAAGGTCGAACTTGGTCTGCACGTCATACCAATGATCATCCTTGCCCGTAGCTGAAACCTGGGGAGAGGTTCCAGTGCCCAGATCGAGGTTGATGCTGGATAAGTCGATTGCCTGCGCGGCGCTGGAACCGGCCTTGGGCTCGCCGGGCGTTTCGAGTGACGCATCGCTCATGTCGAAATCCACTCCGCCCGCGGCAGGTTCAGGTTCCTCGGCCGACGGCACTGCGGTAATGGCGTTGAGGTCGAAATCGAAATCGATGGCATTGCCTTCCTGCTTTTTCGGCGCCTCGGTTTCATCAGTCGCGGTTCCTGCCGGCGGAATCTCCACCCTGAAATTCACTGTCGTCGCCACACCGGAATGCAGAATGGCGGTGTCCTCATGAGACTCGAACGCCGAGGGGTCGATAACTGCGGTCTTGTCCAGCTGGCTGCCGTCGTCACCGAGATCGATGTCGGTCGCCGTGGTAGCGTTCGGGTCTTCGAAGCCGATGTTGAAATCGACATTATCGGCGGCACTGGAAGCCGCGACAGCTGCTCCAGCCGCTTCTTCGTCACCGCTGGGCCGGCCGGCCGCGTAACGCGGGTTGTCCGGATCGATCTGGTATCCAAGCCTGACGGCCTGATCCCATAAAACTCCGCTGCCGCCGGTTCCCATCTGCAGTTCGCGCGCCAGTTGCTCGAACGCCTTGTTGTCCTTGCGATTGGCAAAAATCTGCAGCAGCTTGACGTGAATCTCGTAGCGCGTGGGAAACGCCGCGAGCGCCTCCTTCAGCAGATCCTCGGCCTGGGCATCGCGACCGTAGGCAAGAAAAATCTCCGCCTCCGCGACCGGATCGACTTCCTCCGAAACGTCCTTGGCGGCACGTGCATTGGCCGCGCTCGGGTCGGTGTTGGCGCTGCCGAAAGCGGCCGCCGAGGACGCGGCGCCGACTACGGGCGCAGGGCCAGCTTCTTCAGTTTCGGCTTTCGATTCACGGCGGCGTTTGACAGCACGCGCGGCGAGCGCACCGATCAGTACCAGCACGCCCAGTCCTGCGCCGAGATAGGCGGGCTGTTCCAACACCAGATCCATCAGGCTGGGCTCGGGTGCCGGCGGTGGCGCCGGTTTGGGCGCGGGCTTGGGTGCGGGCTTGGGTTGCGGGACGGGCTGAGATGGCGGCGCCGTCTCGGTTTTCGGTTGCGGCGCCACTGGAGCCGCTGGCGTCTGGGCCGGGACCGGGGTAGCGACAGCCGGCGGCGGCGCGGGCGGCTTCTGCAGGTCGGCCATGCCTTTGTTCTTGATCTCCAGCAACGCCTGCAGGTCCTTGATGGTCTTTTCGAGCTTGCCTACGCGCTCATTGGCATCCTTGACTGCCTTGTCGCGCGCCGCCAGTTCCTCTTCCAGCGCGCGCACCCGGGCCTGGCTCGCCTTTGCGTCCCCCGCAGGGGCGCCGGCCACAGCCGCGGCGGGTTCGCTCTGGGAGAGTTTCAGCACTTCCTTCGGCTCTTGCTTCGCCGCGGCAGCCTGATCCTCGACTTTCGCTGTGATTTTCCCGGAGGCCGCCTGTTGGGCCGGCTCTTCCGCGGCTTTCGTTTCGCCCGCCTTGACCGCAAGTTGCTCGCGGTATGCATTCCAGTCGTGCGCCTGAACCAGCACTTCCTTGCGCGCGTCGGCGTGCGCGACGCTGCCGTACTCACTCGCCGATGGGAGCTTGATGATCTTTCCGGTCTTCAGCCGGTTCATGTTCTTGCCGGCGAAGGCATCCGGATTGTCCCGGAACAGCAGCACCAGCATTTGCTCCAGGCTCACGTCTGCGGGCTTGGCGGCAAGCGCGATCTTGGACAGCGTGTCCCCGCGCTTCACCGGACCATAACTACTTCCGGCAATTGCAGCGCCGCCTCGGGAGGTGCTGTTGATATTCGATTCGGTGAGGAAGGTCGCCATCGGGCCGCCGATGGTTTCCACCAACGGCGCCGACGGAGCGGTTTCAGCGGCTGCGGGCGCCTCGGCGACCACCG
The DNA here is from genome assembly GCA_964650365.1 of uncultured Alcaligenaceae bacterium. Classification (GTDB taxonomy): domain Bacteria; phylum Pseudomonadota; class Gammaproteobacteria; order Burkholderiales; family JACQAP01; genus JACQAP01. Next base: position 15,883 of record CAZYTR010000453.1, on the reverse strand, counting down.
GCGCTTCCGACACGGCAGGAGCTTGCGCAGCAGGGGCCTCTTGGGCAGGTGCCTCAGGTGCGGGCGCCCCAGCCTGCGTTTCGCCAATGGACTCAGGCTGCGGCTCCGGTTTGGGCGGGGAAGCGCGTACTTCTGCTTCGTCGGCCTTCAGTCTCGCACGTTCGGCGATCAGCATTGGGGGATCGAGCAGCGCGGTGAACTCGCGGCTGATCCTCCCTGAAGACCAGGACAATTCCACCAGCAAATCGAGGAAGGGTTCGCTGACCGGACGGGTCGTTGTCAGCCGTACGTAAGGCTCACCGTTCGCGCGTTTTTCGATGGTGACCTTGGCGTCGTCAAGCGCGGTCGAGTAAACCAACCCGGCACGACCGAACGCCTCCTGACTGGCGAGGCGCGCAGCGAGCGAACCGATTTCTTTTTTCTCGGCGAATAACTCGATCTCCGCGTTGAGCGGTTCATCGAGCGCCGACGTGACATTGAGCTTGCCTAGACCTGCTCCGTGCGCTACTGCCGAGACAGCGAGCAACGACGCGGCGAGGATCCATGCGCGAAGAGACGTTATGCCCAAGGCGCCCACCCTGATCGTTTTTGTATAAAGGGTAATTAAAATAACATCATGGATTTAGAGATGCAAGCTCAACTTTCCTCTTACATTCCCCGGTAACCCGAGACTTTTGCGATCAATTTTGCTATGTACACCGCGGATAAATCGAGGCAGGCCGTCACCGTTCGAGCAGGATTCGCAGCATACGACGCAGCGGTTCCGCCGCGCCCCACAGCAATTGGTCCCCCACTGTAAATGCAGCGAGATACTCGCCACCCATCGGCAATTTGCGCAAGCGCCCGATTGGCACCGTGAGCGTGCCGGTGACCGCCGCTGGCGTCAACTCCCGAATCGTGGCGTCACGCTCGTTGGGCACCACCTTCACCCACTGATTGGCTGATGCCAGCAGGCCTTCGATTTCGTCGAGCGGCAGGTTCTCCGTCAGCTTGATGGTGAGTGCCTGGCTGTGGCAGCGCATGGCGCCGATGCGCACGCATACGCCGTCGATCGGGATCGGGTTCGAATCGCGTCCGAGGATCTTGTTGCCTTCCGCCTGCGCTTTCCATTCTTCGCGGCTCTGACCGTTGCCAAGGTCCTTGTCGATCCACGGTATGAGGCTGCCTGCCAACGACTGCCCGAAATGCTCGCTCGGCAATCCGCGGTTGCGCAGCGCGTCGCTCACCTTGCGGTCGATTTCCAAAATCGAGGAGGCCGGATCGTCAAGCAACGGCTTCGCGGCGCCATGAATGTAGCCCATCTGCGACACCAGTTCGCGCATGTTCTGGGCGCCGGCACCGGAGGCGGCCTGATAGGTCATTGCTGTCATCCACTCCACCACCCCGGCCTTGAACAGACCGTGCGTGCCCATCAACATCAGGCTGACGGTGCAGTTGCCGCCGATGTAATTGCGCACACCCCGTGCAAGCGCCTTCCTGATCACCTCGAGATTGACCGGGTCGAGGATGATCACGGCATCCTCCCGCATCCGCAACGCCGATGCAGCGTCGATCCAGTAGCCGTTCCAGCCGTCGGCGCGCAACTTCGGGTAGATTTCGTTGGTGTAATCGCCGCCCTGGCAGGAAACGATCACTTGCATTGCCATGAGTTCCTTCAGGTCGTCGGCGCGCCTGAGCGGCGGCACATCCTTGCCGATATCCGGACCCCTGGCTCCGGGTTGCGAGGTGGTGAAGAAAACCGGATCGATGTGATCGAAATCGCGCTCCTCGCGCATACGCTGCATCAGCACCGAACCGACCATGCCGCGCCAGCCAACCAGCCCGACTCGCCTGATCGCGGCATTCGCTCCGGTGCGGCGCGCGGAAACCACCGCCGCTTCACTTGCATTCATTGCCCATCCCTCCTGATCATGCCTGCAACGCCGTCACCACAGCATCGCCCATTTCATCGGTCCCGACCTTCCTGGTGCCGGCTCCGTGAATATCGGCAGTCCGATAGCCCTGCTTGAGCACGCGCCTGACCGCGGCCTCGATGCGCGCTGCGAGCGCCTCCTGGTTGAAGGTATAGCGCATCATCATCGCGACCGAAAGGACCGTCGCGAGCGGATTAGCCACGTTCCTGCCGGCGATGTCCGGAGCGGAGCCGTGGATCGGCTCATACAAACCCTTGTTGCCCGCATCCAGCGAAGCCGAGGGTAGCATGCCGATCGAGCCGGTGAGCATCGACGCTTCGTCCGAGAGGATATCGCCGAACATGTTGCTGGTAAGCATGACGTCGAACTGCCTGGGTGCGCGCACCAGCTGCATGGCCGCGTTGTCCACGTACATGTGCGACAGTTCGACGTCCGGATATTCCTTCGCCACTTCAATGACTACCTCGCGCCACAGGATGCTGGTGTCGAGCACGTTGGCCTTGTCTACCGAGCACATACGCTTCGCCCGCTTGCGCGCGATGCCGAAACCGACATGGGCGATGCGGCGTATCTCCGACTCGCTGTATTTCATGGTGTCGTATCCCTCACGCTCGCCGCTGCCGGTTTCCCGCCGCCCGCGCGGCTCTCCGAAGTAGATGTCGCCGGTCAGCTCCCGCAGGATCATGATGTCGAGCCCCGCCACCACTTCGGACTTGAGCGTGGAGGCATTAACTAGCTCCTCGTACAGCAGCGCCGGGCGCAGGTTGGCGAACAGACCCAGTTCCTTGCGTATGCGCAACAACCCCTGCTCGGGGCGCATCGGCCGGGGCAAAGTGTCGTACTTCGGGCCGCCCACCGCGCCCAGCAGCACCGCGTCCGCGGACTTGGCCAGCGTCAGTGTCGATTCCGGTAAGGGGTCTCTGCCGGCATCGTAACCGGCGCCGCCGATCGGCGCTTCCTGCAGTTCGAATTTCTGGCCTTCGCGCGACAGGGCCTTGAGCACCTTGAGCGCCTGTTTCACGATCTCCGGGCCGATGCCGTCGCCGGGGAGTACTGCGATTTTCATTTATTACCTCTCACCGCAAAGGCGCAAAGCATTCTTTTCAATACCCCCTTGAGGAGTACGCAAAGTTACGCAAAGGAAAATGAAGGATTCTCAACGACGGGGTGCAGGGGGGTGGAGCAGAAATCGTGGTCCATGAGACAAATCGCCCCAGTGCTCCCAGTGGTCCAAGCTTGCCTTTCTTGGCGTTTAGCTGAAGAGCCAGGGTTGGTCGATGCGGCGTTTGGCCTCGAAGGCCTTGATCTCGTCAGCATGCTGCAGCGTCAGCCCGATGTCGTCCAACCCGTTGAGCAGGCAATGCCTGCGGAAGGCATCGACCTCGAAAGCGAACACCTGGCTGCCGTCCGGATAGGCGACCGTCTGCGCGCCCAGATCGATCACCAGCCTGAATCCGGGGAATGCAGCGACATCGTGAAACAGGCGATCAAGCTGGGATTCAGGCAACACGATCGGCAGCAGGCCGTTCTTGAAGCAGTTGTTGTAAAAGATCTCGGCGTAGCTCGGCGCGATCAGCGCACGAAAACCAAAGTCACCCAACGCCCAGGGTGCGTGCTCGCGCGAGGAGCCGCAGCCGAAATTCCTGCGCGCAAGAAGAATACTCGCCGTCTTGTAGCGCGGCTGGTTCAGGACGAAATCGGGATTGGGCTTGCGCCTGGCGGGATCCATCCCGGGCTCCCCATGCTCCAGATAACGCCACGAGTCGAACAGATTGACGCCGAAACCCGAGCGCCTGATCGACTTCAGGAACTGCTTCGGGATGATGGCGTCGGTGTCAACGTTGGCGCGATCGAGCGGCGCCACCAGGCCTTCAAATCGGGTGAACTTCTCCATTCGCGGTTTCTACAGTCCCGAGCGCACGTCGACGAAGTGGCCGGCGATCGCCGCGCCCGCCGCCATTGCGGGGCTCACCAGGTGCGTGCGTCCGCCCGAACCCTGCCGGCCTTCGTAGTTGCGGTTGGAGGTCGAGGCGCAGCGTTCGCCCGGTTCGAGCCGGTCATCGTTCATCGCCAGGCACATCGAACAACCCGGCTGGCGCCACTCGAATCCTGCGTCGCGAAACACGCGGTCCAGGCCTTCTTTCTCCGCCTGTTCCTTGACCAGACCCGAGCCCGGCACCACCATCGCCAGGCGCACGCTGGCGGCAACGCGCCTGCCGCGCACGATTTGCGCCGCGGCACGCAGGTCCTCGATACGCGAGTTGGTGCACGAGCCGATGAAAACTTTGTCAATGCGGATATCGGTGATCTGGGTGTTGGGCTTGAGGCCCATGTAAATCAGCGCCCGCTCCATACCCTCGCGCTTGACCTCGTCTTTTTCCTTGTCCGGATCGGGCACGCGGCCGTCTACCGCCACAACCATTTCCGGCGACGTGCCCCAGGTCACCTGAGGCTTGATCTCGCGGGCGTCGAGCCGAACCACAAAATCAAAACGGGCATCCTCGTCGCTGTTCAATGTGCGCCAATGGGCCACAGCCCGCTCCCACATCGCGCCACTGGGCGCAAACGGACGGCCGCGCAGATACTCGATGGTGGTCTCGTCCACCGCTACCATCCCGGCGCGCGCCCCGGCTTCGATCACCATGTTGCACAGGGTCATGCGTGCTTCCATCGACAGCGCGCGTACCACCCCGCCGCCGAATTCGACGGCATAGCCGGTGCCGCCGGCCGTGCCAATCTTGCCGATCACGGCCAGCGCAACGTCCTTGGCGGTGACACCACGGCCAAGCGCGCCGTTCACTTCGATCAGCATGCTCTTCATCTTCTTCTGAATCAGGCACTGGGTGGCGAGCACGTGCTCCACCTCCGATGTGCCGATGCCGTGGGCAAGGCATCCGAAAGCGCCGTGGGTGCTGGTATGAGAATCGCCACATACCACGGTCATCCCGGGCAGCGTGGCCCCCTGCTCCGGGCCGACCACGTGCACGATTCCCTGGCGGCGATCGAGAAAGGGGAAATACGCCTTGGCGCCGAACTCGCGGATGTTGGCGTCGAGTGTTTCGACCTGCAGTCGCGAAACCGGATCCTTGATTCCCTGGTCCCAGTCCTTGGTCGGCGTGTTGTGGTCCGCGGTAGCGACCACCGAGCCGATGCGCCAGGGCTTGCGACCGGCGAGCTTGAGCCCTTCGAATGCCTGCGGGCTGGTGACTTCGTGCACCAAGTGGCGGTCGATATAGATCAGCGCGGTGCCGCCCGGTTCCTGACGGACCAGATGGCTCGCCCAGAGTTTGTCGTAAAGAGTCTGCGGATTCATGGCGAATCGAATTCAGCGCTAGCCGAAATTATGACATATCCCGCTGGCCGGACAGCAGTTTGGCGCGGCTAGTTACGCGCTTTTGCGCCGAAAGACATCGGCTTCCATGACACCACCAGGAACGCCAGCAACGCGGCGAGGGCGGCAAACGTAAAGGTCCACTGCGGACCCCAGCCTTCCCAGGCGTAGCCGGCGCCGAGCGTGCCCAGTGTGCCCCCGAGGCCGTAGCCGAGGCTGGTATACAGCGCCTGGCCGCGCGCCTGGTTGCGCCCACGAAAGATCTGGTGCATCGCTGCCACGCCGGCGGCGTGATAAGCGCCGAAAGTGACCGCGTGCATGAGCTGAGCCACCACCATGAGTGGAATCGAACCGACCCCCCACGCGATCAGTAGAAAACGCGCAACCGCGCAGCCGAAACTAAACAGCAGAATCTGGTTGAGGCTGTACCTGCGCATGAGATGCGGAAGCCACATGAACAATCCGATCTCCGCCATCACGCCCAGCGCCCACAACCAGCCCACGGCCTTTTTCGAGTACCCCGCCTCAACCAGATGTATCGAGTAGAAGGCGTTGTACGGCCCGTTCGCCACCTGCATCAGAAAGAAGCCGGCGAGAAGCGCAATCACTGCAGGCTGTGCCACGAGGCGCAGAATCGGTGCGTGCTCGCCGTGGTGCGAAGGTTCGCGGTCGCGCGGAAGTGCAAAGGTGCTCGCCGCCATCATCACCAGCAGCGTGAGCACCATCGGTGCGAGCGCGTCGATTCCGAAGTGATCGAGACAGTAGCCGCCGGCAACAACGACCGCCACGAACCCGACCGAACCCCACACCCGTACGCGCCCGTAAGTCCCGACCCGCGGGCCCAGCAGGTTGAGCGTGGCCGATTCCGCCAGCGGCAACACCGCGCACCAGAAAATGTTCAGCACCAACAGTGCCGTGAACATCCAGCCGATTCCACGGTTAAAAAACAGCGGGACGAACGCCACCGCAGTCCCCACCGCGGTCAGACGAATCAACTTGCCGCGCGCACCGTGATGGTCGGAGAGCCAACCCCAAAAGTTCGGTCCGAAGATGCGCGCAATGGGATTGACGGCAAGCAGCACGCCGATCTGGGATGCGGACAATCCCAACGATTTCAGATACAGGGCGAAATATGGCGCGAACGCGCCGATGAACGCGAAATACCAGAAATAGAAGTTGGAAAGCCGGAAGTAAAAAGATCCGCGCACCATGGACTGACCCCGAGCCTCAGTGTGGTCCGGGTTCGCGGTCGAGCCACCAGCGCCGCGCAAGCCAGCCCCAGGCGATGAGCACCCCGAGCCAACCCAGGAGAGTGACAAAACCGGCGATGCCGGTATCGCTGTTCAGGACGTCCCAGCGGGAAAAGATCTCGGTCCAGTCGTGCTCGCCGCTGCCGACCAGCGGCAACACCTGCGCGCGTGCATCGGCCATGTAGCGGGCAATGTTCCAGAAATTCTCGAACAGCCACACGGCGCACAGCGCGAACGACAGCGCTTCGCGGCGGCGCCAGAACGTCGCGCTGGCTGCAATCGGAAACAGCAACTGCGCGAGCGTGCCGCCATAAACGGTGATTCGATCGCCAAGCAACAGGCCGAAAATCGGATGGCCGGCTTCGTGCAAGGCGAGATTGGCGTTATCGAGCAGGAACACCCAGCGTTGGCTGGTGTTGGCGAGGAAGGCAACGAGCGCGATGCCCAGGGTGGCGGCAACAAACGCCGGGCTCCCTACCGGGCGCCAGTCCTGTTCGTTGACCTCGGCGAGACGCTGCAGCCAGCTCACTATGGTGATCGGCCTTACGCTTCGTCCGGGTCGGGATCGGTTGCCTGGCTTGGATTGCCGGCGTTTGCTGCCGCTGCCGGAGCGCGCGCGGCAATCCTGGGCGTGGGGCAGCGCACGTCGGCATTTTGCGCACGATGGCGCAAAGCGTGGTCCATCAGCACCAGCGCCAGCATCGCCTCGGCGATCGGCGTGGCGCGAATGCCAACGCAGGGGTCATGGCGCCCGGTGGTTTCGACCACGGTCGGCGCGCCTTGCTTGTCGATCGAACGCCGTGGCAGGCGGATGCTCGAGGTCGGCTTCACCGCGATATTGACCACGATGTCCTGGCCGCTGGAAATGCCGCCGAGGATGCCGCCCGCATTGTTGCTCAGATAGCCTTGCGGCGTCATTTCGTCGCCGTGCTCGGTGCCCTTCTGCCCGACCGCGGCGAAGCCGGCGCCGATTTCCACGCCTTTCACCGCATTGATGCCCATCATGGCATAGGCGATTTCGGCATCGAGCTTGTCGTAAACAGGCTCGCCCCAGCCCACCGGCACGTTCTCTGCCACCACAGTGATTTTCGCCCCGCAGGAGTCGCCGGACTTGCGCAGCCTGTCCATGAACTCCTCGAGTTTCGGCACCATATCCGGATCGGGCGCAAAGAAAGGGTTGGCGTTCACTGCGTCCCAGGTCCTGAACGCAATAGGAATGCTGCCGAGTTGCGACATATAGCCGCGTATTACCACGCCGTGGCGCTCCCGCAGCCACTTCTTTGCAATCGCGGCCGCGGCCACCCGCACCGCCGTCTCGCGTGCCGACTGTCGTCCACCGCCGCGGTAGTCGCGGATGCCGTACTTTTGCCAATAGGTGTAATCCGCGTGCCCCGGACGGAAAGTCTCGACGATGTTGCCGTAGTCCTTGCTGCGTTGGTCCTGGTTGCGGATCAGCAGCGCGATCGGGGTGCCGGTGGTCCGGCCTTCGAATACGCCGGAAAGAATCTCCACCGTGTCGGGTTCGCGCCGCTGGGTGACATGCCTGGATGTACCGGGCTTGCGGCGATCGAGCTCTTTCTGGATGTCGGCTTCGGAGAGTTCAATTCCCGGCGGGCAACCATCGACGACGCAGCCGAGCGCCGGTCCGTGGCTCTCGCCAAAGGACGTGACGCAGAACAGTTTGCCGAGCGTGTTTCCGGACATTGCGCACCCGAAGAGGACCGTCGAAGTTTATCACGCGCCCCGCAAAAACCCGGCAGCAACGCGACTTGCGCCGCATGCGGAGTCATCGGCCCGATGCGTCGCCAGGCGGCCTGATTTAGAATGCCTGCTCATCATCCCCTCGCCGGGCGGCCCAGGACCATGCGCCAGTACCTCGACCTGATGCGACACATCCTCGAACACGGTGCCCGCAAAAGCGACCGCACCGGAACCGGGACGCTCAGTATCTTCGGACCGCAACTGCGCTTCGACCTGCAGGCCGGCTTTCCGCTGTTGACCACCAAGAAAGTCCACCTCAAGTCGATCATCCACGAGTTGCTGTGGTTCCTGAAGGGCGAAACCAACACCCGCTACCTCAAGGAAAACGGCGTAAGCATCTGGGACGAATGGGCGGATGCAAACGGCGAGCTCGGTCCGGTGTACGGGTACCAATGGCGCTCCTGGCCGGCACCCGATGGGCGGCATATCGACCAGATCTCCAAGGTCATCGACGACATCAACAGCAATCCGAACTCGCGGCGCCTCATCGTGTCGGCGTGGAATGTGGCGGATCTTGACAAGATGGCGCTGCTGCCCTGCCACGCATTCTTCCAGTTCTATGTGGCCGATGGGAAACTCTCCTGCCAGCTCTATCAGCGCAGCGCCGACCTGTTCCTCGGCGTGCCTTTCAACATTGCCTCTTACGCGGCTCTGACGCTCATGGTCGCGCAGGTCTGCAACCTGAGGCCCGGTGAATTCGTGCACGCCTTCGGCGATACCCACCTGTACCTGAACCATCTGGAACAGGCCCGGGAGCAGCTTTCGCGGCAGCCGCGCGCGCTGCCGCGCATGATCCTAAACCCCGAAGTCAGGAACCTGTTCGATTTCAAGTACGAGGATTTCAATCTGGTCGGCTACGAACCCCATCCCGCCATCAAAGCGCCGGTGGCGGTGTGAGCCGAGAGGCGAGAGACGAGAGGCGGGAGGTAAACAGGAACTCTACCCTCAAAACTGCACGGCCCCGGATCACGGTCATCGTTGCTTACGCAACGAATCGCGTAATCGGCAAAGACGGGAACATGCCATGGCATCTCTCCGAAGACCTGAGGCGCTTCCGGCAGCTCACCATGGCCCATCACATCGTGATGGGCCGCAAAACCTGGGAATCGATCGGCAGACTGCTGCAGGGACGCAAACACATCATCATCTCCCGCCGTCCCGGCTATCAGGTGGCCGGCGCAAGAGTCGTCGATTCGATCGACGCGGCGATTACTGCGGCTGGTGGCGATAGCGAGGTTTTCTTCATAGGCGGCGGCGAGATCTACGCACTGGTTCTTCCCATCGCGGACCGCATCCTCGCCACCGAGATCGACCGGGAATACGAAGGCGACACCTACTTTCCCGTGCTCGCAAAGGAGATCTGGCGCGAAACCGCGCGGGAAAGCCGCGAAGATGCGGCGAGCGGCCTGCGCTATTTCTTCGTAACCCTTGAACGCCGCGCATGAACGGCGTTTCATCTGCCCCGGCCTGCGTAAGGCGGGCACCGGCTGGGCCACGACGCTGGCGCAAGCGTGTCAGCCCTGGCGGACGCAATCCACGAAAAAGTGCACGCCCCCTTCGCCGGGTTCTTCGACCAGGCCATGAATGTCGGTCTCGAATCCGGGGAACTTGCGGTTGAAATCCCGGGCGAACTGGAGATAACGCACGATCGTGGAATTGAATCGCTCACCCGGAATCAACAACGGGATGCCCGGCGGATAGGGCGTCAGCAATACGCTGGTTACGCGGCCCTCGAGGTTGTCGATGTCGACGCGATCTATGTCACGGTGCGCCATCGCGGCGAACGCATCCGAGGGTTTCATCGCCGGCTGCATCTCCGAGAGATACATTTCGGTCGTAAGGCGCGCCACGTCGTTGCTCTTGTACATGCCGTGGATCTGCTCGCACAGGTCGCGCAGCCCCATGCGTTCGTAGCGGGGATGCTTCTGGCAGAACTCCGGCAGGATGCGCCACATCGGCTGGTTCTTGTCGTAGTCGTCCTTGAACTGCTGGAGCGCCGTCACCAGCGTGTTCCAGCGGCCCTTGGTGATGCCGATGGTGAACATGATAAAGAACGAATAAAGGCCGGTCTTCTCCACGATCACGCCGTGTTCGGCGAGGAATTTTGTGACGATCGAGGCCGGAATGCCGGTCTTGGCGAACTTGCCGGACATGTCCAGGCCCGGCGTGATGACCGTGGCCTTGATCGGATCGAGCATGTTGAACCCGGGCGCAAGATCGCCGAAGCCGTGCCACTTTTCATTAGCCCTCAGCACCCATTCCTCGCGCGAGCCGATGCCTTCCGCGGCGACCTTGTCGGGCCCCCATACCTTGAACCACCAGTCCTTGCCGAACTCGTCGTCCACCTTGCGCATGGCGCGGCGGAAATCGAGCGCCTCGATGATGGATTCCTCCACCAATGCCGTGCCTCCCGGGGGTTCCATCATCGCGGCCGCCACGTCGCAGGAGGCGATGATCGCGTACTGCGGGCTGGTCGAAGTGTGCATCAGGTAAGCCTCGTTAAACACGTGGCGATCGAGTTTTCTGGTCTGCGACTCCTGCACCAGGATCTGTGAGGCCTGCGATATGCCGGCCAGAAGCTTGTGGGTCGAATGCGTGGCGAAAATCAGCGGATCCTTGGGGCGCGGCCGATCCATGCCGATCGCGTGCATGTCCTTGTAGAAGCTGTGGAACGCCGCATGCGGCAGCCAGGCCTCGTCGAAGTGCAGCGTGTCGATTGACGAGTTCAGCGTCTCCTTGAGCATCTCGACGTTGTAGACCACCCCGTCGTAGGTACTCTGGGTGATGGTGAGGATGCGCGGCTTCTTGCGCTTGGCCACGCGCGCGAACGGGTTGGCCTCGATCTTCTTCTGTATGGTTTCCGGCCTGAACTCGTCGAGCGGAATTGGTCCGATGATGCCGAGGTGGTTTCTTGTCGGCGTCAGGAACACCGGAATTGCGCCGGTCATGGTGATCGCGTGCAGGATGGACTTGTGACAATTGCGGTCCACCACCACGATGTCGTCGGGTGCGACGTTGGCGTGCCAGACTATCTTGTTCGAGGTCGAGGTGCCGTTGGTGACGAAGAAACAATGATCGGCGTTGAAAATCCTGGCGGCATTGCGCTCGGAGTCGGCGACCGGCCCGGTATGGTCGAGCAATTGCCCGAGTTCATCCACCGCGTTGCAGACGTCGGCACGCAGCATGTTCTCGCCGAAGAACTGGTGGAACATCTGCCCGACCGGGCTCTTCAGGAATGCCACGCCTCCGGAATGGCCCGGGCAGTGCCACGAATACGAGCCGTCCTGGGCGTAATGCACCAGTGCCCGGAAAAACGGCGGCGCCAGGCTGTCCAGGTAGGCGCGGGCCTCGCGGATGATGTGGCGCGCGACGAACTCCGGCGTGTCCTCGAACATGTGGATGAAGCCGTGCAGCTCGCGCAGGATGTCGTTCGGGATGTGCCGCGAAGTGCGGGTCTCGCCGTACAGGTAGATCGGGATGTCGGCGTTCCTGAAGCGCAGTTCCTTGACGAAGGCGCGCAAGGTTTTCAGCGCCTTGGTGGTCTCCTCCTCGGAACCGCCGCCGAACTCCTCGTCGTCGATGGAGAGAATGAAGGCCGAGGCGCGGCTTTGCTGCTGCGCGAAGGAGGAGAGGTCGCCGTAGCTGGTGACCCCGAGCACTTCGAGACCCTCGCCTTCGATCGCCTTGGCGAGCGCCCTAACACCGAGGCCGCTCGCGTTCTCCGAGCGGAAATCCTCGTCGATGATGACGACTGGGAAGCGAAATTTCATGGTGTTCTCCGTGCGGATACCGGCGATGCCGGGTTTCGGCGGAAGCGCTTGCGTGGATGGTTTGGCGTCGCCACTAAGGGAGGGGATCTCGCGTCAGATTTTCGGAAGCGTCACGCCTTTTTGACCCTGGTACTTTCCGCCGCGATCGCGGTAGGAGGTCTCGCAGACGTCGTCGGCATCGGACTCGAAGAAAATCACCTGGGCGACGCCCTCGTTGGCGTAGATCTTGGCGGGCAGCGGCGTGGTATTGGAAAACTCCAGCGTCACGTAGCCCTCCCACTCCGGCTCGAAAGGCGTGACATTGACGATGATGCCGCAGCGCGCATATGTCGACTTGCCCAAGCAAATCGAGAGCACGTTACGGGGGATGCGGAAGTATTCGACGGTGCGGGCGAGCGCGAAGGAATTCGGCGGAATGATGCACACATCCCCCTTGAAATCGACGAACGACTTCTCGTCGAAGTTCTTCGGATCCACCATCGTCGAATTGATGTTGGTGAAGATCTTGAAATTGTTCGAGCAACGGATGTCGTAACCGTAGCTCGAGGTCCCGTAGGACACGATCTTGTTGCCGTTGACTATACGGACCTGGCCCGGCTCGAACGGATCGATCATGGCGTGCTCGCGCGCCATGCGGCGAATCCACTTGTCTGACTTTATGCTCATAGCTTCGCGTGAGGAGTGAGGGGTGAGGGGTGGGAGTGATTAAGTGATTGGGTGATTGAGCGATTGAGCGACCGGTTTCAATCACCCAATTACTGAATCACCTAATCACCGATTCTTTGCTTCTCGCCTCACGTATTCTGGATAACAATCTTCGGAAACGCCGCGCTGTGGTCTTTCGACAGTTCGGAGATCCTGGCCGCCACCTTGCGGGCGATCTCCTTATAGATTTGCGCGGAGCGGCTGTCCGGTTCGGCGACCACCGTCGGCCTGCCAGAGTCCGCCTGTTCGCGGATCTTGATGTCGAGCGGGAGCGAGCCCAGCACCTCCACGCCATAGTCCTTGCTCATGGCCGCCGCGCCGCCCTCGCCGAAAATGTGTTCCTCGTGTCCGCACTTGGAGCAGACATGCACACTCATGTTCTCCACCAGACCCAGGATCGGCACGCCGACCTTCTCGAACATCTTGAGCCCTTTGCGGGCATCGATCAGCGCGATGTCCTGTGGCGTGGTCACGATCACTGCGCCGGTCACCGGGACCTTCTGCGACAGCGTTAGCTGGATATCGCCGGTCCCGGGAGGCAGGTCCACCACCATATAGTCCAGGTCCTTCCACTGGGTGTCGCGCAGAAGTTGCTCCAGCGCCTGGGTCACCATCGGGCCGCGCCAGACCATCGGCGTGTCCACGTCGACCAGCAACCCGATCGACATCGCCTGCACGCCGTATTTCACTTTCGGCTCAATGGTCTTTCCGTCGGCGGATTCCGGCCGGCCGGACAGTCCCATCATCATCTGCTGGGAGGGACCATAGATGTCGGCGTCCAGCAACCCGACCTGGGCGCCTTCGGCGGCGAGCGCCAGCGCCAGGTTTACCGCAGTGGTGGACTTGCCCACCCCACCCTTGCCGGACGCCACGGCGATCACGTTCTTCACGCCGGGCATGAGCTTCACGCCGGGCCGCACAGCATGGGCGATTATCTTGACCTGGACGTTGGCGCTGACATTCCCCACGCCGGGGATGGTTTTGAGCTTGCCAACGACGTCTCGCCGGACGACGTCGATCACGCTCTTGGCCGGGTAGCCGAGCAGGATATCGAGGGAGACGTCGTTGCCTGCAACCCTGATGTTGCGGGCTTCCTTGCCCGAGACGTAGTCCTTCCCCGTCACTGGGTCCGTGAGTTCCTGCAAAGCCGATCTGACCTGCTCTTCGCTGACTGCCACGCCTGCTGCTCTGGATTTTAAGGGGCGAATTTTATGCTTAATTCCCGGCACGTAAAGGGCTTTCTCGGGGTCCATTTGATAGAATCCGGGCTTTTCCGCGTTTCCCCGAAATGCCGCGCAGGATCCTCGTCACCTCTGCGCTGCCGTACGCCAACGGCAGCATCCACCTCGGCCACCTCGTGGAATACATCCAGACCGACATCTGGGTGCGCTTCCAGAAAATGCAGGGGCAGGAGGTGCATTTTGTCTGCGCCGACGACACCCACGGCACGCCGATCATGCTGCGCGCCGCCAAGGAAGGCATCACCCCGGAACAACTGATCGCCCGCGTGTACGGCGAGCACACCCGCGACTTCGCCGGCTTCCACGTGGCATTCGACAACTACTACACCACGAATTCCGCGGAGAACCAGGCTTTCTGCGAAGACATATACAACAATCTCAAAACGAAAGACCTGATCGCCAGGCGTTCGGTCGAGCAGTTCTACGACCCGGTCAAACAGATGTTTCTGCCCGACCGATACATCAAGGGCGAGTGCCCGAATTGCCACTCGAAGGACCAGTACGGCGACTCCTGCGAAGTCTGTGGGGCGACGTACTCTCCGACCGACCTCGTCGATCCGTACTCGGCGGTTTCAGGCGCCAAGCCGGAACGCAAAGCTTCCGAGCACCATTTCTTCAGGCTTTCCGACAAGCGCTGCGAGGATTTCCTGCGCGGCTTCACTCAGACCGGCGGCCGCCTCCAGCCGGAAGCGGCAAACAAGATGAAGGAGTGGCTCGGCGAGCCCGGCGAGAACAAGCTGGCCGACTGGGACATATCCCGCGACGCCCCCTACTTCGGCTTCCCGATTCCCGGCACCGACAACCAGAAGTTCTTTTATGTCTGGCTGGATGCGCCGGTGGGTTACTTCGGCAGCTTCGGCAACTACGTCGCCAGCCAGAAAGCGGCGGGCAAGACCATCGATAAGGACGCCTTTCTGCGCCCGGGCGGCAACACCGAGATGGTCCACTTCATCGGCAAGGACATTCTCTATTTCCATGCTCTGTTCTGGCCGGCGATGTTGGAATTCGCCGGCTACCGCACGCCGACCAAGGTGTTCGCCCACGGCTTTCTCACGGTGGACGGACAGAAGATGTCCAAGTCCCGCGGCACCTTCATCACCGCCGGGAGCTATCTCGAGCAGGGTCTGAATCCCGAGTGGCTGCGCTACTACTACGCGGCCAAGCTCAACGGCACGATGGAGGACATCGATCTGAACCTCGAGGACTTCGTCGCGCGGGTGAATAGCGATCTGATCGGCAAGTACGTCAACATCGCGAGCCGGGCGGCAGGTTTCATCACAAGGCTTTTCGATGGTGAACTTGCATATCACTCGAATACCCAGCCAATGATTGAGGGCGCTCGCGCCTCGGCATTTCTCGCTAAAGAGGCATATGACGCACGTGAATTTGGAAAAGCAATTCGTCAGACAATGGAAATTGCAGACCGAATCAACGAGGGATTCGACAAAACCCAACCATGGAATCTCGCGAAAGACCCGTCCAAGGCTAAGGAGTTACAGGACGTCTGCTCCCGATGCTTACATGGCTTTCAGTTGCTAACCGTAATCCTTGCTCCAGTGCTTCCCAGAGTCGCCGAGCGGGTAGCGCGCGATCTTTTTGGAATGCAACGTGGATTCAATTGGGATGATGCTTCGAAGTTACCCACACGAATCAAGCCATACCAGCACTTGATGACCCGCATTGATCCGAAACAGATCATCGCGCTGGTCGAAGCCAACAAGGAAAGCCTGCAACCGGCGCCGCAAAGCCATTCGCCGCAGCGCCACGCCCAGCATCAGGAGAAAACCGTGGAGTCCCATACCGCCCCGAGTTTCATCAGCATCGATGACTTCAACAAGGTCGAGCTGCGCGTCGCCCGCATCGTCGGCGCCGAGCACGTGGAAGGCGCCGACAAGCTGCTCAAGCTGCAGCT
>CAZYTR010000452.1:0-24213 GCA_964650365.1 uncultured Alcaligenaceae bacterium | reverse complement strand
TCCCATCTGGTCGCGCACCTTTTTCAACGCACGGCATTCCAGCTCGAAGCAGTCGCGAAAGGAATCGGCGATGTAGCGCGAAGCGCCGCGAAAGCCCAGCATCGGATTTTCTTCCTCCGGCTCGTACTGCTTGCCGCCGGTGAGGCTCGAATACTCGTTGGATTTGAAATCCGACAGACGCACGATCACCGGTTTGGGAAAGAACGCCGCCCCCAGTGTGGCGATGCCTTCGGTGAGCTTTTCGACATAAAAAGTCACCGGGTCCGGATAGCCCGCCGCGCGCGCCTCGATCGCCTTCTTCAGTTCCGCATCGACCTTCGGGTAAGCCAGTGCCGCTTTCGGATGCACGCCGATCATGCGCGCTATGATGAACTCCAGCCGCGCCAGGCCGATACCCGCATTGGGCAGACGCTGAAAATCGAACGCCAGCTCCGGATTGCCGACGTTCATGCTGATCTTCACCGGCACCTTGGGCAATTTATCGAGCTGGATATGCAGCACCTCCACGTCGAGGATTCCGCGATAAACGTAGCCGGTATCGCCTTCCGCGCAGGATACGGTCACGTGCTCATCCTGTTCCAGCCTGGTGGTGGCATCGCCGCAGCCCACCACCGCGGGAATGCCGAGTTCGCGAGCGATGATGGCGGCATGGCAGGTGCGCCCGCCGCGGTTGGTGACGATGGCCGAGGCCTTCTTCATCACCGGCTCCCAATCGGGATCGGTCATGTCGGTCACCAGCACGTCGCCGGGTTTCACTCTGTTCATTTCTGAAGCGTTCTTCACCAGCCTCACCGTGCCGGTGCCGATGCGATTGCCGATCGCGCGTCCGCTGACCAGCACGTCGCCGCGCTTCTTCAGGCGGAAGCGTTCCTGCGTTTCCTCCCTGGCCTTCACCGTCTCGGGGCGTGCCTGCAGGATGTAGAGCTTGCCGTCGACCCCGTCGCGGCCCCATTCGATGTCCATCGGCCTGCCATAGTGCTTTTCGACGGTTATCGCGTAACGGCCGAGTTCCTCGACTTCGCGGTCGCTGATCGAAAACTGCCTGCGATCGGACTCCGGCACCTCGAGAGTCTGCACCGAGTGGCCCGCAGCACGGCTGTCGGTGAATACCATGCGCAGCGCCTTGCTGCCGAGATTGCGGCGCAGGATCGCCGGGCGGCCGCTTTCCAGCGCCGGCTTGTAAACGTAGAACTCGTCGGGGTTGACCTGCCCCTGCACCACGGTCTCACCCAATCCGTATGCAGAAGTGATGAACACCACTTTGTCGAACCCGGATTCGGTATCGAGCGTGAACATAACGCCGGCCGCACCCAGGTCGCTGCGGACCATGCGCTGCACGCCCGCCGACAATGCCACCGCGGAATGCACGAAACCCTTGTGCACTCGATAAGAGATTGCGCGGTCGTTGTAAAGCGACGCGAATACCTGATGGATCGCCAGCAGCACGTTGTCGAGGCCGTGAATGTTGAGGAAGGTTTCCTGCTGGCCGGCGAAAGAGGCGTCCGGCAGATCTTCAGCGGTGGCCGAGGAACGCACGGCGAGAGAACCATCACTGCTCTGCCCTTCGACCAGCGCCTGGTACGCGCTCTCAATCTCCGACTGCAGGCGCTCCGGCAATGGTGCCTCGAGTATCCACTGCCGGATCTGCGCGCCGGCCGCAGCCAGGGCGGTCACGTCATCGACGTCGAATCCGGAGAGCACCTGTTCGATTCTCCCCGCCAGTCCATTCGCCGACAGAAAATCACGATATGCGGCTGCCGTGGTTGCGAAGCCTCCGGGAACCCGCACACCCGCTTGGGCAAGCTGGCTGATCATCTCCCCCAAGGAGGCATTCTTGCCACCGACGCGGTCGACGTCGGTCATGCGCAGTTGTTCAAAGGGGATGACCAGGTGCTGCTTGCCCATTCTGCTGTCCCCGCGAGTGGCGAAAGTTGAAAAGGTGCTATTTTACCGACTGATCCGTTTCTTGTGCATGACGACAATGACGTTCAAGCGCACCGCCTTCTTCGTCTCCGACCGCACCGGGATAACCGCCGAGATGCTCGGGCACAGCCTGCTCACCCAGTTCGACCAGGTGTCGTTCACCGAGATTACGCTGCCTTTCGTGGATTCGCCGCAGAAGGCGCAGGAGGCGGTGCGCCAGATCGACCAGACCGCGGAGCAGGACGGCGTCCGTCCGCTGGTGTTCAGCACGCTGGTGGACCAGGATATCCGCAGCGCCATTCAGCGAGCAAACGCCTTTTACATCGATTGCTTCCAGGTATTCATCCAGCCGATGGAAGAGGAACTGGGAGTACAGTCTTCACACACCGTGGGCAAGTCGCACAGCGTTCGCAGCAACGAGTATTTCAGCCGGATCGAAGCTGTGAACTTCGCCCTTGCGCACGACGACGGCCAGACCACCAAGGATCTCGCCAACTCCGACGTGATCCTGGTGGGCGTGTCCCGATGCGGCAAGACGCCGACCTGCCTGTATATGGCGCTGCAGTTCGGCATTCGCGCGGCCAACTATCCGCTGATCCCGGAGGACTTCGACGCCAAGGCGCTGCCGGCGGCGATTCGCAACTTGCGTCACAAGCTGTTCGGCCTGACCATCCGGCCCGACCGACTGCAACGCATCCGCAGCGAGCGCCGCCCTGGAAGCACCTACGCAAGCCTGGCGAATTGCGAGCATGAACTGCGCGAGGCCGAAAGGCTGATGCGCCAGGAAGGCGTTTCCATCCTCGACACCACTTCGCGTTCGATCGAGGAACTCGCCACCACGATCCTGCAACAGACCAACCTTCAGCGCCACGTCTACTAGAAATCAAACTCTTTCAACACGAAGGACACGAAGGGAAAACAAGATCGCACGAAGGAAACCTGAAAACCAGAACGACGCATGAGATAGGCTGAAATTTCGCTTCTGGAATATTCCTGTCCTTCCTTTCGTGATTTTCCTTCGTGATCCTTTCTTGCCTTTCCTTCGTGTCCTTCGTGTTAAATGCGTTTCAGCCTTGGCCTGGAATGCATAAGAGCCGCACGGGAGCAAAGCTGCGCCGGTGCACCGGAGAAACACCGCAACGCCGCAGCGCGGCGAGGTGGCCGGGAGTGGGGTAGCCCTTGTGGCGGTCGAAGCCATAGTCGGGATAGCGCGCGTGCAGCTCGAGCATGAACGCATCACGCGCGGTCTTGGCGAGGATTGAGGCGGCTGCAATTGCGGCGATCTTGTCGTCGCCGCGCACCACTGCCCTGACCGGAAAACGCACTTGCGGGCAGTGCAGTCCGTCCACCAGCACCTGGTGCGGTTCGACGGCGAGCTGTTCCACCGCGCGCCGCATCGCCAGCAGGCTGGCTCTCAGGATGTTGTGCGCGTCGATTTCTTCCACCGAGGCGCTGGCGATTGCCCAGGCTGCGGCGCGGCTGCGAATCTGCACCGCCAGTTCTTCGCGGCGTGCAGGCGCGAGCTTCTTCGAATCGGCCAGACCGCAGATCGCATCATCGTCGCGCAACACCACGCAAGCAGCGAATACCGGTCCGGCCAGCGGCCCGCGGCCCGCCTCATCCACCCCGCAGATGAGCAGGCCGGGCATCACCACCGGCCTCACGCGCGCGCCCTTTCCGGGGTGGCGGCGTCTGCGACGCGCGTTCGCGCCGTGATGGCACCCAGCAGCGGCAGGATCGCGTCGACCGCCCGCGCCGCGCTCCCCTGCTTGAGCATGCGGTGGATCTCCAGAAACCGGTGCTCCAGGCGCTTACGCATTTCCTTGTCGTGCAACTGGTTTGCCAGCGCTTGCGCCAGATTCTCCGGGGTGGCGTCTTCCTGGAGTATCTCCGGAACCACGAACTCGCCGGCAAGGATGTTCGGCAATCCGACAAAACGCAGCCGCCATCGTCTGCGCATGAGCCACGCGGACAGCCGCGGCATCTTGTAGGTGATCACCATGGGGCGCTTGAGCAACGCGGCTTCCAGGGTGGCCGTGCCCGAGGCCACCAGCACCGCATCGGCCGCGATCATCGCCATGTGCGCGTGCCCGAACAGAATAGTGACGGGCAGCTGATCGGCCCCCTGATGGTACAGCGCTTCCTCGAAAATCATGCGGGTCTCGCGGCTCACCAGCGGCACCAGAAAGTGCAAATCCGGCACCTGCTCGGCGAGCAGCTTGGCGGTGGCAGCGAACAACTCTCCCATCTGCCGCACTTCGCTCTGGCGGCTTCCAGGGAGCAACGCCACCACGGTCTGTTTAGGCGACAAGCGCATCTGTTCACGTGCCGCGTCCTTGTTGGGGTATTCCGGCAGTTCATCTGCGAGAGGATGACCGACATAGGCTACCGGCACGTCGGCTTTCTCGTAGATTGCCGGCTCGAAGGGGAACAGCGCCAGCATCTTGGACACCGCGCGCCTGATCTTGTGAATGCGCTCGCCACGCCATGCCCAGATCGACGGACTGGCGTAATGGACCGTGGTGATCCCTCGGGAACGCAGAGCAAGCTCGAGATCGAGATTGAAATCGGGCGCATCGATGCCGATGAACAGGTCGGGCGGGTCGGCAAGCAGCCTGCGCCTGAGGTCGCGGCGAATACGCAGCAGCCTGGGCAGGCTTCTGAGCACCTCGACATAGCCCCGCACCGCCAGCAGTTCCATCGGGTACCAGGCATCCAGGCCCGCCGACTGCATCCTCGGCCCGCCGATGCCAAAGGCCTCGAGCCGCGGCACGCGCTCGGAAAGCTCCCGCAGCAGGTGAGCGCCGAGCAAGTCGCCGGAAGCCTCTCCCGCCACCAGAGCAACGCGGATGGGCCGGCCGGACGACTCGTTCATTGGCTGGCCGGCGTTAGCGGATGATGCTGCGTTTCGAGGCGTCCAGGAATTGCACGAGGACGTCCAGTTCCCTGCACGCCGCGGCCTGTTCATGCAATGCCCGTTTTGCCTCGTCCAGCGTCAAACCGGATTTGTACAGAGTCTTGTACGCGCGGCGGATGCTGTTGATGCCTTCGGCGCTGAATCCGCGCCGCCGCAAGCCTTCGGAATTGATTCCGTGCGGCTCGGCAGTATTGCCCATTGCGATCACATACGGCGGCACATCGGCGAGCACCACCGAGCCTGCACCGGTCATTGCGTGCGCACCAATGCGGCAGAACTGGTGCACGCCTGTCAAGCCGCCGACTATCGCGTAGTCACCGACGTGGACGTGACCCCCGAGTTGAGCGCAGTTGGCGAGGATGGCGTGGCTGCCGACCACGCAGTCGTGGGCCAGATGGACGTAAGCCATGACCCAGTTGTCATCTCCGAGCCGGGTGACGCCCGCGTCCTGCACCGTACCGGTGTGGAACGTGCAGAACTCGCGGATGGTGTTGCCGTCGCCGATCTCGAGCCTGGTGGGCTCGCCGGCGTACTTCTTGTCCTGCGGAATCTCGCCCAGCACGGCGTGATGGAAAATGCGGTTCTTGGCGCCGATGCGGGTGCGTCCCGCGATCACCACGTGTGCGCCGATACTGGTGCCTGTTCCGATCTCGACGTGCCCGCCGATGATGGAGAATGGTCCGACTTCGACGTCCGGGGCGAGCTTCGCATCCTTGTGAACGATGGCGGTCGGATGGATCATTGCCCGCCGTTCACCGGAAGGCCGCGCATGGTACACAGCAGTTGCGCTTCGGATACCAGCGTGTCCTCTACCAGCGCCTGCGCCGAAAATTTCCAGATTCCGCGCAGATTGCGCAGGATCTGCGCCTTCAGGATCAACTGGTCGCCCGGCAACACCGGTTTCTTGAAGCGCGCCTCGTCGATGCCGACAAAGTAGTACACGCTGTCGCGGTCGCTCTTGAGATTAAATGTCTTGAACGCCAGGATCGCGGCGGCCTGTGCCATCGCCTCGACGATCAGCACCCCGGGCAATACCGGATGATTGGGAAAGTGGCCGCTGAAGAACGGCTCGTTGATGGTCACGTTCTTGAGCGCCACGATTTCCTTGCCCGCCTCGACCGACAGCACGCGGTCGATCAGGAGCATCGGGTAGCGATGCGGGAGGTAATCCATGATCTGCTGGATTTCCATCGAGTTCACAGTCATTTCTCCCCCATTTTCTTGATTTCGTTTTCCAGCTTGCGGATTCTATCCATCATTTCGTGCAAATGGCGAATCAGCGATGCATTCCTGAGCCATTCGTCATGCGGCGACATCGGGAAGACCGCGGTGTAAGTTCCCGGCCTGGCGATGGACTTCGCCACCAGCGTCCCGCCGGAGATGACCACGCGGTCGGCGATGGTCAGATGGCCGGATATCATCGCGTTGCCGCCGAGCTGGCAGTAACTGCCGATATGCGTGCTGCCGGCAATGCCGACGCAACCTGCAACGGCGGTATGCGCGCCGATGCGGCAGTTGTGTCCGATCTGGATCTGGTTGTCCAGCTTCACACCCTCCTCGATCACGGTATCGTCCAGGGCGCCGCGGTCTATGGCCGTATTGGCGCCGACCTCGACATCGTCACCGATCACCACGCGGCCGATCTGGGGGATCTTCAGCCAGCGGCCTTCTTCCATCGCCATGCCGAATCCGTCTGCGCCGATCACGGCCCCGGAATGGATGATGACCCGGTCGCCGATCACGCAATCGTGGTATACGGTCGCGTTGGCATGCAGGCGCGTGAACTTGCCGATGCACGCGCCATGTCCGACGAAGCAGTTAGCGCCGATCACGGCGCCATCACCGATCTGCGCCCCCTGTTCGATTACCGCGCAGGCGCCGACGGCAGCGGAAGACGCGATATGCGCGCCGGCATGAACCGCGGCCTGCGGATGGATCCCGGGTTCGGGCATGGCCTGCGGATTGACCAGCGCCGCCACGCGCGCGTAATAAGCGTAGGGATTCTTGCAGATAATGCGCGGCAACGCCGTGGAGTCGCGCGCATCTTCGCCCAGGATTACGGCACGGGCGCGCGTGGAAGCGAGAAGTTTCTGGTATTTGCGACTCGCAAGAAAGGACAGCTCTTCCGGACCCGCCGTCTCCAGCGGCGCCACCTGGCGGATGCGCGTGGCGTCATCGCCGACTACGTCGCCGCCAAAGCGTTCGGCCAGCTCCGCCAGGCTGAAAGTCTTGCGGGCGTCCCCTGTCATGCGAGCGTCGTCGCGATGGGCGCTGCCGGACGCGCGGACTCGGGCATGGTTCGCGGGAATGAGCCGGCGTGCACAGTAGCCTGCTACTTGTCTGCGAGGGCCTTGATGACCTTGTCGGTGATATCGAGTCGCGGACTCATGTAAACGGCCTCTTGCAGGATCAGGTCGAATTTTTCCGCTTCCGCGATCTGCTGTATCACCTTCTGGGCGCGCTCCAGCACTGCGGCCATCTCCTCGTTCCTGCGCAAGTTCAGGTCTTCCCGGAACTCGCGCTGCATGCGCTGCAACTCCCGGGTCAATCGCGCCAGTTCCTGCTCCTTTTCGCGACGGTCGGAATCGCTCATGGTCATCGCTTCCTTCTCCAGCACCGTCTGCAGGTCGCGCGTCTGCTTGGCGAGCTTCTGGACTTCCTGGTCGCGGGGCGCGAACTCCTTTTCGATCTTCTTCAGCGCCCTGACCGCCGGCGCCGCTTCCCTGAACACCCGGTCGGTCTTGACGAAGCCGATTTTCAGCTCACCGGCGGCGGGCACGTTCGAGCTCGCCAAGAGCGCCACGGCGGCAACCACAAGCGAGATCTTGTTCAAGTTCCGTTCTCCTCTGGTCTGTATGGAGCAAGCGCCGTCTGCGCGGACGCCCCGATTCAAAATGTCGTGCCCAACGTGAACTGAAACGGTTCCAGGCGGTCCCCCGGCTGCGGGTTCAGCGCCTTGCCGTAACTCAATTTCAGCGGACCAACCGGTGAGTACCAGTTGAACACCAGGCCGGCCGAGTAGCGCAACTCGTCGAAGTCATAGGACTCCCCGACCAACCCCGCGTCCACGAATAAACCCAGCCGAATCGACCGGTCCCTGGCGAGCCCCGGAAACGGCATCAGGAACTCGAGATTGGTCAGCAGCAAGTGGCTGCCGCCCAGCGCATCCCCGTTCGAATCCTTCGGGCCGATGGATGCGGTCTCGTAGCCGCGCAACGAGTTTACGCCCCCGAGATAAAACACCTTATAGAACGGCAGCGGCTTGTCGTCGTATCCATCCGCGTAGCCCACCTGCCCGTTGAAATGCAGCGTGTAATCCCGCGTCAGGGGATAATACCACTGATGCTGGAGATTGGTCTTGTAGTAGGTCAGGTCGCCGCCGGGCAAGCCCGCCTCTGCCCAAATACGCTGGAAAATGCCTCTGGTGGTGTAGATCACGCTGTCGCGCTTGTCGCGCGCCCAGCCCACGCTGCCGATAATCGTGTCGGTCTCCGGGCCGAACTCCTCCACGAAGTCCACGTAACGCTCTGCCGAATCCGGCAGCAGTTCGGTCTGCGTGCGCTCGTAGCCAAGCCCGTAGTTGACCGTGTTGAACTCCGTCACCGGCACCCCGAAACGCACGCCCCCGCCAATCGTGGACGTGCTGTAGCTCGAGACCGACAGCGATGATGAGTCCACGTCACGCTGGTAGATGTCGAAGCCGCGGCTCACGCCGTCGTCGGTGTAATACGGGTTGGTGTGGGAAAGCGCGTAAACCGTGTTGACGCTGCCGGTGTTTACCTGCAACGACAGCGCGTTTCCGCTGCCGAAGATGTTTTGCTGCGCCAGGCCCGCCGACAGAACCACGTTCTCCGCCGTGGAATAGCCGACTCCGAAAGTCAGACTCCCGGTGGCGCGCTCGTTGACCTTGACTTCCACATCGACCTGGTCGGAAGTCCCGGGTACGCCCGGTGTATCGATCTGCACATCGGAAAAGAAACCGAGCTTGTCGATGCGCTGCTTCGAGCGATTCAGCCTTTCGGTGGAGTACCAGCCGCTTTCCAGCTGGCGCATTTCGCGGCGGATGACCTCGTCCCGCGTATTGGTATTGCCGCTGATTCCGATGCGCCGCACGTAAACGCGGCGGCCCGGGTCGATATAGAGCGTGAATGCCACTTCGCTCTTCTCGCGATCGATTTCCGGCACCGGGTTGATGCTGGCGAAGGCATAGCCCTCGTTGCCGAGCCGGTCGCTGATCAGCTTGGTGGTCTCGGTCAGCCGTTCCCGCGAAAACACGTCGCCCTTTTTCAGCCTGAACAGCTGGCGCAGTTCCGCTTCCGGCACAATCAGTTCGCCGGCGAGTTTCACGTCGGAGACGGTGAACTTCCTGCCTTCCGTGAGATTGACGGTGATGAAGATGTCGCGCTTGTCGGGTGTGATCGAGACCTGGGTCGAATCGATGGTGAACTCGAGAAAACCCTGGTTAAGGTAGAAGGTGCGCAGCGCCTCGAGGTCGCCCTGCAGTTTTGGCTTCGAGTACTGGTCGTTCTTGCTGTACCAGGTAAGCAGTCCAGGGGTGCGCAGGACGAATTCATCGCGCAGGACGCTGTCCTTGAATACGCTGTTGCCGACGATGTTGATCTGGCGGATTTTCGCCACCTCGCCTTCGGAGATGTCGAAATTGATCGCCACCCGGTTGCGCTCCAGCGGGGTCACGGTAGTGGTGATGATGACGCCGTATTTGCCGCGACTGATGTACTGGCTCTTCAGTTCCTGCTCGGCCCGGTTCAGCAACGCGCGGTCGAAGATCCGCGACTCGGCAAGGCCAATCTGCTTCAGTCCTTCCTTGAGTTGCTTGGCGTCGATGTCCTTGGAGCCGGCGATTTCGACCTGCGCGATGGCCGGCCGCTCTTCCACCACGACGACGAGTACGTCGCCATCCTGTTCCAGCCTCACGTCCTTGAAAAAACCGGTGGCGTAGAGCGCCTTGACGGCAGCAGTCACGCGTTCCTGATCGATGGTGTCGCCAACCTTGACGGGCAGGTAGCTGAACACCGTGCCTGCCTCCGTGCGCTGAATGCCCTCGACGCGGATGTCTTTTACCTGAAAGGGTTTGAAAGCGAGGACGGGTAGGCTGACGAAGCTTATTAAGACCAGTAACAGCAGGCGCTTCTTCATCAGCGCTTAGCCACCGAACAGGCGGTTTATATCGTTGTAGACGGCAAACGCCATCAAGCTGAACAGCAGAACGATTCCCAGCTGCTGGCCTATTTCCATCACCCGGTCCGAAACCGGGCTGCCTTTGACGATTTCGGCGACATAGTACATGAGGTGTCCGCCATCCAATAACGGCACCGGCAAGAGGTTGAGAACGCCGAGGCTGATGCTGATCAGGGCCAGAAAACTGAGATAAGCGAGCCAGCCCATCTGCGCCGACTGCCCCGCGTAGTCCGCGATGGTAATTGGACCGCTCAAGTTCTTCAGCGACAGCTCGCCGACGATCATCTTGCCGAGCATCTTGAGTGTGAACAGGGATACTTCCCAAGTGCGCTCAAACGCCTTCACAGCCGCCACAAGCGGGCCGTAACGGACCTCCGTAACCAATTTCTTCATGTCGGCCTCGTCGACGTGCGGGGCCGCGCCGATGCGCCCTACTGTCTTACCGCCTTCTACCCTGGCTTCCGGAGTGACCGTGACCTCAAATGCCGTTCCCACGCGCCTGACGCGCATCGTCAACGCGCGGCCCGCCGCCGCGCTGACCGCCGACACCAGTTCATCCCAGAGCGCGATCGGCTGGCCGTCCACTTCGATTACTTCGTCGCCCGCCTTCAGTCCGTCGCGCTCGCCTGCCCCGCCCGCAATGAGCCGGCCGATGACCGGCCTGAGCGGCGGTTGATAGCGGGTGATCCCGACCGACTGCAGCAAGTCCCCGTCAATGTCTTCCGGATCTATTCCCGACAGGTCCAGCCGTCCAAATTTGATGTCGCCACGTTCACCCTGCAGTTCGACGCGCACCGCCTCCTTGCGCAGCGCATTCTCAAGCAACACCCAGCGCACGTCCTGCCAGGTGCTGACCTGCTCCTCGCCGACACGCCTGATCAGGTCCCCGGCGTGAAACCCGGCGTGCGCCGCCGGCGTCTCCGGCAGCGGGGTGCCAACGACCGGGCGGATCCCCGGCAGACCGTGAACGAACAGCAACCAGTAGAGCAGGATTGCCAGCATGAAATTGGCGACCGGTCCGGCGAGAACGATGGCGAAACGCTTCGCCACCGGCTGCACGTTGAAAGCCCGATGGCGTTCCTCCGCCGCCACCGGGCCTTCGCGCTCGTCCAGCATCTTCACGTAACCGCCGAGGGGAAACGCGGCGATGGCCCACTCGGTGCCATCGCGGCCAAGCCGGCGCTTCCACAGCGGAGTGCCGAATCCCACTGAAAAACGCAGCACCTTGACACCACACAGCCGCGCGACCAGATAGTGGCCGAATTCGTGAAACACGATCAGCACGCCAAGCGCGACGACGAAAGCGATCAGGGTCGAGAGCAGAGACATCGGCAATTCAATGGGTAACGGTTTGAAGTTTCTGCATCGCCGTGCGGCGCGCAAGTGCGTCGGCAGCCAGCACGTCTTCCAGCGACTTCACCGGAACAATCGCAACGCGCTCCAGCACCTCTTCCACCAGCTCGGGGATGCGGCCGAACGCCAGCCTGCGTTCGAGGAAACTGGTCACCGCGACCTCGTTCGCGGCGTTGAGCAGGATTGGAGCGCTGCCGCCTGCCTGCAGCGCCCGGTACGCCAGTCCCAAGCAGGGAAAGCGCTCCAGATCGGGCCGTTCGAAGCCGAGTGAGGCAACCGTAAACAGATCGAGTGCCTCGACGCCCGGATCGATGCGCTCCGGATAGGCGAGCGCGTGGGCGATCGGGGTGCGCATGTCCGGGTTGCCGAGTTGCGCAAGCACGGAACCGTCCACGTACTCGACCAGCGAATGCACGATGCTCTGCGGGTGTATGACCACTTCAATCTGCGCCCGTTTCGCCCCGAACAGGAAACTCGCTTCGATCACTTCCAGTCCCTTGTTCATCAATGTGGCCGAGTCCACCGAGATCTTGCGGCCCATGACCCAGTTGGGATGCGCACACGCCTGCTCGGGCGTGACCTGTGCCAACTCCCCCGGCGCCGCGCGCAGGAACGGCCCGCCCGATGCAGTAAGCCACAGGCGCCTGACACCGGCGCGTTCGAAGTCGCCGTCGAACCCGCGCGGCAGCGCCTGGAAAATCGCGTTGTGCTCGCTGTCGATCGGCAGCAACACCGCCCCACTTGCCCGCACCGCATCCATCAGCAGTGCGCCCGCCATGACCAGTGCCTCCTTGTTGGCGAGCAGCAGCTGCTTGCCGGCACGCGCCGCCGCCAGCGTCGAATGCAAACCCGGCGAACCGACGATCGCCGCCATTACTGCGTCGACCTCGGGCGCCGCGGCAATGCGCGCCAGCGCAGACTCGCCCGCAAGCACTTCGCAATTCAATCCGGCGGCGCGCACCTTGGCGCGCAGTTGCTCCGCGGCCGCAGCGTCCGCCATCGCGGCATATTTCGGCCGGAACTTGAGGCATTGCGCCAGCAACCGGTCCACCTGGCGATCGGCCGACAATGCCGTTACTTCGAAACGATCGGGATGGCGTTCGACCACCGCCAGCGTGTTGGCGCCGATGCTGCCGGTGGAACCGAGGATGGCCAGGCGCTTCATGCCCACCATCCTCCCTGGACGAAATACAGCGCGGCGAACGGCAACGCTGCCGTCAGGCTGTCGATACGGTCGAGTACGCCACCATGGCCGGGGAGCAACTGGCCGCTGTCCTTGGCGCCGGCCTGGCGCTTGATCCACGACTCGAACAGGTCGCCGATGATACCGAATGCGGTAAGCACACACGCCAACAGCAGCACGGCGAGTCGATCGTAGCCGTTCGCGGACGGCTCCAGGATCAGGCTTGCCGCCAGCGCATAGGCAAGCACGGCGATGTAGGCGCCGATAACTCCTTCCCAGGTCTTGCCGGGGCTGATCTGCGGCGCCAGTTTGTTGCGCCCGAAACGGCGGCCCGCGAAATACGCCGCGGTATCGGCGATCCACACCACCCCGAGTACGACCAGCAGCAACCAAGCCGATCGCTGCAGCCGTACCACCGCCAGCCAGGCCGGGACCAGCATGATCCAGCCCGCCACGGCAAGCAGCAGCGGATGCGATACCTGCCACTTGTTGTAGAGCCAGACCGGTACCGCGATCGCCCAGAACAGCAGCGCCAGCACGAACAACGCGGTCGCAAGATTCGTTTCCAGCGCCGCAGACCGCGGAGCGGCCGCAACCGCGATCAGCAGCAGGCAACTGGACAGCACCGCGGCGATGAACAACGCGCGAGCGCCTCGCCCGTACCCGGCGAGCTTGACCCACTCGAGCGCGCCTAGCGCCGCGGGAAGGGTCATCAGCAGCGCCCAGCCGAAATTGGGAAGCAGAAAAATGCAGGCAAGCAGCGGCGGCAAGACCGCCGCCACGGTAAGCAGGCGCTGTTTGAGCAGCCCGCCCGGCGCTGCAGCGAGGGTTCCCGCCGCGGCCGGATCAGCGCGATTCCCCAACGGTTCCATGCACGGTTCCGGCCGGCGCAGACTCCGCGTCGAGTTGTTCGCTGGTGCGGCCGAACCGACGTTCCCGGCTGCGATAGGAGTCAATGGCGCGGGCCAAGGCCTCAGCGTCGAAATCCGGCCATAACTCGTCGGTGAAGTAGAACTCCGTATAGGCCAACTGCCACAACAGGAAGTTACTGATGCGCTGCTCACCGCCGGTACGGATGAACAGGTCGGGCTCGGGCGCGTAGCTCATCGACAAGTGCGGGGCAAGATGGGCCTCGCGGTAGGTATCCTGCGGATGCGGCGCCTCCCGCACCATGCGGTTGACCGCCTGCAGGATGTCCCAGCGCCCGCCGTAATTGGCGGCGATGGTAAGCGTGAGCTGATCATTGCCGGCGGTCAGCTGCTCCGCATTCCCGATCAAAGTGGTCAGGCGCGGCTCGAAGCTTGACAGGTCTCCCACAACCTTGAGGCGGATGCGATTGGCGTGGAGCTTGCTGACCTCTTGTTCGAGCGCCATCACGAACAATTCCATCAGGAACGAGACTTCGTCCTTGGGGCGGCGCCAGTTCTCGCTGCTGAACGCAAACAGTGTCAGGTACCCTACGCCGGCTTCGATGCAGGCCTTGGTCACCGAGCGCACCGCCTCCAGCCCGCGGCGATGGCCTGCCACGCGCGGCAGGAAGCGCTTCTTGGCCCAGCGGCCGTTGCCATCCATGATGATGGCGATATGGCGCGGGACGGCGCGGACCTCGGGGACGGCAATGGTGGCGCTGGTGAACACGTTGTCAGACCGCCATCAGGTCGGTTTCTTTGGCCGCCAGGGCCTTGTCGATCTCGGCGATGTGACGGTCGGTAAGTTTCTGGATGTCTTCCTGGGCGCGGCGCTCGTCGTCTTCCGACACCGCCTTTTGCTTCAGCAGTTCCTTGAGCGCCGTGTTGGCGTCACGGCGGATATTGCGCACCGCCACCCGTGCATTCTCCGCCTCGCCCTTGACGACCTTGGTCAGGTCGCGGCGCCGTTCCTCGGTCAGCGCCGGCATCGGTACCCGCACTGTGTCGCCCATGGTCGCGGGATTCAGCCCCAGATCGGCCTCTCGGATCGCCTTGTCGATCACCGCAACCATTTTCTTTTCCCAGGGCGTGACGCTGATGGTGCGGGCGTCGATCAGCGACACGTTCGCCACCTGGTTGAGCGGCGTGGGATTGCCGTAGTAATCGACCTGGATGTGGTCCAGGATGCCGGTGTGGGCGCGGCCGGTGCGGATCTTGCCGAGATCGGCCTTGAGCGTATCGAGCGTCTTGTGCATCTTCTGATCTGCAGATTTCTTCACGTCTGCAATTGTCATGGGCTTCCTCCTTCAGCTTCTCAGGCGTGGACCAGCGTGCCTTCGTCTTCGCCGAGCACCACGCGCTTGAGCGCGCCGGCCTTGAAGATGCTGAACACGCAGATCGGCAGTTTCTGGTCGCGGCACAGGGTCAGCGCGGTGGCATCCATTACCTTGAGCTTCTTGACGATCGCTTCGTCGAAGCTGACGCGCTGGTAACGCATTGCGTCGGGATGGGTCTTGGGATCGTCGGTATACACCCCGTCCACCTTGGTGGCCTTCACCACGATGTCCACGTTCATTTCCATCCCGCGCAGCGCCGCCGCCGTATCGGTCGTGAAGAACGGGTTGCCGGTGCCGGCGGCGAAGATTACCACCCGGCCTTCTTCCAGATAACGCATTGCCTTGCCGCGGATATAGGGTTCAGCGACCTGCTCGATGTTGATTGCCGACTGCACGCGGCTCTTGAGGCCCTGCCTGCGCATCGCGTCCTGCAGCGCAAGCGCGTTCATGACAGTGGCCAGCATCCCCATGTAATCCGCGGTGGCGCGGTCCATGCCGGCGGCTGCCGGCGCCATGCCGCGAAAGATGTTTCCCCCGCCGATGACCACGCCGACCTCAACCCCGAGCCCCACCACTTCCTTGACCTCGGAGACGATGCGGTCGATGGTTTCGCGATTGACCCCGTAGGCATCGTCGCCCATCAGGGCTTCCCCCGACAACTTGAGCAGGATTCGCTTGTAGGCTGGCTTCATCGCGCCGTGGCCGGTCCGGTCTAGCGCGCCTGGGCAGCCTGCGCCATCACTTCGGCCGCGAAATCGGCTGCCTTCTTCTCGATGCCCTCGCCGACGACGAATAGCGTGAACGCATGCACTTTTGCACCTTTCGCTGCGAGCAGCTTCTCCACCGTGGTTTTGTCGTCCTTGACGAAAGGCTGGCCGAGCAGCGTGACCTCGGCAAGATACTTCTGTACGCTGCCCTCGACGATCTTTTCGACAAGGTTGGCTGGCTTGCCGGATTCCATCGCTCGGGCCTTCGCAATATCGCGCTCACGTGCGATCAGTTCCGTCGGAACCTGGTCACGGGACACGCAAATCGGCTTGGAAGCCGCGATGTGCATCGCCAGATCCTTGCCGAGCGTCTCGTCACCGCCCTCGAGGTCGACCATCACGCCGATCCTGGTGCCATGCAAATAGCGCGCGAGTCTGCCTTTGGCCTTGTGCACTGCGGCCCGGCGCACGCTTATATTCTCACCGAGCTTCATCACCAGAGCCTGGCGCGTCGTTTCGACGCTCTCGCCCGAGGCAAGCCGCGCCTTTGCCAGCGCTTCGACGTCGGTGACGTTCCCCGCGGCCGCCAGTTCCGCCGCCGACTGTGCAAAGCCGGCGAAATTCTGGTCTTTGGCAACGAAGTCGGTTTCGCAGTTGACTTCGACCAGCGCACCCAGCTTGTGGTCGCCCGAAAGGTGAATGCCGATCGTGCCTTCGGCCGCGATCCGGCCGGCGACCTTGCTCGCCTTCGCTCCGCTCCTGATACGCAGCCAGTCCTCGGCCTTGTTCATGTCGCCGCCGGCCTGTTCCAGCGCCTTCTTGCATTCCATCATGCCGAGCCCGGTTCGGTTGCGCAGTTCCTTGACCATGTTTGCGGAGATTTCCGCCATTTTCGTTTGCTCCTGGTTCTTGTTTGCGCGTCGCGCGCGCGGTTCTTTAATCTTCGGTTAAAAAAAAAGGGCGTACGCCCTTTTTTTTCGCTTGCCCGGGTCAGGCCGGCGTCTGTTCCTCCGAACTGTCCACTTCCACAAATTCGTCGCTGACGATCTGCTGGACGATCTGGCTGCGGCCCTCGAGGATTGCATCGGCAATGCCGCGCACATACAGGCGCACAGCGCGGCTGGCATCGTCGTTGCCCGGAATGACGTAGTCCACGCCGTCGGGGGAATGGTTGGTGTCCACCACCCCCACCACCGGGATGCCGAGCTTGCTGGCTTCGGTGACCGCGCCCTTCTGGTAACCCACGTCCACCACGAACAACGCGTCCGGCAATCCGTTCATTTCCTTGATGCCGCCAAGGCTGCGATCGAGCTTTACCATCTCGCGCTGGAAATTGAGCTGCTCTTTCTTCGATAGTTTCTCGAGGGAGCCGTCCTGCACCATCTGCTCCATGTCGCGCAGGCGCTTCACCGACTGCTTCACGGTCTTGAAATTGGTGAGCATGCCGCCCAGCCAGCGATGATCGACGAACGGGGTGCCGGCGCGCAGCGCTTCCTCGCGGATGATTTCGCGCGCCTGGCGCTTGGTGCCGACGAACAGGATGCTGCCCTTGTTCGAGGCCAGCTGGCGCACGAACTTCACCGCCTCCTGGTACATCGCCAGGGTCTTCTCGAGGTTGATGATGTGGATCTTGTTGCGATGGCCGAAGATATACGGGGCCATCTTGGGATTCCAGTAACGGGTTTGATGCCCGAAGTGAACTCCGGCTTCGAGCATCTCACGCATGGTGACCGACATGAACTTCTCCTGTAAGGGTTGAGCCTCTGCTCGCCGGAACCCGATAGTCGGGCACCCTTCCAATCCGGCAGAGCCGGATTTTTTTTAGTTCAGTCCGGCATGACCGGGCGTGAACTGGCAAGCATGCGAATTGCCCCGATCAAAACGACCGGAGCTAACAGAAAATTATATCAGCGTGAGCCCACCTGTCTCAAGCATTTTTATGCGCACTCAAGGGTTTACCGCCCCACACCCGGGGCGGCGTGACGCTGCCGCCGGACTTCGTACAGGCAGATGCCTGCCGCCACCGACACGTTCAGGCTTTCCACCTGGCCCAGCATCGGGATCGCGATCAATTCGTCGCAGGTCTCACGCGTAAGTCGTCGCAATCCTTCGCCCTCGGCCCCGAGCACCAGCGCCAGAGCACCGGAAAGCCTGGCTTCGAACAGCGTCGTGGCGCCGGTTTCGGCCGCGCCGAGAATCCATATTCCCTTAGCTTTCAGGTCTCTGAGCGCACGTGCCAGATTGGTGACGACGATAAAGGGAACGCTTTCCGCCGCCCCGGAAGCGACTTTGTGCACTGTTGCGCTGAGGCCGACTGCCCGGTCCTTGGGTGCAATCACCGCATGGACCCCCATAGCATCCGCGACCCGAAGGCAGGCACCCAGATTATGCGGGTCCTGCACCCCGTCCAGCACCAGCAGCAATGGCGGTTCCGCCGTGGATTCCAACACCTCGTCAAGCGAACCGGCCGGGGTCGCTTCCTCGACAAAGGCGACCACCCCCTGGTGCCGCGAGCCCTTTGCCAGTCCATCAAGGCGCGCGGTGTCGGCATGGTGAACGCGTACGCCGCCGGCCCTGGCCAGATCCGTGACCTTGCGGGCACGCGGATCATTCCGGCCTGGATCCAGAAATACCTCGAACACCGCCTCCGGCCGGCGCTTGAGCGCCGCGGTAACGGCGTGCAGCCCGTGAATCGCCCGGCGGCCGCTCATTTAACCTTCGACTTCGACTCATCGAGCACGAAGTCGATTTTGCTGGTCTCGAGATCCACCCGCACCAGCTTGACGGACACCCGGTCGCCGAGCCGGAAGCGCCTGCCGGTGCGTTCCCCGAGCAGCTGATGCTTGGCAGCGTCGAAATGGAAATAATCCGGCCCCAATTCGGAAATGTGCACCAGGCCCTCGACGTACACCTGGTCGAGCGCGACGAACACTCCGAAACTGGTCACGCCGCTGACTGTGCCGGTGAAGCGCTCGCCAATGCGATCCTGCATGTAAAAACACTTGAGCCAGGCCTCGACGTCGCGGGTGGCATCGTCGGCGCGGCGTTCCGTCTCGGAACAATGCACACCAATCTCGTGCCAGTCGCCCGTGTCGTAACGCTTGCCTTCCAGCACTGCTTTTATGGAACGATGGATGAGCAGGTCGGGATAGCGGCGGATCGGCGAAGTGAAATGGGTATAGGCCTCGTAGGCCAGCCCGAAATGGCCGACGTTGTCCGGGCTGTACACCGCCTGGCGCAGCGAACGCAACATCACCGTCTGCAGCAGTTGCACGTCCGGACGGGTCTTTATTTTTTCCAGCAGGCGCGCGTAGTCCTTGGCATGCGGCTCATCGCCGCCGGTAAGCTGCAGCCCGAACTCGCGCAGAAACTCGCGCAGCGCCGCCAGCTTTTCCGGCGTCGGGCCTTCGTGCACTCGGTACAGCGCCGGATGGTTGTGGCTGGACAGGAAATCCGAGGCGCAGACGTTGGCAGCCAGCATGCATTCCTCGATCAGGCGGTGGGCATCGTTGCGCTGGGTGGGGACGATGCGTTCGATCTTGCCCCGGTCATCGAAGAACATCTGGGTCTCGATGGTTTCGAAGTCGATCGCGCCGCGCAGTGCGCGCGCCTTGGTGAGGCCCATATACAGCGCGTGCAACGTCTGCAGCTGTGGAACCAGTTGCCGCAGCTCGCGCGTGGCCTCGCCGTGCGCATTCTCGAGAACCTGCGCGACCTGGGTGTAGGTCAGACGCGCGCGCGAATGCATCACCGCCGGATAGAAGCGATAGGCCGCAATGTCGCCGCGCGCGGAGATGTCCATTTCGCACGCCACGCACAGGCGGTCGATCTTCGGCATCAGCGAACAAAGGCCGTTCGACAACACTTCGGGCAGCATCGGGATGACACGCCGCGGGAAGTACACCGAGTTTCCGCGCAGGCGCGCTTCGAGGTCGATCGGATCGCCGTGGCGCACGTATTGGCTGACATCGGCGATCGCCACCCACAACTTGAAGCCTTTGCCGTGCCGCTCCGCATAGACCGCATCGTCGAAATCCTTGGCGGTTTCGCCGTCGATCGTAACCAGCGCGAGATTGCGCAGATCCGCGCGCCCTTTTAGGTCTTTGTCCGTCGCTCCCGCCGGAAACTTCGCAGCTGCTTTTTCGATTTCACTGGAAAATACGTGCGGCAGATCGTGCTTTCTCAGCGCGATCTCGATCTCCATCCCCGGATCGGCGTAATTGCCGAGCACCTCGACGATGCGCCCGATGGGCCGCGCGTGGGGCTTCGGCTGCTCGATTATCTCGACCACCACGACCTGTCCGGGTTTCGCGCCGCCGGCGGAACCGGCGGGGATGAGAATGTCCTGGCTGATGCGCCGCTCTTCCGCCGCCACCACGCCAATGCCGTGTTCGTTGAGGAAGCGGCCCACCACTTTCAGATTGGCGCGCTCGAGCACCTCGACAATCTGGCCTTCGCGCCGGCCGCGCACATTCAGCCCGCCCTCGCGGGCCACCACGCGGTCGCCGTGCAGCACCTTGGACATTTCCCCCGGATTGAGGAACAGGTCCTCGCCGCGATCATCGCGAATCAGGAAACCGAACCCGTCCGGGTGGCCCTGCACCCGGCCGTTCACCAGGTCGAGTTTCTCCACCACGCAAATCGCATTCTTGCGGTTGCGCATGACCTGGCCGCTGCGCTCCATCGCCGCCAGTCGGCGCACGAATGTATCCATCTCGTGTGGCGCGACTCCGAGCAATTGCGCCAGCCTGTCTTCGGAAAACGGCACGCCCTGCTCGAGCAGAATCTGGAGGATATATTCGCGGCTGGGAAGCGGGTGTTCATAGCGCGACTGCTCGCGCTCCAGGTGCGGGTCGTGGCTGCGCACGTCCGTGCCACGCGCGGGCGCGGCGGAATTTTTCTTGCGACTGGTGGTTTCGGTTTTCTTGTTTGTCTTCATGGAAAGATCGGGTCCCGGAAAACGCAAACTGCGTTGACAAAGCAGCGCTTTCCAATTACATTTTGCGCCCTCCCGTGCCGAGATGGCGGAATTGGTAGACGCACCAGGTTCAGGTCCTGGCGGTGGCAACACTGTGGAGGTTCGAGTCCTCTTCTCGGCACCAGCCTGAAATCCTCCCGTAATCCGCTTCGCCGGTTCCCTGGGTGTTGCTTACTTCGCAGGCGCGAAAGGATGTCGCAGCACGATGGTCTCCTCGCGGTCGGGACCGGTCGAGATCAGGTCTATCGGCACCGCGCAGGTTTCCTCAATGCGCTTGAGATAATTGCGCGCATTCCTGGGCAGGTCCCGGTGGCGCTTGATGCCCACCGTGCTCTCGGTCCAGCCTGGAGTTTCTTCGTAGATCGGCTCGCATTCGGCGAGCGCGTCCGCTCCCGAAGGCAGAATATCCAGCGTCTCCTTGCCGACGCGATAGCCCACGCCGATCTGCAGCGTCTCCACGCCGTCGAGCACGTCGAGCTTGGTGACGCACAATCCCGACACGCCGTTGATCTGGATCGAACGCTTCATCGCCGCGGCGTCGAACCAGCCACAACGCCGCGCCCGCCCGGTCGTCGCACCGAACTCTTTGCCGCGGCTGGCGAGGTGCTTGCCGATGTCGTCGTAGAGTTCGGTCGGGAACGGCCCCCCGCCCACCCGGGTCGTGTAGGCCTTGGTGATGCCAAGCACGTAGTGCAGCGCCTGCGGGCCGACGCCGCTTCCCGCAGCCGCCGCGCCGGCCACGCAGTTGCTCGAGGTGACGTACGGGTAGGTGCCATGATCGACATCCAGAAGCGTGCCCTGCGCGCCTTCGAACAGCAGGTTCTCGCCGCGCTTGCCCGCCTCGAACAGCAGGCGCGGCACGTCGCCCACCATGGGGCGAAGGCGTTCCGCCAGCGCCAGCGTCTGGTCAAGCGTTTCCTGGAAATCCACCGG
Source organism: uncultured Alcaligenaceae bacterium (assembly GCA_964650365.1). Taxonomy (GTDB): domain Bacteria; phylum Pseudomonadota; class Gammaproteobacteria; order Burkholderiales; family JACQAP01; genus JACQAP01. The sequence continues at coordinate 2,775 of CAZYTR010000452.1, read as the reverse complement.
ACGTGCGTTGAAGTACTGCTTGAGCACGAAGTTGTGATAGTCGAGCACTTCACCCAGTTTCGCCGCGAAACGCTCGCGGTGGAACAGGTCCTGGAGACGAATCGCGCGCCGCGCCACCTTGTCTTCGTAGGCCGGGCCGATGCCGCGCCCCGTGGTGCCGATCTTGCCTTCGCCCTTGGCGCTCTCTCGCGCCTGGTCGAGCGCCACGTGATACGGCAGGATCAGCGGGCAGGCATCACTGATCGTGAGCCGCCCCTGCACTTTGATGCCGGCCTTCTCCAGAGTTGCTAGTTCGTCCAGCAGCGCCTGCGGCGACACCACCACGCCGTTGCCGATGTAGCAGCGTACGCCGGGTCGCAGAATCCCCGACGGGATCAGGTGCAGCACGGTTTTCCTGCCGCCGATCACCAGCGTATGCCCGGCGTTGTGGCCTCCCTGGAAACGCACCACGCCCTGGGCGTGATCGGTCAGCCAGTCGACGACTTTCCCCTTGCCTTCGTCACCCCACTGCGTGCCGATGACCACCACGTTGCTTGCCATTACCACCTCTGGTTCATTAATCCGTGGCGTCGATCACTTCAGGGGCTCGAGCTTCCATGTGCCGGCGCGCGACACCAATTGCTGCTCGCAACCCAGTTCGGCGCGATTGGCTTCATGTCCCGGCAATTCCACCACCACGATAATTCCCCCGGCGCGCAGGCGTGTCATCTCGGCCTGCAGGGCCGCGTCGCCCGGCCGGTAAGGCGCGAGAACGCGCATAGGTCTGAGATCGTCGTCGCCCATGTCGGCCAGATCGCGTAAATCCAGGGTGAATCCGGTCGCCGGCCTGGCTCGGCCGAATGCGCGCCCTACTTCGTCGTAGCGGCCGCCGCGCGCAATCGCCTCCGGGCGCGCGCCGGCGTAGGCGGCGAACACCACCCCGCTGTGATAGTGGTAGCCACGTAACTCGGCCAGATCGAAGCACAACTCCTTGACCTCGCCGCTGAGCTGCCTGCCGATCGCTTCCAGCAGATCGAGGCACGCGCCCAGCTCCGGATATGCCGGCAGGCGTTGGCGCGCAGTCGCCAGCACTTCCGGCCCACCGTAGAGCTGGGGCAAGAGCAGCAAAGCCTCGCGCGTCTTCGCATCGAGACCCGCCGTTAGCTCGCGCAGCGCGGGCACGTCTTTCACCTGCAGCACCCGGAACAGCTCCGCTTCCCGCTCCGGGGCAACGGAGGCGCGGGTCACCAGCGCTCGAAACACCGAGACGTGCCCGAGATCGAGGTGTATGCCCTTCAGCCCCGCGGCCTGCAGCGCGCGCAGCATCAGCGTCTGAATCTCGATGTCGCTTTCCAGACCCGCATGGCCGTAGAGCTCTGCGCCGATCTGCAGCAGCTCGCGGGTGCGCAACAGTCCCGAAGGCTGCGTGTGCAGCACCGTGCCGCTGTAACAGAGACGCGTGACGCCCTGGCGGTTGAGCAGGTGCGCATCGATACGCGTCACCTGCGGCGTGATGTCGGCGCGCAAACCCAGCAGCCGTCCCGACAGTTGGTCCACCAGCTTGAAGGTCCTGAGATCGAGATCGTGGCCGGTGCCGGTGAGCAGTGAATCGAGGTACTCGAGCATCGGCGGGATCACCAGCTCGTAGCCGTGGGAGAAGAACAGGTCGAGCATGCGGCGGCGCAGCCGCTCTACCCGCGCCGCTTCGGCGGGCAGGATGTCCTCGATGTATTCAGGAAGCAGCCACTTCTGCATGGTCGTTTGCAAGCGAACTGTCGCGGTCAGGGAGGGCTCGCTGGCGGCGGCCGGCCCCGACCAAAGCGGCTATGTTGGGCTATTTCGTCAGGAAAAGCAGCAGCAGGCCGGCGAGCATCGAGGACAGCCCGACGAAGCGGATCTGGCCGTCGGACATTTCGGTGAGCCGCCGGAACGCGTCCCTCCAGACAGCCGGGAGCAGGAACGGCAGCACGCCTTCGATGATCAGCATCAACGCCACCGCCATCAGCAGGATGCTCGTATAGCCTTCCATCCTCCCCTTTCCCGCCGCGAAACCGCCGCGCATCGCGCAACCGACGAGACCAGCCCCTTCCGGATTTCACGAACTGCCGCTTGTTACTTGCCGCTGCGGCCCGAGGAATTCTTCAGGTACTTGAAGAACTCGGAATTCGGTTCGAGTATCAGCAGGTCGCCCTTGTTCCGGAAACTCTGGCGATACGCCTCGAGGCTGCGGTAGAAGGCGTAAAACTCGGGATTCTGCTCAAACGCGCGGGCGTAGATAGCAGAGGCCTTGGCATCGCCGTCACCCTTGACGCGTTGCGCGTCCCGGTAGGCCTGCGCAATGATCACCTCGCGCTCGCGGTCGGCATCGGCGCGAATTTTCTCGGCCTCGGCGAAACCGGTGGAGCGCAGCTCGTTGGCGACCCGTTTGCGCTCAGCCTCCATGCGCCGGTAAACCGCTTCGCTCACTTCCTGCGTGAGATCGACCCGCTTGAGGCGCACGTCCAGCACTTCGACGCCGATCTTGCCGGCATCCTCGTCGACTTTTTCGCGCATGACTTCCATGATCTTGTCGCGCTCGCCCGAGACTACTTCGTGTACGGTACGCTTGCCGAACTCGCCGCGCAGGCTCGCGTTCACAGTCTTCTTCAGCCGGTCGTTGGCGCGCAACTCGTCGCCGCCGACGCTGACGTAGTACTGACGCACGTCGGTGACACGCCATTTCACGAACGAATCGACCAGCACGTTCTTGTTCTCTGAAGTCAGGAATCGCTCAGGCTCCTCCGAATCCAGCGTGAG
>CAZYTR010000451.1:0-7347 GCA_964650365.1 uncultured Alcaligenaceae bacterium | reverse complement strand
TCCTTGTCCGCGATCACCACGTTCCAGCCGCGTTCGGCAAGCAGGGTGGCGACGGTCGAGCCGGCCGGGCCTCCGCCGAGTACGAATACGTCGCAGCGTGAAGCCGCGGATTGCGTCGCGGAAGCCGGCGCACTCACGCCGGCTTCCGCGGAGTGCAGAATTGCGATTCTGTCGTCGACATTTCCGGTCAGATAGCGCGTTCGGGTCGTTTGGAGAATATTACCTGCCGTAAACCGCAGACCCAAGAGAATATTTCCGGCAGAATCCGGTAATGATTGATGCAATGAAGGCTAAACGCGCACTGGTGACCGGCGGTAGCGGTGTGATCGGCGCGGCGATCTGCCGAATGCTCGCTGCCCGGGGCTTGCAGGTGATCGTGCACGCCAACAACCGGCTCGAGACTGCAGAAGGACTTGCGGCGCAATTGCGCGCGGGTGGGGCGAAGGCGCAGGCGGTCGCTTTCGACGTAACCGACCGCATCGACACCGCCCGCGCGCTCAGCGCGTTGGTCGACGAGGCGCCGATCCAGGTGCTGGTCAACAACGCCGGCGTACACGACGACGCGCCGCTTGCGGGGATGCGCGGCGAGCAGTGGGATCGCGTGATCGACGTGTCGCTCAACGGCTTCTACAACGTCACCCAGCCATTGCTGCTGCCGATGATGGGAACCCGTTGGGGCCGCATCATCAACGTCTCCTCGTTGACTGGCGTGATGGGCAACCGTGGCCAGGTCAACTATGCAGCGGCCAAGGCCGGTCTGCATGGCGCCACCAAGTCGCTGGCGCTGGAACTGGCCTCGCGCGGCATCACCGTCAACGCGATCGCGCCGGGCATCATCGCCACGCCGATGACTGTGCAGGTTTTCCCCAAAGAGACGATCGATGCGATGGTGCCGATGAAACGCGCCGGCACGCCTGAGGAAGTCGCAGCGCTGGCTGCGTTTCTGGTGTCCGACGAAGCCGGCTACATCTCCGGCCAGGTCATCTCGATCAACGGGGGAATGGCTTAAATATAGGTACGAGGTTCGAGGTACGAGGCACGAGGTGCGAGGGATGAGGGGCGAGGGACGAGGGGACACCAACTTTTCAAGCATTCGTTCTTGCGTTCTGACATTCAAATTTGCAATTAGCTTCGGTGATTCGGTTTTGACGTTCCACCCTCGCACCTCATCCCTCGATCCTCGTCCCTGAACTTATGCGCTGGGACCTTTTCTGCAACGTCGTCGACAATTTCGGCGACATTGGCGTGAGCTGGCGGCTGGCGCGCCAGCTTGCCGCCGAGCACGGCGCCCAGGTGCGGCTTTGGGTCGATGATCTGGCGACCTTCAGGCGGCTGGCGCCGGCGCTCGATCCCCGAGCCGACGCGCAATCGCTCGGCGGTATCGAGGTGCGGCGTTGGATCGCGCCGTTTGCGGCGGTGGCGCCTGCCGATGTGGTGGTGGAGAATTTCGGCTGCGAACTGCCGACTTCGTACGTCGAGGCCATGGCCGCGCGCGCAAGGCCGCCCGTGTGGATCAATCTCGAGTATGTGAGTGCGGAGTCATGGGTCGGCGGCTGCCATGGCTTGCCCTCGCCGCATCCGCGGCTGCCTCTGACGAAGTTCTTTTTCTTCCCTGGCTTAGCCTCCGGTACCGGCGGGGTGCTGATCGAGAAGGGACTGGCCCGACGGCGGCTGGATTTCCAGTCAGACGCGGACGGCGTGACCCGGTATCTGGCCTCGCTCGGCGTACCGCCGCGGGCGCAGGGTGAGCAGTTGGTCTCGCTGTTCTGTTATCCGCAGGCGCCGCTCGCTGCACTGCTGGACGCCTGGGCCGCCGGCGGGCGTCCGGTGCGCGCGCTTGCGTTTGCCGGCACCGCGTCCGCGGATGTGCTTGCGGCGCGCGGTCTGGCCGGAGGCGGGCGCAACGGCGCGCTCACCGCGCAAGTGCTTCCCTTCCTTTCGCAGGACGACTACGACCGCATACTGTGGTCCTGCGACTGGAATTTCGTGCGCGGAGAGGATTCCTTCGTGCGTGCGCAGTTGGCGGCACGGCCATTGGTCTGGCAGGCCCATCCGCAGGCCGGCGATGCGCACCGGCTGAAGGTCGAGGCCTTTCTTGCCCGCTATCTCGCGCATGCTGGACCCGGCACCGGCGAGAATCTGACCGCGCTGTGGTCGGCGTGGAACGGTTTTACCCCAGTCGAAGAACTGGCGGCGGCCTGGGCAGCTTGCACCGGGCCCGAATATCCTGAATTGGCTCGGCGATGGGAACCACGTCTTGCCGGGCACGGCGATCTGGCAGGGAATCTGGCTAAATTTTGTGCGGAAAGGCTATAATTCGAAGCTTTTTTCGCACAAACCTTTCGCACAAACCGCTATCAGTCAGGAAACACGATGAGACAGGCACAGGAACTGCGCGCCGGCAACGTGATCATGGTCGGCAAGCACCCGATGGTCGTGCAGCGCGCCGAATACAACAAGGGCGGCCGCAACTCGGCCGTCATGAAGATGAAACTCAAGAACCTGTTGACCGGCGGCGTCAGCGAGGTGGTCTACAAGGCCGACGAAAAGCTCGAGAACCTGGTACTCGACCGCAGGGAACTGACGTACTCGTATTTCGCCGAGCCCTCGTACGTGTTCATGGATTCGGAGTACAACCAGTACGAAGTGGACAAAGAGAACATGGGCGACGCGCTCAACTACCTCGAGGAAGGCCTGCCCTGCCAGGTGGTGTTCTATGACGACAAGGCGATCTCCGTCGAGCTGCCCAACGCGGTGGTGCGGGAAATCACGTACACCGAGCCGGCCGTGCGCGGCGATACCTCGGGCAAGGTGCTCAAGCCTGCCAGGTTCGCCACCGGCTTCGAAGTGCGCGTGCCGCTGTTTTGCGCCATCGGCGACAGGATCGAGATCGACACTCGCACCGGCGAGTACATGAGCAGGATCAAGGGCTGAATGAAGCAGTGAACGGTGATTGAGCGATTGGGTGATTGAGCGATTGAGTGACTGGTTTCAATCACCCAATTACTGAATCACCGGATCACCGATTTTGGCCCCTCACCGCCGTCAGTTGGCGCCCCGAACACGAATCGAACGTGCGACCTACCCCTTAGGAGGGGGTTGCTCTATCCACTGAGCTACCGGGGCGTAAGGGCGAATTTTAACCGATTGGGCAACCAGGTCCGAGGGCCGAGGTACGAGGCCCGAGCGATCTCCAGCACAATCCGGTTTGCCTCGGCCCTCGGACCTCGCACCTCGGCCCTTACTTTGAACTCCCGCCTTCCCCGTACCGTGATCGTGCTGGGCTTCGTCAGCCTGTTCAACGATCTTGCTTCCGAAATGATTGTCCCGCTGATCCCAATTCTGCTGGCCGGCGTTCTGGGCGCGGGCCCGATCGCATTGGGACTGATCGAGGGCGTTGCCGATGCAGTGGCGAGCTTTCTCAAGCTCTGGTCCGGGCGTCACTCCGACCGCCTGGGAGGACGTCGCAAAGCGTTGACGCTGGCAGGTTATGTGTTGTCGAACATCGCCCGGCCGCTGCTGGCGTTCGCCGGTTCGTGGGCGTCGGTGCTGGTCTTGCGCAGCATAGATCGGGTCGGCAAGGGACTGCGTAGCGCGCCGCGCGATGCGCTGGTCGCCGACGCTACGCCCGCGCATATCAAGGGCTATGCCTACGGTTTCCACCGCGCGCTCGACAATTCCGGCGCGGTGGGCGGCAGCCTTGTCGCTGCCGCGGTGCTGACGTGGTCCGGGTTGCCGCTTGCGCAGGTGATCCTGCTTTCCGCGATCCCGGGTTGTCTTGCCGTGGCCCTGATTGCGTTTGGCGTTCGCGAACCACCGGCCGCACCGGCGGCCGTCGCGCGCGCGCTGGCGCCGCTGCGCTGGGGCGCGCTCTCTCCCGGCATGCGGCGCTATTTGCTGGTGCTTGTGTTGTTCACGTTCGCGCGCGCCTCGGAGACCTTTATCGTTCTGCTTGGTTATCAGATGGGGACCGGCACGGTCGAGCTGTTGTTACTCTGGGCCACGCTCAACCTGGCCAAGGCGCTGACTTCGACGGCGGGCGGCAGGCTTGCCGACAGCATGGGAAGAGGGCCGCTGATGCTGCTCTCGTGGACTGCCTTCGCTGCCTGTTTTCTGTTGTTCGGCAAAGTGGATTCCAGCATCGGGTTGTGGACGGTGACCACTGCCTACGGCCTGTTCTTCGGGCTGGGCGAGGGCGCCGAGAAAGCGCTGGTCAGCGACTGTGCCGCGCCTGCGGAGCAAGGTACCGCGTTCGGCTGGTATTACTTGATGCTCGGGCTTGCCGCGATCCCGGCGGGGCTGCTGTTCGGCGCCGTCTGGCAATTCCAGAGCGCCGCAATGGCGTTCTTTCTGGCCGCTGCCGTTGCTGCTGTGGCGGTGCTGTTGCTGCGCGGCTGGGCCTGGCCAGTTCAACACTAATGCCTGAAAACGCTAACCGCCGAGGACACGGAGGACGCAGAGGAAAAGCAAAACGAGGAAATGCACGAGTGGGGTTAAAAGCGGGGCGACTCATCGCGAACCACTATCGCCACAATTTCGCGTGGGGCATCATTCGCCAATGAATGTTTTCAACTACAGCCGGTTTTCTCTCTTGCCTTTCCTCCGCGTCCTCTGCGTCTTCCGTGTTGAGTGCCGCTTTTGTGTTTACAACGCATGCCGATAGCAACGTTCGAAAACGTCTCGCTAGCCTACGGTCACGTGCCGTTGCTGGATCACGCTGATCTGGTGATCGAGCCGGGCAGCCGCATCGGCCTGATCGGGCGTAACGGCGTTGGCAAGTCGAGCCTGCTGAAAATTCTCGCGGGGCTGGCCACGCCCGACGATGGCCGGGTATGGCGGCGGCCAGGGCTGCGCATCGGCTTCGTTCCGCAGGAGCCAGTGCTCGAACCTGGTCACACCGTGTTCGAAGCGACGGTGGCGGGATTGGGCGAACTCGCCGAGCTGCTTGCTTCGTATCATTCGGCGGTGCACGTGCTCGAACATTCACCCCACGACAAGGCGGCCATGGCTGCCATGCAGTCGGCCCAGGAAGCGCTTGAGCGCCGCGACGGCTGGAACATTCAGAGCCGGGTGGAGGCGGTGTTGTCGCGGCTCGGGCTGCCGGCGGATGCCCGCATCGAAGCGCTTTCCGGCGGCACCCGCAAGCGTGTGGCCCTTGCGCGCGCGCTGGTCGCCGATCCGGAACTGTTGGTGCTCGACGAACCTACCAATCATCTCGACCTCGATTCGATCGCGTGGCTGGAAGAAACGCTGATCGCGTTCCCGGGTGCCGTGCTGGTGGTCACGCATGACCGGGCGTTCCTGGACCGCGTGGTCACCGGCATCATTGAACTCGACCGCGGCCGGCTCGCCGCCTATCCCGGCAGTTTCTCCGACTACGAGCGGCGCAAAACTGAGCAACTGGCGGCCGAAGCGGTTGGCAACGCGAAGTTCGACAAACTGCTTGCGCAGGAAGAAGTGTGGATCCGCAAAGGCATCGAGGCGCGCCGCACCCGCAACGAGGGCCGGGTGCGCCGTCTCGAACGCTTGCGCGAGGAACGCGCGGCGCGCCGCAACCGCCAGGGCCAGGTGACGATGGCTGTTGCCGAGGGCGAGCGCTCCGGGCAACTGGTGGCCGAACTCGAACATGTTACCAAGCGCTACGACGGACGTTCCGTGGTCGAGGATTTTTCCTGCCGAATCCTGCGCGGTGACAAGATCGGGCTCATCGGACCGAACGGCATCGGCAAATCGACGCTGATCAAACTGATTCTCGGCGAGATCGAGCCGGACGCCGGAAGTGTCCGCCGTGGCAGCCGCCTGAGTGTGGCCTACTACGATCAGTTCCGCACCCGGCTCGACGAAGAGGCCACCGTGGCGCAGACCATCGCGCCCGGATCGGACTATGTCGAAATCGACGGCGCGCGTCGGCACGTGATGACCTACCTTGGTAATTTCCTGTTTACCCCGGAGCGCGCCCGCACCCCGGTGAAGGCACTCTCTGGGGGCGAGCGCAACCGCCTGCTGCTGGCGCGCCTTTTCAGCCAGCCGGCGAACCTGCTGGTGCTTGACGAGCCGACCAACGATCTCGACATCGATACCCTGGAACTGCTTGAGAACCTGTTGCAGGATTTTCGCGGCACGGTGCTGCTGGTGAGTCACGACCGGGTGTTCCTGGACAACGTCATCACCGACTACATTGCCGCCGAGGGAGCGGGGCGCTGGAGCAAGAATCCGGGCGGATACGCGGACTGGAAACGCATTGTGGATGAACGCGCGTTGGCCGCGCGCGCGCGGAGCGTTCATCCGGCTACGGCGCCAGCGCGTGAACGCGCGAGTCCCGCGCGCGCGCCCAAACTCAGTTTCGCCGAAGGCAGGGAACTCGATGCCCTGCCGGCGCGCATCGAGGCGCTGGAGCGGGAACAGACGGACATCGGCAGGCGGCTTGCCGACCCGTTGTTCTACCGGGACCGGCCGCTGGAAGTGCGGCACCTGAATCAACGCTACGCTGCAATCGACAGCGAACTCACTTCCTTGCTGGCGCGCTGGGAGGAGTTGGAGGAAGTCCAGACCCGCGCCGGTTGATGCTGCGACGGGCGCCCTTTCGAGTAAGCTAAGGCAATTCATGGAAAAATTTCAGAATACCGACAGAATGCTGGGCCTCGGCGCGCTTGCCATTTTGATGGCCGGTTGCCTGCTGGTGCTGTTTCCCTTTGTCACGGCGCTGCTGCTCGCAGTGATCCTCACTTTCTCCACTTGGCCGCTGTATGTGCGTCTCAGGAACGCTGTCGGCGGCAGGAACACCGTGGCTGCCGCATTGATGACGCTCGCGGCGAGCGTGATTCTGCTCGCGCCGTTTGTCATTGTCGCGGTCGGTCTCGCCGACAACGCAGCCGCGTTGATGGAGACGTTGCGAGTGGTGTTCGAGTCCGGGCTGCCGGATTCGCCGGCATGGGTGAAGACGCTGCCGCTGGTGGGCGAGCAAATGGATGCCTATTGGCGCAGCCTTGCGCATGACGACAGCCAGTTGATCGAGGAAATGAGGAATTTGCTTCTGCCTGCCAGAGACGGGTTCGTCAAAGCGGGCGGATACCTTGTTGCGGGCGTGCTGCAATTGGCTTTGAGCGTGCTGGTCGCGTTCTTCCTGTTCCGCGACGGCGATGCCGCCGCCGCGCGCGTGCGCGATGCGGCGTCCCGGGTCGCGGGTCCCGATGCCCGGCATTTGCTGGACGTCGCCGGCAAGACCGTGAACAGCGTCGTATACGGCATTCTCGGCACGGCGCTTGCGCAAGGGGTCCTGGCCGCAATCGGCTTTCTGATCGCCGGCGTGCCTGGGGCGACCCTGCTCGGACTGGTGACTTTCTTTCT
>CAZYTR010000450.1:0-2524 GCA_964650365.1 uncultured Alcaligenaceae bacterium | reverse complement strand
ACCGTGCAACAGCGTTGCTTCGCGCCGCTGTTGTCGGCCGGTGATTGCCGGCGTTGGGCTCTTTGATGACGGACGAACACCAGGCGCCTATGATCAGAAGCGGTGGGTATGGAGGGTCGTCCAAATGACCGCTAAGGCATTCTGTGTCGTACTACTCGTCAGCATGGGAATGCTCGTTGGCACGCCTTTGTTCGCGGCCGAGCAGGCTGGCCGCATGCCACGCATTGGGGTGCTGTGGCCCGGCCTTGTTGACCAGTGGGTCAAAGCCTTCCATGAGGGCTTACGCGAGAACGGCTATGTCGATGGTGCGACGGCGGTAATCGATATTCGCGCAACCGGCGCGGGCTATGAATCAGGGCCGAGGTTGGCCGAAGAGCTGATCGCACGGAATCCTGATGTGATCTTCGCCGTTCCCGCCGCGCTCGTAAGGGATGTCGCCGATGCCGAGCAAAAGGCCGGGAAGCTGATCCCGATAGTCGTGCTCACGTATGATCCAGTGAGTGAGGGACTTGTAGCCAGCGCGGCGCATCCGGGTGGGAACATCACCGGCGTCGCCTTTGGTTTCGCTATTGGGGACCTCATGACAAAGCATCTCCAGCTTCTCAAGGAGATGGTTCCGCGGGCGAGGCGAATCGCATCTTTGATCGATCCAACTTGGTACAAAGAGGTCAGCTTGCAGACAAAGGCAGCCCTGGAGAAGGCGGGGCAAAGAATCGGTGTTCGCGTCGACTCGATCGACATAGCCGGTCGTGATGGGCTTGAGCGCGCCTTGTCCGAAGTCGTTCGGAAACGAGTAGACGCAATGATCATTCCGCCCAGTGCAGTCTCCCTCGCAAATCGAAGTCGCATCATTGGCTTCGCATCCAAGCATCGCTTACCGACGGCATACTGGGACGAGGTGTTTGCATATGAAGGGGGTCTGATGTCTTACGGCGCTTCGGTCGCCGAGACGTATCGGCGTGCCGCTGGGGTCATAGCGAAGGTCCTCCACGGCGCCAAGCCGGCGGACATTCCCGTGGATTACAGCATCCGCTTCCGGCTTGTAATTAACCCGCAGACTGCGAAGGCTCTCCGGCTTCAGATTCCGCAATCGGTGCTGATACAAGCGGACGAAGTGATCAAGTAATTCAGTTGGCGCCGCACTCCATTATTGACCGGCACATTCGTAACGTTTGCGCATCGGCCACAAAGGAAGATGATCCTTCCCGCCGCCACCGCCCGGCAACCGATCGAACCGGAGCCGCGAATGCGGTGCTTCGCTTGCATTCACGGCCGGGTGAGTCGAGGAGTTGGATAGACAAGACATGTTGGCATTGCTGCGCTCTCATGTTCTGATCATTGCGATGGCTTGCTACGCCGCGCTTTGTCCAGCGCAGTCGGCACCAAGCGTTCTTCCCACTGAGACTGACACCATCCACGTTGGCGGAAAAGTCGCCCTCGTGGAGATCCAGGGTGACATTTTCAGGAAGGATGCCAACGGAGAGCTCGTAGCAATATCGAGTGGCGCCACGGTGGAAACGGGGGACATCATTCTCGTAACAATGGGCGCATCATTTTCAATCGGTCGCACCAGATTTGGCCCTGAGAATCACGGCGACCGTTGGGTGCAGTTTCAGTAGGTTCCTCGCGGTGTGCCGGTGACCTGCTTTCCTAGAGATCGATCGGCCAGCTGATCCCGGCGGTGACGCCACCGTCCACTCGAATCGTCTGCCCGGTGACGAACACGGCCGCGGGTGAGGCGAGGAAAATCGCCGCGCCAACCAGGTCTTTCACGTCACCGAGCTTGCCCAGAGGTGTGACCGATTTGGCCCAGGCGCTCATTTTTTCCTGCGCCCACAATTTCTTCGACAGGTCGGTCGGGAAGAAACCCGGTGCGATGGAATTCACACGAACCCCGTGCTTGCCCCACTCGTTCGCGAGCGCGCGGGTCATCATCAGCACGCCGGCCTTGCTGATCGCGTAAGGCGTGACACCCGCGAGCGGGGCATAGGTGTTGAGCGAGTCGATGTTGATGATGCTGCCGGCCTTGCGGCCGATCATGTGCCGGCCGACCGCCTGGGCGATGGCGAAGGCGCCGCGCAGATTGATGTTCACGATGCGGTCGTATTCCTCGAGCGTGTAGTCTTCCACCTTCATGCGCTTGTTCACACCCGCCACGCTGAGCAGCGTGTCGATGCGGCCGAATTTCTTCAGAACGCTCCCAACCAGTCTTTCCACATCATCCGGTTTCGCAACGTCGCAGACCTCAAAGGCGACCGGGTGCTTGCCCCTGGAGATTTCCTTCGCGGTTTGCTTCAGTGTGTCCGCTTCCCGGCCGGCGATGATCACCTGCGCGTCGCGCTCGGCGAAGCCTTCCGCCAGCGCTCGCCCAATGCCGCGGCTCCCGCCGGATACCAGCACTACTTGATCGGCAACGTCGAATAGCTTGTCCTGCATTTTTTCTCCCTAATGTAATCCTCAACGCAGAGGCGCAGAGGACGCGGAGGACACAGAGAAAGACAAAAGTAATGAATGAAGGCTGTCA
>CAZYTR010000449.1:0-9858 GCA_964650365.1 uncultured Alcaligenaceae bacterium | reverse complement strand
TCAAATTCCAGGCAGCACGAGTAAGATAGTTGTTAAAGGAATTTCAGCCGATGTCCACGACAGTCCTGTCTACTGAGCAAATCGCACACCTGACACCCGAGGAGCGCTTGGCGCTGATTGAAGCACTTTGGGATAGTCTTGAGCAAGATGACCTTCCCATTACGGCTGCGCAAGCCGCGGAGCTTGATCGCCGCACGGCGACCTACGAGCAAGATTCCAAAAATGCTCAGCCGTGGGATGCGGTGAGAAACCGCATTGAGCGCAATCTGCCTTGAAGTTTGCGGTTGTCGTTACACAGGCGGCTGAGCAGGACATCAGTGCCGCCGCGGTTTAGTACGAGGGTGAGGCGACAGGTTTGGGTAGAGAGTTTCTCGACGGCGTCGGCGTGGCGTTGGGGCGCATTGAGGATAATCCGCATCAGTTCCCAGTTGTACACCGCGACAAGCGCCGCGCGCTGCTAAAACGCTTTCCCTACGGCTTGTACTTCCGAGTTGAGGCGACTTCGGTAGTCGTAGTCGGTTGTTTTCACGGGCACCGAAACCCAAGGGCGTGGGAGTCTCGGCGCTGACGTCACGCCATTCAAACGCTTCGCTTGTGATGGGCGCTTCGCGGCCAAAAGCAGACGGCCCATGTCCTAAATCAGCAATAGGTTCATACTTTCAACTCGGCGAGAATCGTCTTGTCTTCGTTCAGATCCTTGGTGTCGAAATCTTCGGTGAACCAGTTGTGGACCGACGCCAGCAGCTCACTCGCAGCGTCGCGCTGACCGCCAGCGGCGTCCCGAACCTGCTCGACATAAGGGTCGCGGACGGTTTCGGCGGCTAGGCCAATACTTACCACGAAGGATTCTTAGGGAAAATCACCGCAGATTAGCGCTTCCCTTGCGCCGAGCTGCGGTGCTAAGCTCGCGACGACGCCGCGGGGGCCCGCGGCGCACGTTTTCCTCGGAGCACTGCGGATGAACGAAGTACGCGGACTCGGCGACGCCCTCACCAGCGCGGCCTCGGCCATCGTCGAGCGCTTCGTCGCCTATCTCCCGAGCGTCCTTGGCGCAATCCTGCTACTCATCGTCGGCTGGGCCCTCGCGCGCCTGCTGCGCTCGCTGACCATGCGCGCGGTGCTGCTGCTCGACCGGCTGCTTTCCCGCATCGGCGGGCCCGGCGGCGAGCGCTTCCGCGTGGGGCGGGCCTCCGCCGTTCTCGGCACGGTGGTGTTCTGGGTGGTGTTGCTGTTCTTCGTTGCCGCGGCGACCCAGGTCCTCGGACTGCAGGCGTTCACCGACTGGTTGGCACGCCTCATCGACTATTTGCCGACACTGATTGCCGGCGTGCTCATCATCGCGGCCGGCTACATCGTCTCCCGTTTCGTCGCAGACATGCTCCTGGCCACCGCAACGAGGCTCGCGCATACGCAACGCCTCGCCTTGGCGCGGATCGCACAGGTGATGATTCTGGTCGGCGCCATCCTGGTCGGTGCCGATCAGGTCGGCGTCAAGATCACCTTCCTTGCCATTTTCGCCGCCGGCGCCGCCGCAACCATCGTCGGTGGCGTCGCCCTCGCGGTAGGATTCGGCGCGCGCGACTACATCGCCAACCTCATCGGCGCGTACTACATGCGCCAAGCCTTCCCGGTCGGCCAGTTCATCCGCGTCGCGGGTCATGAAGGCCGCATCCTGGAGGTGACCGCCACCGTGGTCATACTTGAGACAGGTGAAGGCCGCGTCACGCTACCCGGGCGCATCTACAACGAACAACCTATCGCAGTGATCTCGCACCCGCTCAATGGCTGAACCCGAAGCGTTGACGCTCACGTATATCGCCGCACATCCCGCTGAAGCCGCGCGCGTGCTGGAACGCATCCCGGGGGCTGATGCCGCGGCACTTTTCGCAACCGTCCCGGCGCGCGCCGGAGCTCCGGTACTGACCGCGATGCTGCCGTCGGCGGCAGCACGGATCCTCGGTTCGCTAGAGGACGAGCCCGCACTCGCGTTGCTCTCCGCGGCAGGCGTGCAGGCGGCGGTAACGGTGCTTCGCTACGTCCCGAAGCCACGCAGGTCGCGCCTGCTCGAGGGGCTGCCTACCGCCACCGCCGTCGCCTCACGCGTACTGCTCGGTTATCCGGACGACTCGGTCGGCGCATGGGCCGACCAGGACGTCATCGCACTCGCGCCCGACACCAGGGTAAGCGACGTCCTGGAACGCGTGCGTGGCGGCGACGAAGCGACAGTCGACCAGGTGTACGCGGTAGATCACGATCAGCGCCTCATCGGCATCGTGGACCTGGTTGAACTCTTGCGTGTGCCCGATTCAAGTATGCTCGCAGCAGTCGTGCACAAGCCCCCGGTGATGCTCACCGCAATGACGCCGCTCACCGGCGCGGCGACGCAGCGCGGGTGGCAACAGTCCAGTGTGCTCCCCGTGGTGGAGCGTGACGGACGGTTGATTGGCGTTCTGCACCGCGCCACGCTGGCTCGCGCCCTTGCGCGCGGCCGTGCGACCACACCACTCCCCGACGACGTCTCCATCACTGGCGTGCTCGGCCGCGGCTACTGGGACGCAGCTTCCGGGCTCGCGGAGGCCGCGCTGTGGTTGCTTCCCCCGGCCAAACCGGTGCTGCCGGAAGAACCGTGAGCAACGGGGCGTTGCCGGCGATCCTGGCGCTGAACCGGCGATATTTCCTCGATTACCCGCAGGAAGCGGCGCGGCAGCTCGAGTCCATGCAGCCGCTGGAGATCGCCGAATTGCTCGCCGCGCAGGCATCACACACAACTGCGCGTGTCTGGCAACTGCTCCCACCGAATGTTGCCGGCGCGGTGCTCGAGCACGTTTCCGAGGCGTTGGCGCGCAGCCTGATGTCCGAATCCGAGCCTGCGGCAAGCGTGACCGTGCTCGCCCAGTTCGACCGCGCCGATTGCGATCGTCTGCTCGCGATGCTCGAACCGCAGGTAGCGAGCGAGCTGCGCGAAATGCTCAATTACCCGGAGGATTCCGCCGGCCGGCTGATGGACCCCAGCGTCACTCCGATCCGTTCCGATCTCTCGATTGCCGGGGCGCTGGGGCGCCTGCGCGCGGTCAAGAGCCGCGGGCTGCGGGAACTCTTCGTCGTCGACGAAGAAATGCGCCTGATCGGACGCGTCGAGATTCAGGATCTCGCCATGGCGGAGCAGACGCAGGCCCTGCGCGAGATCACCCGCCCGCTCATCGCCGCGGTGACGGATCTCGACCCGCGAGAAGACGTCGTGACGATCCTGCAGCATCAGCCCATCACTGAACTCCCGGTAGTGAATCACTCCGGCCGTTTCGTGGGCGTGATCCGCCAGGCGGCGTTGGTTTCGGCGATCGAATCGGAGACGACCGTCGACATTCAGACCATGGTCGGCGCCAGCCGCGACGAGCGCGCGCTTTCCGGCCCGGTATTCGCGGTGCGCAAGCGCCTGCCCTGGCTGCAGGTGAATCTGCTCACCGCGTTCCTGGCAGCGGCGGTGGTCGGTATGTTCGAGAGCACCATCGCGAAGTTCACCGCGCTTGCAGTCCTGCTGCCGGTGGTGGCCGGGCAGTCGGGCAACGCCGGTCTGCAGGCACTCGCCGTGACGATGCGGGGGCTGGTCCTGCGGGAAATCGGCCCGCGCCAGTGGCCGCGAATGGTCTGGAAGGAGGCCAGTGTGGGACTTGCCAACGGCCTTGCGGTCGCCGCGACTACCGCGGTCGGCGTGTGGTTCTGGAGCGGCTCGATCGGCCTGGTCACCGTCATCACCACTGCGATGGTGACCTCGATGGTGATCGCCGGCGTGTCGGGCGCGCTGGTGCCGATCCTGCTGCGCCGTTTCGGCCAGGATCCCGCGCAATCTTCATCCATCGTGCTGACCACGATCACCGACGTGGCGGGTTTCTTTTCCTTCCTCGGGATCGCGACGCTGCTGTCGTCGATGCTGGGGTAGAGAAGCAAGGATGATCCCCTCCGGGGACAGGTGAGGCGGAAGGATGGCGCGGCCCTGACGCTTGCGTGCGCCCGCGCCGGAGCGCAGTGGTGAAGAGCTGATAATAATTTGGCTGCGGACAAACACACTCTGGTCGTTCTCGATCCGGGGCATTTTCACGCCGCGCTCACCCTGCGCCAGCGCCATCCGCGGCTCAGTGACGACGTCCATGTCTATGCCTCTGATGGACCGGACTTGGAGAATTTCCTGCGCATCGTGCGGACCTTCAACCGACGCCCCGACAACCCGACGTGCTGGAACCTCCACGTGTATCGCGGTGACGACTATTTTGAACGCCTGCTCTCGGAGCGGCGCGGCGACGTCGTTTTGATCGCCGGAAAGAACGACAGCAAGATGGCATCGATCCATCGCCTGCACGCCGACGGCTTCTTCGTACTCGGCGACAAACCCTGGCTGATCGACCCAGGCCAGCTCGTGATGCTAAAGGAAGTCGCGGCAACGCCGCCCTTGGCGATGGACATCATGACCGAACGGCATGAGATCGCGACCCGGTTGCAGATTGCGCTCGCCGCGCAGCCCCGGGTGTTCGGCCGTCTGCGCAACGATGGCGGCCAGCCCGCCATTTCGATCGAGAGCGTCCACCACCTTTACAAGGTCGTCAACGGCGTGCCGCTGATGCGTCCGCCCTGGGTTTTCGATGTCGCCGTGCAGGGCGAAGGCATCACCGATGTCACCACGCACCTGGTCGACCTCGCGCAGTGGATAACCGGCAGCGGGGAGGCCTTCGATTCCGATCGCGACGTCGAACTGCTGTCCGCGCGACAGTGGCCAACAGAGGTGCCGCGTGACCTGTTCACGCGTATCACCGGCCTCGATGACTTCCCCGGAGCGCTGCGCCATCGGGTCGCCGATGGCGTGCTTTCGTATCTTTGCAATGCGGCGATGAGGTTCCGGTTGCGCGGGATTACGGTTGCAATCGAGTCCCGGTGGGCGCTCGCAGTTCCGGAGGGCGGCGGGGACACGCACTACGCACTGGTACGCGGAACGGCCACCGATCTGATTGTCGAAAACAGCGGGCGCACGCGCTATGTATCGCAACTCACGGTCCGGCCGGTCGATAGCTATGCGGGTTGCGCAGCCGCGCTCGGGAGCGCGATCGAATCGCTCCAGGATGCATTCCCGGGCCTGGGGGTCGAACCCTCGTCCCGCGAGTTTCGCATCGCCATTCCGCAGGCGCTGCGGACCGCGCACGAACAGCACTTCGCCAAAGTACTCGACGAGTTTCTCTACCGCATAGACGACAGCGAACTGTCAGCCAATTGCGGACCCGATCTGGTCGCCAAGTACACGTTGCTCGCCCACGCCGTGGAATTGACCCGCCGCAACGCTTGACCGCCCGCGCGCCATTGCCCGGCCGCCCAGCTTCCTTGATTTCGTTCTTTTCTACCCGGCGCCATGGGGTTAGGATGGCGGGGAAAGGCCTTCACGCTCGTAACGGCCTGTAAGGGGAAGGAAAATGAAACTCGGATTCATCGGGACTGCCTTCGTCGCTCGCTTCCACCCGAATGCCACTCGTATGGTAATGGCACTGATTGCCAGCGCCCTTCTGGCAGCCGCGCCCGCCGGCGCCGGCCCCTGGGTCCAAGGCAGATTCACCGGCGAGGAGATGCTTGCCCACTGCAAGGCGGCCGACAAGGACCCGATGCAAGACTTCGGCAGGGGCATCTGCACGGGATTCATAGACGGCTTCGCCGCCGGTCACTTCGTCGCGGAAACCTGGCACGGGTTTCACCACCGCGACGAAAAGAGGGATGACATTTTCGGACATCTGTGCGTGCCGGAATCCACGACAAGAGGCCAGTTGGCCCGGGTTTTCGTTCAGTTCCTGGAAAAGAATCCGGAAAAACTCAAACTGCCGGCCGGGCTGCTGCTGGAAGATACATTGCGCGAGTCGTTTCCCTGCCCCAAATAAATGCGGTGTAGCATAGGCTCGTGTCGCGGCGATCCGTCTTCGCGAGCGACTTCACAAAGGGGAGGAATGTCATGGCCAAAAAGAGCGCGGGCGACCAGATCTACAAAGTTATCGAAGTGATTGGAACCAGCACCAAGTCTTGGGAAGATGCCGCGACCAACGCGGTGGAAACCGCCGCCAAAAGCCTGCGCGATCTGCGCATCGCGGAAGTCGTGAAAATGGACATGAAGGTCGATAGCGGCAAAGTCGTCGCGTTCCGGACCCGGGTCCTGGTGTCCTTCAAGTACGACACCTGAAGAATAGGCAAGCATTGCATGCGGAACTCATCACCAGCAAGATCAACACCTGGGCCCCCGAGTGAGGGCACATGAGCGGGGATGCCTGACTCTCGACTCGGGACTCCGAAAAACCAGCCGGCCAAGGGCCGGCAACAAGAGCGTTGACGCAAAGTACGCAGAGAACGGCAAGAAAGAACGCAAAGAAATTCGATAACCTTGAATGGGGAATCGGAAATCAACAGATGCTTCCGGCGAAGAATTCAGTTCCAGTTACCTTTTTCTTGTTTTCCTTTGCGCGACTTTGCGTTCCTTTGCGACCTTTGCGTTGAACGCGTTTGATGCCGGCCATCGGCCGGCTGGTTTCTTCGCAGCACGCAGTACACAGCACACAACACCCGTCTCTTGCCGTTCTCTGTGTGCCCTGTGTGGCAAAATGAGTTTCGTTTCCGTTTGACGTTGGTCGGGGATTTTGCCTTTCTGGTCCCCCGTTTTGGAGATGCCGATATGGCCAAGAAACTGTCGCCCGAAGAAGCCGCCGTGATGATCATCCGGCGCCGGCTTCAGCAAGTCGAAATCGCGAAGAAAGAGTCACGGCGCAGCGACGAACCGGAAAAACCGCGCGCAAGCAAGGCGCCCCAGTCGAAACCGTCCCGCGCCGGGCGCTGAGGACACTCGCCCGAAACAACCCCGCACCCACCGTGCAGGGGAAGTTCAATCAAGGCCTCTCCCATGGCTCCGCAGGCCGGCCTTCCGGAAACGACCTCCAAGCCACATCTGATTGGGCAATTACGCAGTGAATAAAATATTCATGCATGATCAGTTGATCCGGTTCTCCCACTGCGACCCCGCCGGCATCGTGTACTTCCCGCGTTTCTTCGATCTCGCGCATGCGACGATGGAGGACTGGTTCGCCAGCGGCGTCAAGCATCCGCTGCCCGATCTCATCCGCGACCGGCGCATCGGCACACCGACAGTGAGCATCCAATGCGACTTCGGATTGCCGCTCAGGATGGGAGATACGCTGCGATTCGAGCTGCGGGTGCCCAAATTGGGCAACGCCTCGGTGCAGCTTGCCTACAGCGGCAAGAAGAACGGCGTCGAACACCTCAAAATGCAGCAGACCATTGTCTTCATGGCGCTGGACGCCGGCCGCGCCGTGTCGATTCCCGAAGATCTGCGCCCGCGCATCGAAGAATATCTGGTGGGATGAGGCGATAAGGTTAAAAGCGCAACGCGCCTGACGCAAAAGCCGCACGACGCGCCGGGAAGCCTGCCGCCAGCGCGCTATCGCGAGCAATTGCTCGCCGCGGATACTCCGGTCTGGAACTGTCTACTGAACTGGGAATCTTACGCCGCGAACCGAAACCGGAGTATTCGCTGCAGACCTCCCAAACTTCGAGCTTGCCGAATGTATATGATGTATATATCATCACACCATGCGGCTCCAATATGATCCTGCCAAAGCCGCAGCAAACCTTAAGAAGCACGGGGTTTCGTTTGCTGACGCCGAGGGCGTTCTCGCGGATCCTCTTGCGGTCACGGTTGAGGATCCGGATGCCGAAACTGAACAACGCTTTATCACATTGGGGCTTGGAAGCGCAGGAGCTTTATTGGTGGTCGTCTACACGGAGCGTGAACACGCGCGCCGCTTGATATCGGCACGTCGTGCGACGCGGAAGGAACAGAAACAGTATGAGGACTGAGTACGATTTTTCGAAAGGTAAACGGGGTGCGGTGATTCCTCAGAAGGGGAAAACCCGCATCTCCATCTTTATTGACAACGCTGTTCTGGACGCATTTCGCGCACGAGCCGAAAAGTCGGGCACCGGATACCAAACCATGATGAACGAGGCACTCCGGAAGTTCATTTCGGAAAGCAATCAACCCGTCACCGAGCAAGCCTTGCGCCAAATTTTGCGCCAGGAGATACCCGAGTATTTTCGAGGTATGCCCGCCGGCTCGAAAGCGACCGCCCGCAAGCGGACGGCGCGTTAGCCAGTCGTTCTTATGGCGAGTCCTGGCCTTTATTGATGCCCCTTTTCCTTTGCGGCCTTTCTTGCTCTTCTCTGCGTACCCCTCAAGGGCATATCAAAAAGAATTTGCCGCACCACTCGAAACGGCAAGCACAGTAGTCGCTTGCCCTGAGTGGGGTGGGCAGCCGTTCAACGCTCTTATCGCCGGCCATCGGCCGGCTCGCGCCGCATCACTCATCACTCATCACTCATCACTCATCACTCATCACTCATCACTCATCACTCATCACTCATCACTCATCACTCATCACTCATCACTCATCACTCAACACTCAACACTCAACACTCAACACTTAGCTCCTAGCACTCTGGTCAAGATCCCAGCAGCCGCCAGCCGAACCCGGAGCACCCGCTGCAGACCTGGGTGCCGACCTTGCCGACAGCCTCGCAGGATTGGCACTCGACCCAGATGTGCGTGAGTTCGCTCTTGACCTGGCCGGCACAGCGCCTGCCGTGAACCGTCCGCATACAGCGGTGGTTCACCATTTCGAGCTGATCGGTCAACTGCCCGCAGACGTTGCAGACCCCCAAAGGCTTCGGCTTCTTCACACGCCTCATGTGTTTCGCCTCGCAGACGGTCAATAATGTTCGCCCCGGCTGTTCACCTTCGCCCGGGCCAGATCGGCTACGTTACACTGACCTGCGAGCCGACGCACGTTCTCAACAGGAGAGCCAAATGATGGCAGTACGTTTGCCGCAAAGCTGATGGAAATCGGCAACACCGCGGCGTCCGCGGACGAAGTCGTTGCGGCCACGCGCGCCTGGCTGGAGAAGGCCGTCATCGGCCTGAATCTGTGCCCTTTTGCCGAGGCCGCGCACGTTGGGAACCAGATCCGCTACACGGTCAGCGATGCACAACATCCAGAGGCGCTTCTAAACGACCTCGCTCGCGAGTTGCAGACGCTGGTTGCGGCCGACCCCGCGGAAGTCGAAACCACCCTGCTGATTCATCCGCGTGTGTTGGGCGATTTTCTGGACTACAACGATTTTCTCGATATCGCCGAGGCCGCTGTCGAGGAACTCGGCCTCACCGGCACCATCCAAGTGGCGAGCTTCCACCCGCAGTACCGGTTCGCGGACACCGAGCCGGATGCCATCGAGAACTACAGCAACCGCTCGCCTTACCCCATGCTGCACCTGTTGCGCGAAGAAAGCGTCGAGCGCGCAGTGGCGGCATTCCCCGATACCGGGCGCATCCCCGACCGCAACATCGAGACCCTGCGCCGCATCGGCCATGACGGCTGGCGCCGCCTCGGGCTCGCCGCACCGACACAACCGGCCGGGAAAGCCCGGAAATAGGCGCTCGCCTATTTGAAGGTCAGCAACCAGGTAATCACGTCGCCTTTTTCCACGGGCGTGCAGTCGCGTTTGAGCAGCAGGCCGCAGTTCTTGCGGAACCATTTCTCGACGAACCATTCGTCGGCAAAACGTCGCGAGTTCGCAGACGGCGCCAGCGGCAGGAACTGGCGCCTGATCTTGGGGATGTCTTCGAAACTACCGGTGTCGGGCATGCCGTGGCAGGCGCGGCAGGGAATTTTGTCGTGATGGGCATACTGCTCGCGCCGCGGGTCCTCGTGATGGCAGGATGCGCAGGAAAGCTCCGAGCCGTCCTCCAGGCGATGGCCGGAAAAGTAAAAC
>CAZYTR010000448.1:0-4010 GCA_964650365.1 uncultured Alcaligenaceae bacterium | reverse complement strand
GACGAACACGACCGAGAGCCCGATGCCGGAAACCGAGCGCACGCGCGTCACACCGGGCATGCCGTTCATCGCGGTCTCGATCTGAAAGGTGACGAGCTGCTCGACTTCTTCCGGCGCCATGCCGCCCACTTCGGTGAGGAGCGTCACGGTCGGCTTGTTTAAGTCGGGGAACACGTCCACCGGCATCTGCCGGATGGTGAGGCCGCCGTAGAAAATGAGCACCAGCGAAGCCGCCAGCACCAGCAGCCGCTGTTTGAGGCTCGCGTCAATAATCCAGTCGAACATGGCAATCCTCTCAGCGTACCTGTGCCAGCGCCGCGGCGCCTGCGGTAACGACGCGGTCGCCGGCTGCAATCCCCTCGATTACTGCCACGGTTGCGCCGTCAAGCGCCTGGAAACGCACCTTCTTCGCGACGAACGTTTCGGCGCCGGCGTGCACCCACGCCACGGTGTCGCCGGCGCCGCTTCGGGTGAGCGCCGCAAGGGGTACGGCAACACCCTTGACCGTGCGCCTGGTCTGGGCCACCACTTTCAGCGGCTGGCCCACCGCCAGCGGCGGCAGCGGCGGCTTGATCCGGAACACCAGCGGCAGCGCCTGCTCACGCAGTTGCTGCGCGCCGCCGACGAAAACGAGCGGCAGCGAGGCGCCGTGCGGCAGGACCGCGCTGGCGCCGGCAATGTCCGTGAGTATCACCGGATCGTAGGCGAGCGCTTCCACCAGCAGTCGTTGCGGGTCCACGATTTCGAACAGCACTTCACGCGCTTCCACGACTTGCCCGGTTACCGCGGACGCCGCGCTGATGACCCCGGACGCCGGTGCAACGAGGGCTTCGCGATGGTTGAGACTCGCGCCGACCGCGGTTTTTCTCTCGGCGAGGCTGGCGAACTCCGCGCGGGCGGCGTCGATCTCCTTCTGCGGCACGCTGCCCTCGAGCGCTTCGAGACGCTTGACTCTCTTCTCGGTGAGCCCGTGCTGCGCGGTGATTTCCGCCAGTTGCGCGCGCTGGTTGCCGAGCTCGATCGCGTTGGCGACCGGCCTGATGAAAGCGAGCACGTCGCCTTTTTTGACCTTTTGTCCCAGCGTTGCCAGACCGTGCGGCCCGGGTTCGATGCGGCCGGACTGGCTGGCCTGCACGCGCCCGCCGGCGTTGGGGTCACTGATGACCCGGCCGTTCAGCTCCATGCTCTGCGCAAGCTCGCCCGGCTCCGCCAGGGTGGTGCGTATGCCGAGCTGGCGTTGCATGGCTTTCGGCATGAACACGCCGCCGTCGGCCAGCCGCCGCGCGGCGGCATTGTCGCCGGCGGAACTGGCAAGGGATGCGCCGGCGACGACTGCAGTGGAGGCTTTTTTGTCGTTGCCGCGGTTCTCACCTGCATGCGAGAAGGTGACTGCGGCTGCGGCCATCAGTACTGCCAGAGCGAACACTGTGGCCAGCCTCGCGATGGCGGCGCGCGAAGTTCTTCTGCGGCGCAGCAGCAGCCAGGCCGTGCCGAACAGCACGACCACGCTGCTCGTAATCCATACCAGCCATTCCGCCCAGCCATGACCGTGCGTTGACTGGCCGGCGGGCCGCGGAACGGTGAGCGTGCCGTTGAGCAAGTCCGAGCTATCAGCAGCCTGGATCGTGAACACCAGCGGATAAGGTCCCGGCTCGGCGAACGCCTCTCCCGGCGCGGTGTAGACGCCGTCGGCGCCAGGCTGCGCGACGACTTTGAATGCGCCGCTTTCGATTTCGATGCGGGCATCGGACACCGGTTCGTTGGTGGCGAAACGGTCGAGGTAGAGCGTGAGCTTGCCGCCCTCGAGGACCGCCAGCAGTTCGAAGTTTTCGGACTGCGCCTCGACGCGCGGCGCAAGGACGGCGGGTAGCGCCGATGGCGGCGCGCCGTGACCGCCGTGACCTTCGTCGGCAAGGACAGTAAGCGGCAATAGCGCCAGCGTCAGCAACAATTCGAATAACCATTTCATGGCAATACCCCCAGAGCCTGATTCATACGGGCGATAGCGCGTGCTCCCTCGATCCTGGCACGCGTGAAATTGAGTTCGGCCTCGAAGCGTTCGTTCTCGGCGCGCAACCGCGAGACCAAGTCAAGCTCCCCCAATGCGAAGGCCCTGGCCAGCAGGCGCTGCGTGTCGGCAGCGAGCGTGAAACGCGTTTCGCTCAGATTCACCACGGCGCGCGCCTGTTCCAGCTCGCGCCGCGCCGCTTCGATTTCGGCGGCAACCTTTCTGCGTTCGAGGTCGTAAGCGGCCTGCGCCTCGATCATTTCCGCGTTGGCGGCGGCAATCCGCGGCTTGTTGCGCGCATCGGTCGAGAACGGCAGCCGGAAGCGCACCTCAAGAGAGTTGGCGTAGGGCTCGTCGAACTGACTGCGTTCGCGTCGCACGCCAAGCTCCAACTCGGGATTGTTGCGCAGGCTTCGCGACGCCTGGTTGAGCCTGGCCTGCGTGGTCGCCACCGCTCGTTGCAGCGGTGCGAGCAGAGGATGGTCATCAAGGGGGGATGAGTGCGCGGCGACGCTCTCCTCGCCGCCGGGCAAAGTGTTCAATCCTGTCAGCACGTTGAAGCCCTGCGTCGCTCTGAAAGTCTTGATTTCGGCTTCGGTCAGTGTGGCGCGCGCCAGGCGTTCCGCGGCCTGCGCCTGGTTGAGATCAACGCGCGCGAGATCGCCGGCCTTGACGCGGCGCTCGACATCAGCGGCGAGCGCCGCCGCTTCGTTCACCTTGCGCCGCGCGAGCGCCAACTCGGTTTCAGCGAGCCGTGTCTGCCAATATACGTCGCGTACTTCGCCGGCAACCTTCAGCTTCGCCGCGGCGAGCGTGGTGTCGTACTGATCGCGCTCGGCGCTGACGATCGTGGTCTGGCGTCCCTGTTCCCCAGGCAGCCACAGCGGCAAAGCGATTCCGGCTTCCCACTCGCGCTGTCCGTCGTTACGGTTCAGGCGGTCGTTGCGGTTGCCGACGCTCAGGCTGGGTGGCTCGGGAAACAAGGCCTGCGCGGCGTCGCGTTTCGCCGCGAACTCCTCGGCGCGCGCCATCTGGGCCTGATACGCGGGTTGCCGCGCCCACGCCCGCTCGACGGCATCGCGCAACGTGCCTGCGGCGTATGCCGGCGGCGCGAGTGCAGCGAGTGCTGCGAATGCAATAAACAATTTCATACCTGTCCTCGTCGTTGAGGGTTTCGCATCGCGCGTACGCAATGCGGACGGAGGCGCGCATCAAGCAGCGCGCCGCGCGGGAATTACCCGCGTGCGACGGAGGTCAGGCGAGAGGAGGCCGCTGGGGCCGGTCGGGAACGAAGAGGTCGTGCAAGGGATCCGGTGCGTATGCCCGGACCGGGAAATCAGGTAGCGTCGCAGGCAACGTCAAGATTGATGGGGCCGAAGCGGTGATACTGCAGCACGGGTGATGGGCGGAGTTGCCTGTCGTGCCGCCTTCGTCTTGATGGTTGTCATGCGGCGCGCCGTGGTCATGGCCGCCTTGATCATGCATCGCGTGCATCTGCGCTTCGCCGTGACAAAACAGGACCGACAAGGTCGCCGCGATACCCTGCAGCGGTATCACCGCGAACGCGAGCAACAACACGAATTTTCTGCACCAGGTCGTCATACGCAGCAAAGTTTAGCCGATAACCGGACCCTGCTGCAATTTATCCAGGGGTAGCAGACAGCGGAAACGCGCGGAAGTTCAAGAGGATAGCGGTCAGTGTCCGGCCGGCTGGAAGACGAGGAAATACTGGTTCGGCAGGAAGGCATGTTCCTGCGTGAGCGCGTAGCCGGCGCGCTTCATTTCGGTTTTCACGCGATCGGGCTCGATGCGCGCGCTCTTAGGCGGGCCCACGGGCGAATCCATGCGGAAATCGATGACGGCGACGCGGCCACCGGGCTTCAGCGAGTTCATCAACCGGCGGAAGTAGCGTTCGCGCTCTTCGACGTGGTGATAGACGTCAACCAGGACGATCAGGTCCGCTTTTTCGGGGAGGCGGGGGTCTCCCGGCTTGCCCGCCACC
>CAZYTR010000447.1:0-8905 GCA_964650365.1 uncultured Alcaligenaceae bacterium | reverse complement strand
CGCTGTTCTTCGAATCCACCGCGACGCTCGCCGATTACCTTCCGCCCGGAACGCAGGTGTACCTGCATCAGAACGTGGCGAACGCGATACGCCAATTCTGGCAGGACACCCAGTCGCGCTACAACCTGTTGCGCGGCGATCCTGATCGTCCGCTGTTGCCGCCCGTCGAGTTGTTTCTGCGCGAGGACGAGTTCTTCGGCAGCCTCAAACTTTTCGCCCGGATCGAAACTGCCTCGACCGCGAACAGCGAGGGCGCCGGAACGCCGGTCCCGACACAGCCGCTGCCGCCGGTGGCGGTCGATCGCCGCGCCGACAATCCGCTCGCAGTCTTGTCCGCGTTTCAAAGCAACTACGGCGGCCGTATCCTGCTGATCGCGGAAAGCATGGGACGGCGGGAGACGCTGCTCGGACTGCTGAACGAGTACCAGCTGCGGCCGAAAGTCTGCGACGGCTGGCGGGCCTTCAAGGATGCGACGCAGCCGCTGATGCTGACCGTAGGCCCGCTGCGTGCAGGCTTCGTCGATGCCGGTGACACCGTCGCGTTGATCACCGAGAACGAACTCTACCCGTCACAGGTTCCCATGCGGGTTTCGCGGGAGCGCCGCATCGCCACCGAGGGCATGCTGCGCGACCTGTCGGAAGTCAAGGTCGGCGATCCCGTCGTACACGCCCAACACGGCATCGGCCGCTATCTTGGCCTCGCCAACATGGATTTGGGCGACGGCGAGACCGAGTTCCTGACGCTCGAGTACGACGGCGGCGACAAACTCTACGTGCCGGTATCGCAGCTTGCGGTGATCAGCCGGTACAGTGGCGCGGCGCCCGAAGCCGTACCCCTGCACAAGCTCGGCAGCGGCCAGTGGGAGAAAGCCCGCCGGCGCGCCGCCGCACAGGTCTGCGATACCGCGGCGGAACTGCTGAACCTCTACGCCCAGCGCGCTGCGCGACAGGGCCACGGTTTCGAACTCAAGACTCACGACTACGAGGCGTTCCGGGCAGGCTTTCCTTTCGAGGAAACGCCCGACCAGGCGGCGGCCATCCAGGCCGTGATCGGCGACATGCAGGCCGGCAAGCCGATGGACCGGCTGGTGTGCGGCGATGTCGGCTTCGGCAAAACCGAAGTCGCGCTGCGTGCCGCTTTTGTCGCCGTCGCGGACGGCAAACAGGTGGCCGTTCTCGTGCCTACCACGCTGCTCACCGATCAGCACTTCCAGACCTTCTCCGACCGCTTCGCCGATTGGCCGGTGAAAATCGCCGAGCTATCGCGCTTCCGCTCGGCAAAGGAAACCGGGGTCGCACTCGAAGGCCTGGAGCAAGGCCGCATCGACATCGCCATCGGCACCCACAAGCTGCTCTCCCGCGGGGTGAAATTCAAGGACCTCGGGTTGGTGATCATCGACGAGGAACACCGCTTCGGTGTGCGCCAGAAGGAAAAACTGAAAGCGTTGCGCGCCCAGGTAGACGTGCTGACGCTCACCGCCACGCCGATCCCGCGCACGCTGGCGATGGCGCTCGAAGGACTGCGTGATTTCTCGGTCATCGCCACCGCTCCGCAGCGGCGCCTCGCGATCAAGACCTTCGTCTCACCGCTCAGTGAGGGCCTGATCCGCGAAGCGGTGCTGCGTGAACTGAAGCGCGGCGGGCAAGTTTACGTCCTGCACAACGAGATCGAGACCATCCGCAATATGGAGGCGCGGCTGACCAGGCTGCTGCCGGAAGCGCGCATCCGCACCGCCCACGGCCAGATGCACGAGCGCGAACTGGAACTGGTCATGCGCGACTTCTACCAGGGCCGCTTCAACCTGCTGTTGTGCACCACCATCATCGAGACCGGCATCGACGTGCCGAGCGCCAACACCATCATCATCAATCGCGCCGACAGGTTCGGCCTGGCGCAGCTGCACCAGTTGCGCGGCCGCGTCGGCCGCTCGCATCACCAGGCATACGCTTATCTGCTGACGCCCGATGAGGATGCCATCGGCGGCCAGGCAAAAAAACGCCTGGAGGCGATCCAGATGATGGAGGAACTGGGCTCGGGGTTCTATCTCGCGATGCACGACCTCGAGATTCGCGGCGCCGGCGAAGTACTGGGTGAATCGCAGAGCGGGGAAATTCAGGAAGTGGGCTTCGCGCTCTATGCCGAGATGCTCAATGCGGCCGTGAAGTCGCTCAAGGCCGGCAAGGAGCCGGAACTGGCCGGGGGCTTGAACCTCGGCACCGAGATCAACCTGCACGCCCCTGCGCTGCTGCCCGAGGACTACTGCGCCGACATCCACGAGCGTCTGGTGCTGTACAAGCGGCTTGCAAACTGCGAGACGCAGGAAGATCTGGACGCGATGCACGAGGAACTGGTGGACCGCTTCGGCTTGCTGCCCGATCCAGCCAAAGTCCTGCTAGAGACCCACCGGCTGCGCATCGCCGCCAAGCCGCTTGGAATCTCCCGTATCGATGCCGGCCCGGAGAGCCTGTTGCTGCAATTCGTACCCAATCCGCCGCTGGACGCTGCGAAGGTCATACGACTGGTACAGAGTCGCAAGAACTTCAAGTTGAGCGGGCAGGATCGGCTTCGGGTGGAAGCTGCAATGCCGGACGTTGCTGCCCGCGTCGCGCAGTCACGCGCCGTCCTCAAAGAGCTCGGCTGATTTTCTGGCCGTCCGCAGACGCGGCGACAGGGCCAGAGGTCTCAGTCCCAGCGATGGTCGCGGACGTAGACTTTCCCGTTCTCGACCTTCACCGGAAACGTAGCAGTGGGTTCGTATGCCGGCGGCGAGAGTGCCTCGCCGGTTCTGACGCAGAAACGTGCGCCGTGTCTAGGGCAGATGATTTCGTCGCCCTCGATCGGGTCACCGCTGGTAAGCACCGTGCCATCGTGGGTACAAACGTCCTCGATCGCGTAAAACTCGCCGTTGACGTTGAACACCGCCGCCAGCGTGCCATCCAGATCTACAGTTTCGTAGTGGCCGGGCTTGATGCTGGCCGCTTCGGCAACAAGAACCCAGTCAGACATGAGGAACCGTGAAGGTCGTGAATATCGCAAATGCCGTGAATGTCGTAACTTCCTCTTAGTGCCCCATTCGCTACATCGAGCAACATAATGGTTTTACGAAATTCACGATATTCACGTCATTCACGATAGTCACGGCCTTTTAGACGGCGACGACTTCCATCTCCGGGTCGATGCGCTTGACCAGGCTTTCTATGCCGGCGAGTGTGCCGGAAATGGAACTGGGGCAACTGCCGCACGCTCCCTGATAGTGCACCTTGAGCGTGCTACCCTCCAGGCCGACTACGTAGAGGTCTCCGCCGTCGCCCTGCAGATAAGGTCGCACTTCCTCGTCCAGCAGTTCATTGATCTGGTCGAGCTTGAGCTTGTCCGTCTCCGACAGCTCCGCCCCGCCCTCGCCCTTCGCCAGCCAGGCAGCGGCCTGGGCATATTCCCCGGACGCCTTTTCGGCAGCCGGCGCCTCGCGGATCGGCCCGGCGACCTGGCGCAACAGCTCCTGCCAGTCGGCCTCGCCGTCCTGGGTCACAGTGATCCAGTTATCGACATAAAAAACGTTGGTGACGTGAGGGATCGCGAACAGTTTGCACGCAAGCTCGTCGCGCTGCGCCTGTTCGGCGTTCTCGAAAGATCGCGCCAGGCCGCTGGTCAGCGGCTCCTTCAGAACGAACTTGCGCGCGTTGGGGTTCGGCGTGTATTCGAGGTCTGCGATTTTTGGCATTGGCTCAGCTTGCAGTGGCAACCGGATCCTGGTCGCCCTCGGTGGAAACAACAGACTCGGAATGCAGCGCCGCGTGCAGCGTGTGCCACGGCAGGATCGCGCATTTCACCCGCGATGGTAGATCGCGCACACCTGCAAAAACCGTGAGCCTGCCGAGGTGGTTAGGCTCGCCGGCGATGTCGAGTTTGCCGGTGGCCATGTCGCGAAACTCCAGGACCAGCTGCTCGGCCTCCGCGACGGTCTTGCCCTTTACGTTGGTGGTCATCATCGACGATGAGGCCTTGCAAATCGCGCAGCCTTCGCCCTCGAAAGCGATGTTCTCGACGCGCTCGTCGTCAAGCTTCAGCGACAGCCAGATATGATCGCCGCAAAGGGGATTCAGGCCCTCCGCCATGTGGCTGGCATCGGCGAGCTTGCCCCAGTTGCGCGGTTTCCTGTTGTGATCCAGGATCACCTCCTGATACAGCTGCTTGGAATTCATTTCACCCGGCATAACCAAAAATCTTCTGCACTCTGCGAATGCCCGCGACCAGCGCGTCCACCTCGGCAAAAGTGTTGTAAAGGTAAAACGAGGCGCGCGCCGTCGCAGGGATGCCGAAGCGCTGCATCACCGGTTGTGCGCAGTGATGGCCGGTACGCACGGCCACGCCGTCCTCGTTCAGAATGGTGCCGACGTCGTGGGGATGCACGCCCTGCACGGTGAACGACAGGACGCCGGCCTTATCCCTCGCGGTTCCCACAATGCGCACACCCCTGAGTTGAGAAAACGCCTCCGTCGCATACGTGAGCAGATCGTGTTCATGTGCGGCAATCCTGTCCAACCCGACGCTTTCCAGGTAATCCACGGTCGCACCCAGCCCGATGGCGGCGGCGATCGGCGGAGTTCCGGCCTCGAACTTGTGGGGGATAGAGTTGTACGTCGTTTTCTCGAACGTCACCGACAGGATCATGTCGCCGCCGCCCTCGAAGGGTTTCATTTTTTCCAGGAGCCCCGCCTTGCCGTACAGAATGCCGATGCCGGTCGGTCCGCACATCTTGTGGCCTGAAAAGGCGTAGAAATCGCAGTCCAGATCCTGCACATCCACTTTCATGTGCGGAACGGCCTGTGCCCCATCCACCAGCACCGGCACGCCGTGGCGGTGCGCGGTGGCGATCATGTCCTTGACCGGATTGATGGTCCCCAGCGCGTTGGAGACATGGGTGATGGCGACGAACCTGGTACTGGCGTTGAACAGCTTCGCGTAGTCATCGAGCAGCAATTCACCGGCGTCGTTGCACGGAATCACGCGCAGCCTTGCACCCTTCTCCTCGCAAAGCATCTGCCAGGGCACGATATTGGAATGGTGCTCGAGCTGGGACACGATGATCTCGTCGCCGGCGCCCAGGAACGCCCGCCCGTAACCGTGCATCACCAGGTTCACCGAGTCCGTGGTGCCGCGGGTGTAGATGACTTCGCGTTCCTCTTTCGCGTTGATGAAACGCTGGATCTTGCGGCGCGCACCTTCGTATTCCGCGGTTGCTTTCTCAGACAGATAGTGAACCGCGCGGTGGATGTTCGAGTGCTCGCTGGTCTGATAGCGTACCAGCCGGTCGATGACCTGCTTCGGCATCTGGCTGCTCGCTGCGTTGTCGAGATATGCGAGCGGCTTGCCGTTGACCTCGAGGTTCAGGATCGGGAAGTCCGCACGAATGCGACCGACGTCGAGCGCGCCGGCCGGCCTGGCGGCCTGTAGTACCGTGCTCGCAGTAGTCATGGTCAGGATTTGATCCGGGTTTGTTCGAGAACGTGGTTTTCCAGACGCTCCACCAGGGACTTCACCGGTATGCGCCCGATGACCTCGGCGGCAAACGCGTACGTCAGCAGATTGCGCGCCGTGGCGTCCGACAGGCCGCGGCTCTTCAGATAAAACAACTCATCGGCCTCGATCTGGCCAACCGTGGCGCCGTGCGCGCACTTGACGTCGTCCGCAAAGATCTCCAGTTGCGGCTTGGTATCCACGTGCGCCTTGTCGGAAAGCAGCAGGTTGCGTGATTGCTGCCCCGCATCGGTCTGCTGCGCGCCCCGACGCACGAAAATCTTGCCGTTGAACACTGCGTGTGCACCACCGCCAACCACTGTCTTGTGCAATTGCCGGCTGCGTCCATGCGCATGCGCATGATCGATCAGGCTGTTGGTGTCGGCCAACTGGCGCCCGCCGATAAGCGCCAGGCCGTCGATCGAGAATTCGGTGCCCTCGCCCGCCTGAATCACGTCGAGATTGTGACGGGAAATGCGCGCACCCAATGCCACAGACCAGTTGGAATATCGGCCATCACGCGCAACCTGCACCGAGGTCCTGGCGATGTGAAATGCTGCTTGCGCCTCGCGCTGCAGCTTGACGTGCGCAACATGCGCATTCTCATCCACGGCAATTTCGGTGACCGCGTCGGTAAAGTAATCCCCGTCGGCAAGGCTCTCAAAGTCCTCGATCAACGTGCACTGCGCACCCGGTTCCGCGATCACCAGGACCCTCGGATAGGCGGCGCCATCTTTGCGGGTGGCGATGAACAACAGATGAATTGGTGCGGTGCCGTTGCGGTCGCGCCCGACGTGGATCAGCGCGCCGTCGTGCAGAAATGCCGTATTCACCGCGGCGAAAGCGTCCTGCCCTGTCCCCGCAAGTGTGCCGAGTCTGGACTCGACCAGCCGGCCATGCGTCGCAAGCGCATCCGCAAGATTGGCGACGACAACGCCCTCCATAGCTGATCCGCGCGACAGCGCAGCCGAAAAATGACCGTCCACGAAAGTCAGCCGCGTGGTCGCTTCCGGGATCTCGAAGCGGCTGAGATCGGCCGCTGACACCGCGCCCGGGCTCGCCGATGGCCGGCACGGGGCCTTGTACAGCGGCGACAGGTCGGTAAAGCGCCAGTCCTCGTCGCGGGTGGTCGGCACGGTAAGCGCATTCGCGCGCTCCACCGCGCGGGCGCGCAGGGCCTTCAACCAGCCTGCAGGGGCTTCGGGCACCACGTCCCGACCACGTAACAGGTTGTCGAGATAGTCGCTGCGGGTTTCGGTCTTCATGCGATCAGACTCAAGCGGCTTGTTTTCCCACCCAGTCGTAGCCGCGGGCTTCGAGTTCGAGCGCGAGCGACTTGTCGCCGGTCCTGATGATCCGCCCGCCTTCCATGACGTGCACGTAGTCCGGCACGATATAGTTGAGCATGCGCTGGTAATGCGTCACCAGGACGATGCCGTTGTCCGGGGTATGCAGTTTGTTGATGCCGTTAGCCACCACCCGCAACGCGTCGATGTCCAGGCCGGAGTCGGTCTCGTCCAGCACAGCGAGTTTCGGCTCCAGAATCGCCATCTGCAGGATTTCGTTGCGCTTCTTCTCGCCGCCGGAAAAGCCGGCGTTCAGGCTGCGCCCGAGAAAAGACGGATCGATATCAAGCAATTTCATTTTTCCCCGCACGAAATCGTCGAACTCGAGCGGATCCAGCTCTTCCTTCCCGCGATTTCCCTGCACAGTGTTGTAAGCCAGACGCAGGAAAGCGCTGTTGGTGACACCCGGCACCTCGATCGGATACTGGAAGCCCAGGAACAGACCGGCGCGGGCACGAACCTCCGGCGTCAGTTCGAGCAGGTTGCTTCCCTCGTACAGAACTTCGCCGCCGGTCACTTCATACGACGGATGCCCGCTCAGAACTTTCGCGAGCGTGCTCTTGCCCGAGCCGTTCGGTCCCATGATCGCGTGCACTTCACCGGCGCGCACGGTCAGATCGATTCCCTTGAGGATGTTGCGATCGCCGATTCTTGCGGTTAGGCCGCGGACCTCCAGCAGCACGGGGGCGTTTTCCCTGATCATCCGACACTTCCTTCAAGCTTGAGACCGAGGAGCTTGGTCGCCTCGACCGCGAACTCCATCGGTAGTTGCACGAATACGTCCTGCACAAAACCGTTGATGATCATCGACACCGCTTCCTCGTTACCGATGCCACGGCTGGCGAAATAAAAGAGCTGATCCTCGCCGATCTTCGAAGTCGAGGCTTCGTGCTCAACTTTCGCCGAGTTGTTGTTGACCTGGATGTACGGGAAGGTGTTCGCACCGCAACGACTGCCGATCAGCATGGAGTCGCATTGCGAGTAGTTGCGCGCACCCTCTGCCCTGGCGCCGATTTTCACCAGCCCGCGGTAGCTGTTGTTCGAAACCCCGGCGGAAATGCCCTTGGAAATGATCTTGCTGCGCGTGTTCCTGCCGACGTGGATCATCTTGGTCCCGGTATCGGCCTGCTGGTGGTGGTTGGTCAGCGCCACAGAATAGAATTCGCCCGTCGAGTTCTCGCCGAGCAGCACACACGACGGATACTTCCAGGTGATCGCCGAACCGGTCTCGACCTGGGTCCAGGAAATCTTCGAGTTCGCTCCCTTGCACAGACCGCGCTTGGTGACGAAATTGTAGATCCCGCCCTTGCCGTTCTCGTCCCCCGCGTACCAGTTCTGCACTGTCGAATACTTGATCTCGGCATCGTCCAGCGCAACCAGTTCCACCACCGCCGCGTGCAACTGGTTGGTATCGAACTTAGGCGCGGTACAGCCCTCGAGGTAGGACACGTAAGCGCCCTCTTCCGCGATGATCAACGTGCGCTCGAACTGGCCCGACGCCTGGGTATTGATGCGGAAATATGTAGACAGATCCATCGGGCAACGCACGCCCCTGGGGATGTAACAGAACGAGCCATCGGTGAACACCGCAGAATTGAGCGCGGCATAGAAATTGTCGCCGGTCGGCACCACGGAACCGAGATACTTCTTCACCAGCTCGGCGTGGTCTCTGACCGCCTCGGAAAAGGAACAGAAGATGACGCCGACTTCTGCCAGCTTCTTCTTGTATGTAGTGGCGACCGAGACGCTGTCGAAAATCACATCCACTGCGACGCCGGCGAGTGTCTTGCGCTCGTGCATCGGCACGCCCAGCTTCTCGAAGGTGCGCAGCAGCTCCGGGTCCACTTCGTCCATGGACGCGAGCTTCTTCGGCTTGGGCGCGGAGAAATAGCTGATGTCCTGGAAGTCTATTTTCGGGTACTTGACGTTCGGCCAGGCCGGTTCCTGCATCGTCAGCCAGTGACGGTACGCCTTCAGGCGGAACTCGAGCAGCCATTCGGGCTCGCTTTTCTTCGCCGAGATCACGCGAATGACGTCCTCG
>CAZYTR010000446.1:0-14336 GCA_964650365.1 uncultured Alcaligenaceae bacterium | reverse complement strand
GGACGTCGCCGGCAAGACCGTGAACAGCGTCGTATACGGCATTCTCGGCACGGCGCTTGCGCAAGGGGTCCTGGCCGCAATCGGCTTTCTGATCGCCGGCGTGCCTGGGGCGACCCTGCTCGGACTGGTGACTTTCTTTCTTTCGGTGGTGCCGGTCGGACCGCCGCTGATCTGGGGCTCGGCGACCGTCTGGCTTTTCTATCAGGGGTCGGTCGGCTCGGCGATTTTCCTGGGCTTGTGGGGCCTTCTGGTCATCAGCCTCGTGGACAACTTCCTCAAGCCGATCATCATCAGCCGCGGCAGTCATCTGCCGTTCATTCTGGTGTTCCTCGGGGTGCTCGGTGGCGTGCTCACATTCGGATTCATCGGTGTGTTTCTCGGGCCGACTTTTCTTGCCGTCGGCTACCAGGTTTTGAACGAGTGGATGCGCCGTGCAAGGCCCGAAGTGCCATAAGGGCCGTGAATATCGTGACTACCGTGAATATCGTGAATAGCGTGAATTTCTCAAAATCGGTTCGACCGCCATACAGCCTATAAGCCATTACGGCATTCACGTCTTCTTGCTTCACGACATTCACGATATTCACGGCATTTTCGGCATTCACGATATTCACGGAACCTAAAAAACCCTTTCGGAATCGCAGCTTATCCTGTACCATGCGCCCTCAATTCAAGTCCGGGACGGACACAGCCTGCCGGTTCCGGCGTCAATCGCATCGTTGAATCGAACGATGCAGGAGTTCAAATTAATGTCGTTTTCGGATCTGGGGCTCGCCCCGGAGTTGTTGCAAGCGATCGCTGATCAGGGTTACACCGAGCCTACGCCGGTCCAGGCAAAGGCGATCCCCCCCATCCTCCTCGGCCAGGACGTCATGGCCGCCGCTCAAACCGGTACCGGCAAGACCGCGAGTTTCACGCTCCCGATGCTGCAGCGGCTGAAGGAGTTCGCCAACAACAGCGTCTCGCCCGCGCGTCACCAGGTGCGCGCGCTGATCCTGACGCCGACCCGCGAACTGGCCGCGCAGGTGCAAGGAAGCGTCAAGACTTACGGCAAGCACATCGCATTGCGTTCCGCGGTGGTCTACGGTGGAGTCAACATCGATCCGCAGATCGCTGAACTGCGCGCGGGGGTGGAAATCCTCGTCGCGACCCCCGGACGCCTGCTCGACCACGTGCAGCAGAAGACCGTCAACCTTTCGCAGGTGCAGTTCCTGGTCCTGGACGAAGCCGACCGAATGCTCGACATGGGCTTCCTGCCCGACATCAAGCGCATCCTGTCGTTGCTGCCGGCGCAGCGCCAGAGTGTCATGTTTTCCGCCACGTACTCCGACGACATTCGCGGGCTGGCCAAGCAGTTGCTCAAGAACCCCGTGAACGTCGAGGTCGCCCGCCGCAATTCGGCGGTCGAGACCGTGACGCACCAGGTGTACCACGTCGATGCGAGCGCCAAGCGCGATCTGCTCACCCACCTGATCCGCTCGCGCGACATGCGCCAGGTGCTGGTGTTCTGCAACACCAAGATCGGCGCCAGCCGGCTCGCCTACAAGCTGGCCAAGGAGGGCATTGCCGCGGCGGCGATTCACAGCGATCGCACCCAGGGCGAGCGCACGCAGGCGCTGGCCGAATTCAAGGAAGGCCGCACGCAGGTTCTGGTCGGCACCGATGTCGCCGCGCGCGGACTGGACATCGAACAACTGCCCTACGTAATCAACTTCGACCTGCCCGGCTCGCCCGAAGATTACGTGCACCGCATCGGCCGCACGGGCCGCGCCGGACTGACCGGCGAGGCTATAGCTCTGATGGCCGACGATGAACGCGAGAAACTGGCCGCGATCGAAAAACTGCTCAAGATCACGTTGCCGGTCGCAGAGGCCGAAGACTTCAAGCGTACGCCCGCGCCACGCGGAGAATCGCGCAACCGGGAAGACCGCCGTCCGGAAGGCCGGCGCGACCAAAGCCGTGGCGGCGAAAACCGGCATCGCGAGGTTCCCCGTCCCCATTCCGGCCGCAATCCGCCTGTGCGCAGCCCGCAGCCCGCGGACCCGCTGTTCTCCAGACCGTATGACGCGCCTGCATCCACACTAGCCGACGTCGAGAGCGCCGCGCCGCGGCCGCAAGCGTCGAAGAAGCAAGTTGCCGCTCTATTCCTCCCGCCGGTCGCGGAGAAGCAGGACATGTCGAGTTGAGTGCGCGCTATCCGTCCCCAACGGAAGTCCGGCCCGCAGGCTTGACAAGCGAACGCCTGCAACAGGTGGTTTCCGGCCCGGAAGAAGCAATCGATCTTGCCGAAGCCGCGCTTCTGATTGCCACCCACGCTTATCCCGATCTTGATGTCGCGCACCATCTGGCGCACGTCGAACAATTGGCCAGAACGCTCCAGTCGCGCGTCGATCCGGATTCAGGCCTCTCGCAACGCATCCAGGCGCTCAACGAATACCTGTTCGCGGAACTTGGTTTCGCCGCCAACGAGACAGACTACTACGACCCGCGCAACAGTTGCCTGAACGAGGTGCTGGACCGCCGGCTCGGCATTCCGATCACGCTCAGCCTGTTGTACATGGAAATCGGCGGCCGCATCGGCGTGCCGCTGCAGGGCGTGAGTTTTCCCGGGCACTTCCTGGTGAAGTGCGCGTTGCCCGAAGGCACCGTGGTGCTCGATCCGTACTCCGGGGGCATTTCACTGGGAGTCATGGATCTTCAAAAGCGTCTGGGCGAAGTGCGCGACAGCGAGGATTCGCTCGCTACCGTCGCCGGCATGCTGGGCGCGGCCGGCAAGAAGGAGATCATCCTGCGCCTGCTGCGCAACCTCAAGGCCATCTACCTGCGCAGCCAGCAGTTCGATCGCGCGCTACCCATCCTGAACTGGATCATCGCCACCGTGCCCGATCAGCCCCCAGAGCTGCGCGACCGGGGAATGATCTACGAGGAACTCGAGTGTTCCCGCGCCGCACTCGCGGATTTCGAGCGCTATCTGGAACTCGCCGCGGGCTGCGATGACCGCGACGAAATCCGCAGCCGCATCGTCGAACTGCAGCGCCAATCGGCGCGATTGAACTAAGTACATTCAAACTAACCGCAAAGGCGCAAAGACGCAGAGGGAACGCAGAGAAAACCAACGAAGCGTGTCAAAAAGCGGGGGGATTCCGATTTGCCCCACCCGGTCGACATATTGCGGTGGCCCAACTACCCACCTTGTTGCTTTTTACCCTCACATTGTTTTGCTTTCCTTTGCGTTCCCTTCGCGCTTTTGCGTACCCCTCAAGGGGGTATAGAAAAGAATCTTTGCGGTGAAGATTTAGCGGTGAAGATCTAAGGAATCAGGTTTGAAGAATCCGTCCCCTTACTTGTTGTTGACGCTGGCATCTCTGTTCTGGGCCGGCAACTGGGTGGTCGGGCGGGCGATGCGCAGCGACATCCCCCCGGTGGCGATGGGATTCTGGCGCTGGGCCGTTGCGTTGCTGATCCTCGTGCCGTTTGCCGCCCCGGAACTCAAGCGCAACTGGCATGTCGTGCGTGCCAACTGGCTCACCCTCGCGCTGCTGGGCAGCCTGGGCGCGACGCTGTTCAACACCATGATCTACGTCGGTTTGCAGTACACGGCAGCGACCAACGGTGTGTTGTTCAACTCGATCACGCCAATCCTCATCATCGTGATGTCGTGGCTGGCGTTCGGTGAGCGCCTCGGAACCTGGCAGACAATGGGCGTGGGGCTGTCGCTGGCGGGGGTCGCGGTGATTGTTGCGCGCGGTGAGCCGCAGATACTCGCGGAGCTGAAATTCAACCGCGGCGACCTGTGGTTGATTTCAGCGATGTTCCTGTGGGCGGTCTACACCATCGTGCTGCGCCGCCGGCCGCCCGGGCTGACCGCCATCGGTTTCCTGGCCGCCATGCTGCTGCTCGGCCTGCCGTTGTTGTTGCCGTTTTACCTGTGGGAACTGTTCACGCGCGGAGGTTTTGCGGTTTCCCTCTCCGCCGTCGCGGCGCTTACTTACTACGCCACCTTGCCTTCCATCGTGGCCTATCTGTTCTGGAATCGTGGCGTTGCGCAGATCGGTCCGAACAAGGCGGGACTGTTCGTGCACCTGATGCCGGTGTTCGGCGCGTTGCTATCGGTGATTTTCCTCGGCGAGCGGCTGTACGCTTACCACTTCGCCGGGGCGGCGCTGGTATTTGGCGGGATTTGGCTCACGACGAGGAAGCCGTGAATGTCGAAAATGCCGTGAATGTCGTGACTACCGTGAAGCAAGAAGACGTGAATGCCGTAACTACCGTGAATGTCGTGAAGCAAGAAGACGTGAATGCCGTAAAGGCTTAGAGACGGTATTCACGACATTCACGATATTCACGTCATTCACGGCCTCTCAGAACTTGATGGATAGTCCAATCGAATGAACGCTGGCGTCCAGTCCGATGCCGGGGCTGGGACCGTTGCCGTTATTACCCGAGAGGTCGGTGTATCGTTCCGATTCGGCGCGGAAAGTCACGGCCTCCGAAAACTCGTAGCTCAGGCCGATTCCATACACAGTGCCGAGATCGTCCAGGGCGCGATTGCTGGCGCCCTCGTCCTGCGAGCTATTCTGCCAATAGTGCATTCCCATCCTGCCGTACAGCGCCAAGCCGATCGATTGGAAGGGAAAGGTAGCCACACCCGAGACACTCCACGCCGAGCCGTAGCAGGACCGGTACGAGTCACCGGTCAGGGGATCGCCGCCGCAGGCCGACCCGCTCAGGCCGAAGCTGGTCTGCGCCCCCTCGATGGCAAAAGACTCGGACATGCGGTAGCCGCTGAAAAACCTCGATGCCGACTGGCCCTCCGGGCTGCTGCCCGGTAGTCCGAACACCCCAGGCAGCGTACCCCGGACCCCGACCGAATCGCCCAAGCCCCAGAAGCCGCTGCTGTAGCCGCTGTACCAGCTGGCCTCTTTCTGGGCAAAAACCGGCCCGCCGGCAGCGATCAGCGCCGACAATACGATGGCCTTGAGGGGGCAGTGGAAGGTTGGCATCATATTTTGATGAAGTTCCTGATGTAAGTTTAGACTCATTTCGGGCGTTTTTCTGCCCCGTTTTCTTGCCCGACCATCCTTCAAACCGGGTTCTGCAATCCGCAATCCATGTTACCGACCGCGACCCAGGCGCAGATGTTCCTCAATCGCATCGCCAAGAATTACAAACACTTGAAGAAATGGGCGCGAAGAGAAGGTATCGAGTGCTTCCGGGTATACGACCGCGACATTCCGGAACTGGCGTTCGCACTGGATCTGTACGGCCAGCGCGCCCAATTGCAGGAGTACAGCGTGCCAGTTGCGGACGTGCGGGCGCAGCGAGAATGGCGATCGGTAATGCATGCTGGTGCGGCACAGGCGCTCGAATTGCCGCTCCCGCAAGTCGTGCTGAAACAGCGCCACGGCCAACGTCCGCAAGCCCAGTACCGCAAGCTGGGGCCGCGAGGGGAGGATTTTATCGTTGCCGAGGGCGGACACCGCTTTATCGTCAACCTCACCGACTATCTGGACACCGGGCTGTTCCTAGATCACCGTCAGACGCGGGCGCTGGTGCAAAGCCTCGCGGCAGGCAGGCACGCGCTCAATCTTTTCTGCTATACGGGAAGTTTCTCGGTCTATGCAGCCGCAGGCGGCGCGAAAACCAGCACCAGCGTCGATTTGTCGAACACCTACCTGGACTGGGCCAGGCGCAATTTCGAACTCAACAGCATGGACACCGGTTGCCATCGGCTGGTTCAGGCAGACGCGCGCCGGTTTGTCCGGGACGAAGCCGCCGCCGGGCAGCGCTACGATCTGATCGTGCTCGATCCGCCCAGCTTCTCGAATTCGAAGCGCATGCAGGGCGTGCTCGACGTACAACGCGACCACGTGGAGTTGATCCGTGGCTGCGTCGAGATTCTCGCACCATCAGGCGATCTGCTTTTCTCGACCAACTTGCGCAGCTTCCGCCTCGATACCGCCGCGCTCGCGGGGCTGAACGTCACCGACATCTCCGCGCAAACCGTACCACCCGATTTCCGCAACAGGAAGATTCACAAATGCTGGCGGATGAAGCCGTGACGGCGTGACGGTCGTGAATGTCGTGAATGTCGTGAATACCGTGAATATCGTGAATGTCGTGAAGCAAGAAGACGTGAATGCCGTAATGGCTTAGACGCTGTATAGCGGCCGAACCGATTTTGCAAAATTCACGACAGTCACGACATTCACGATATTCACGGCTTCTCCTGTGGAGAAACCGGCTCATCCTGCAGGTCTTCCTCCTCCAGTTCGCGCAGGCTCTTCTGGCGCGGGCCGGTCGTCGAGACCGGCGGATTGCCGTCGTGGATCAGGTATTCTCGCCGCTGAAGGTAGATATCGCGCAGGAACGCGTAACGCTCCACGCCTGTTTCATCCAGAAATTTATCCGCGGGCAGTAGATTGGCGCGCGTGTTCACGATATTGACGGCCAGCAGTCCCCAGCGGACACCCGCCTCGTCTTCCAACACGTAGTAATACGGGCTGATCACGAAATCCACCGCCAGTCCCGGAGCATCGCGCAAGTTGCTCGGCCCGAAGAAGGGCAGCACAATGTAAGGCCCGCTGCCCACACCCCAGTAACCCAGGGACTGGCCGAAATCCTCGTCGCGGTTCTCGATCTTGAGTTCGGTTGCCACGTCGATCAGGCCGAAGATGCCGAAGGTCAGATTGGTGGCGAAGCGGGCGATGTCCACCGGCACCTTTTCGCCTTTGAGCTGGACCGCATCGTTGAACGTCGTAACCACCATTCCTATATTGTTGAAGAAGTTGGTCAACCCGGTACGCGCGAATTGCGGCAGGACTTTTTCGTATCCTTTCGCGACGGGCTTGAGCACGGCCTTGTCCAGGCCTTCGTTGAACGCGAATACCTTTCGGTTGAAGCCCTCGTACGGATCGCGGGGATTGGGGCCGGTTGCGCAACCTGCGAGAAAACACGCGCAGGCGAGAACGTACGGCAGAAGGGGGCGCGGGATCATGAGTGCTTGCATTATGGCCGGCGGCGGCGATTATATCGCGGCACGCGGCGGCCCGATCAGGACATTATTGCGGTTTGCAAAACCCGCCTGCTTGCGTCAGGATATTCGCCCCCGGCCGGCCGGCCGGACATTCGAAAAAGACACGGACAAAAAGGATCGAACTCCATGGATCTCGGCATCAAAGGAAAATCCGCCCTGGTGTGCGCCGCCAGCAAAGGACTCGGCAAGGGTTGCGCATTCGCGCTGGCCCGCGAAGGCGTCAACGTCACTATCCTCGCGCGCGGTCGCGAGACACTGGAAGTCACGGCTGATGAAATCCGCAAGGCCACCGGCGTCAAGGTGAACATCGTAGCCACGGATATCACCACCGAGGCCGGTCGCAGGGAAGCGCTCGCCGCCTGCCCGGATCCCGACATCCTGGTCAACAATGCCGGCGGGCCGCCGCCTGGCGACTTCCGTGACTTTACCCACGACATGTGGATTGCCGCGCTCGAGGCCAACATGCTCACCCCGATCGAGCTGATCAAGGCCACGGTGGACGGCATGATCGCGCGCAAGTTTGGCCGCATCGTCAACATCACCTCGAGCGCGGTGAAGGCGCCCATCGATATCCTCGGGCTGTCCAACGGCGCGCGCACCGGGCTCACCGGCTTCGTCGCCGGCATCGCCCGAAAAACCGTGGCGCACAACGTCACCATCAATAATCTGTTGCCCGGGA
Organism: uncultured Alcaligenaceae bacterium; assembly: GCA_964650365.1. Taxonomy (GTDB): domain Bacteria; phylum Pseudomonadota; class Gammaproteobacteria; order Burkholderiales; family JACQAP01; genus JACQAP01. Next base: position 6,621 of record CAZYTR010000446.1, on the reverse strand, counting down.
TGTTCGACACCGACCGGCTTAAGAGCAGCAGCCAGGCTGCCGCCAAAATGCAGGGCAAGCCGGTGGAGGAAGTACATCTGGCGCGGATGAAAACGGTGCCGGCCGGACGGTTCGGCAACCCCGACGAGTTCGGCGACGCGTGTGCCTATCTGTGCAGCAGGCAGGCGGGTTATATCACCGGAATGAATTTCCTCATTGATGGTGGGGCGTATCCAGGCACCTTCTGACGAAGGTGTCTGGGCGTGACTATCGTGACTGTCGTGAATGCCGGAACCGCCGTGAATGTCGTGAATATCGTGAATGCCGTGAATGTCGTGAATACCGTAACTACGGGAGACGGGGCCAAGCATGAAATCACACAAGGATCTCGATGTATGGCGTCTCGCCGTTGATCTGGCCACTGAGGTGTACAAAGTCACCAAGTCGTTTCCCAAGAACGAGCAATATGACATGGTGTCACAGATGCGCCGTTCAGCGGTTTCCATCGCCAGCAATGTCGCCGAAGGGGCCGCCAGGCAAAGCAGCAAAGAGTTCACTCAGTTTCTGCATTTTGCGCTTGGTTCTGCAAGCGAGTTAGATACTCAGCTTGAGATAGCGATACGGGTCGATTTGGCAAAACCTGGCGTATTGGAGAAGCTACAAGCTTCTACTACCAGAATTGGACAGATGCTCCGTGGTTTAGCGCGTTCCGTACGCAAAAAAGATGGGGCCTGACTTTACGGCATTCACGACATTCACGATATTCACGATTTTCACGACTCACTTGCTCAATTCGGAGATCATCATGAACTCTCCCCGCGATGCCAAATTCGTCCTCCCCCTGAAGGATTCGCGGCTTTTCCGCCAACAAGGCTACATCAACGGTGAATGGCGGGATGCCGACTCGAAGGCGACAATCAACGTCACCAATCCCGCCGACGGCTCGGTGATCGGCAACATTCCGAAGATGGGAGCGCCAGAAACACGCCGTGCCATCGAAGCGGCGAACGCCGCATTGCCGGCGTGGCGCGCGAAACTGGCCAAGGAGCGCGCCAACATTTTGCGCAAGTGGTTCGAGCTGCTGATCGCCAACACCGACGATCTGGCGCTGATCATGACCACCGAGCAGGGCAAGCCGTTGGCCGAGGCCAAGGGTGAAATTGGATACGCTGCGTCCTTTATCGAGTGGTTCGCCGAGGAAGCCAAGCGCATCTATGGCGACGTGATTCCGCAGCACCAGGCCGACAAGCGCCTGGTGGTCATCAAGCAGCCGGTCGGCGTGTGCGGTTTGATCACCCCGTGGAACTTTCCGGCGGCGATGATCACCCGCAAGGCGGCACCGGCGCTCGCCGCGGGCTGTACGGTGGTGATCAAGCCGGCAACCCAGACGCCTTACTCTGCGTTTGCGCTGGCTGAACTCGCGGAGCGCGCAGGCATACCCAAAGGCGTCATCAACATAGTCAGCGGCAGCGCGAAGGAGATCGGCGGCGAACTGACATCGAACGCCAAGGTGCGCAAGATCAGCTTCACCGGTTCCACGGAAGTCGGTGCGGTGCTGATGAAACAGAGCGCGGACACGATCAAGAAAGTCTCGCTCGAACTCGGAGGTAACGCGCCGTTCCTGGTCTTCGACGACGCGGATATCGACGCGGCAGTCGAAGGCGCGATGATTTCCAAATACCGCAACAACGGTCAGACCTGTGTTTGCGCCAACCGCATCCTGGTACAGGACGGCGTGTACGACAGCTTCGCCGCCAAACTCGCCGAGAAGGTGAGGGCGCTCAAGGTCGGCCGCGGCACCGAGACAGGCGTCAACATCGGTCCGCTGATAGACGAAAATGCGGTGGCGAAAGTCGCGGAGCACATCCAGGACGCGGTTTCCAAGGGCGCGAAAATCGTGGTCGGCGGCAAGAAACACGCGCTCGGCGGCCTGTTCTTCGAGCCGACGGTGCTCACAGGCGTGAACACCACCATGAAGGTGGCCAGGGAGGAAACCTTCGGGCCGGTGGCGCCGCTGTTCCGATTCAAGACCGAAGAGGAAGGCGTGGCCATGGCCAACGACACCGAGTTCGGGCTGGCTGCCTATTTCTACGCCCGCGACGTCGGCCGCATCTGGCGCGTAGGCGAAGGCATCGAGTCCGGCATGGTCGGCGTCAACACCGGGCTCATTTCCAACGAAGTCGCGCCCTTCGGCGGGGTCAAGCAGTCCGGCATCGGCCGGGAAGGGTCGAAGTACGGAATCGAGGAATATCTGGAAATCAAATACCTTTGCATCGGTATTTGATCCGTGAATGTCGTGAATGACGTGAATGTCGTAACGGCCGTGAATGTCGTGAAGCAAGAAGACGTGAGTGCCGTAACTACCGTGAATGTCGTGAAGCAAGAAGACGTGAGTGCCGTAACTACCGTGAATGTCGTGAATGTCGTGAATACCGTCTCCAAGCCTTTACGGCATTCACGACATTCACGATAGTCACGATAGTCACGACAGTCACGGCTTCATCTCGTCACGCAGTCACGGACTCAACATGCCGTTCAATCAACCGGCACCGCAGCTGGACAATCAGTACACCTCTGATCGCGTGCTGCGCTCCTACCTCGCGCGCGCATTGCCCCCCGAAGTGCTGGCGGCGATCGCGCCCGAGCTGAGCGAATTGGGCGCTCTCGCGGGCGGCGAGCTTTACCGGACGCAGATCGCCGACCGTCTCAACGAGCCGAGGCACACGCCCTGGGACGCATGGGGAAACCGCGTCGATCTCGTCGAGGTCTCGCCGCTGTGGAAACTGGCCGAGCGCATCGCCGCCGAAAGGGGGCTGGTGGCCACCGCCTATGAACGCAAGCACGGGCGTTTGTCGCGCATCCACCAGTTCGCGCTGGTGCATTTGTTCACACCGTCGACCGATGTTTATAGCTGCCCGCTGGCGATGACCGACGGCGCGGCGCGGGCGCTGGTGTCGTCGGGCAATCAGGCTCTGATCGCGCGCGCGCTGCCGCGGCTGACGTCGCGCGATCCCGCGCATTTCTGGACCAGCGGCCAGTGGATGACCGAAAGCACCGGCGGTTCCGACGTCGGCACTTCCGAGACCATTGCCCGCAGGGACGGCGACCGCTGGCGGCTCTATGGCCGCAAGTGGTTCACCTCGTCGGTCGCTTCGCAGATGGCGCTGACGCTCGCGCGGCCGGAGGGCAATCCTGGTGGCGGTAAGGGTCTGGCTCTGTTCTTCCTCGAGACTCGCGACGCGAACGGGCGGCTTGCCGGCATTCTGGTACACCGCCTCAAGGACAAGCTCGGCACGCGCAAGGTGCCCACGGCCGAACTCACGCTCGACGGCACCCCAGCCTGGGCGGTGGCGGGGGAGTCCGAAGGCGTGCGCAACATCGCGCCGATGCTCAACGTCACCCGTACCTGGAATGCCGTAAGTGCAGTGTCCTACATGCGCCGCGGGTTGGCGCTGGCGCGCGACTACGCGAAAACGCGCGTGGCGTTCGGTGCGCCGCTCGCCGACAAGCCGCTGCACGTAGATACACTGGCCGGCCTGCAGGCGGAGTACGAGGCCGGATTTCAACTGACGTTCTATGCGGTCGAGTTGCTCGGCCGCGACGAGACCGACAGCCTCGATGGCGGCGGCAAGGATCTGCTGCGGCTACTCACGCCGATTGCGAAACTCACCACCGGTAGGCAGGCGGTGGCGGTGCTGCCAGAGATCGTCGAGAGCTTCGGCGGGGCGGGCTATGTCGAGGACACAGGGATTCCCATGCTGCTGCGCGACGCACAGGTATTCTCGATCTGGGAAGGGACGACCAATGTGCTGGCGCTGGACGCGCTGCGCGCGCTTCAAACGGGAAACGCGCTCGGCGCGCTTCAGATCGAAGTGGAAACGCTTGCTTCTGCCGTTCGCGATATGCGGCTGCTTGCCTGCGTCAAAGCGGCCCGGAGCGCGCTGTCAAACGCCCAGAGCTGGATTACGCAGACTTCAGGCGATGCCCTGGAAGCCGGCGCGCGGCGCTTTGCCATGACGCTTGGACGCGCGTTCGCGGTGATGCTTCTCTGCCGCCACGCGCAATGGTCGCTCGACCACGAGAAAGATCAACGCCCACTCGCCGCAGCCATGCGCTTCGCGCAGAACGGTGTGGACATGATCGCAGGAGAAAACCTGACGATGTCGAAGATACTGGCGAACGACGAAGAGCCGTAAAGGCCGTGAATATCGTGAAGGCCGTGAAGGCCGTGAATATCGTGAATGTCGTGAATAACGTGAATTTCGCGAAATCGGTTCGGCCGCTATACAGGCTCTAAGCCTTTACGGCATTCACGTCTTCTTGCTTCACGACATTCATGATATTCACGGCCTTTTCGGCAACGCCTGCAGAGCGGAGCGAAACGCCGCTGCCGTTTGCGCGACCTGCTCGGTGGTCATGCCCGGTTTGTACAGCGCCGAGCCAAGTCCAAATCCGTCGGCGCCCGCGACCCAGTAGTCATTCATGTTTTGCGGCGTGATGCCGCCCACCGGCAGTATTGGCACTTCCTTCGGCAGCACCGCGCGCAACGACCTCAACACTTTCGGCGGATTGGCCTCCGCGGGAAACAGCTTGATCGCGTCCGCGCCAGCGCTGATCATCCGGAAGGCTTCGGTCGGCGTGGCGAAGCCCGGCACCACGAAGAGATTGAGGCGCTTCGCAGCTTCGACCACGCGCTCGTCAGCGTGCGGCATGACGATGACCCTGCCGCCGGCGTCGGCGATTTTCGTCACCTGTTCCCAGTCGGTCACCGTGCCCGCGCCGACCAACGCCCTGTCGCCCAGGCGTTTGGCCAGGCGCTCGATGCTCGCGAAAGGTTCCGGCGAATTGAGCGGCACCTCGATGATCGTGAAGCCGGCTTCGACCAGCGTAGCGCCAATGTCCAGCACTTCGCCGGGCTTGATCCCACGCAGGATCGCCACCAATGGCCAGCGCCTCAGCCAGTCGCCGAAAGCTTCGATGTTCATAGATAAGCTGCGAGGCGTGACAGTCCCCTGGTCACGGAATCTGGGTCAAGTGCCCGCGCTTCGATCCCCAACACGGTGAAGGCACGAGTGTAAATTTCCGCGAGCACTGCGCTGCACAGCAGGTGCACGCAGTCCTGTGCGCCGTGCGCCGAGCGGATTTCATGGCCGATAAGAATACCGGAGAGATACGAAGCCGAGGCGGCTTGAGCGAGTTCGCCGAACAGGCCGCGCGCCCGGACGCCAAACAGGTGATGGAGCAGGCCGCCCGCGTCGGCCGAGCGGCGCACGCCGTCTTCGAAGGCGGCAGCGTCGTTTGCGCCGTCGTTCATCATCTTGCCGAGGATGCTATGCGCTTTGAAAACGGCGAACGCCTCGCCGGTCATGTGGGTGGAAAAGCGTGCGATCCTTCCTTCGGACACCTCGACCCATTTGCTGTGGGTCCCGGGCAGGCAGACCGTATGCTCTCCTGGCCCGAGCCCGTCCAGCGCGCCGAGGATCTGTACCTCTTCCCCGCGCATCACGTCCGCAATGCCCGCCTCGTCGCGGCAGGTGAGTCCCGGCGCTATCCAGGCCGCGCCACCGTCCCAGCTTACCTTGCGCATGCCGGCCGCAATTTCCTCGAATCCGGCAGGGCAGGCGGCGTAGGGTACTTCCAGCCAGCCCTGGCGGCTGCCGATCATTCCGCTCATCACCACCGGTCCATCGCCCGCCGCGATCCAGTCTCCGGTCTGCGCTTCCAGCACCGCGGAGAACGCGCCGTTCTCCACCGACAGGATGCCTTTTGGCGCGGAGCGCGTATCGAGCACGTGTCCATCAATGCCAAGACGATATGCCCGGAAGCTTGATGTTCCCCAGTCTATTGCAATCATAGAAACGCTCTGCCGACAGGACAAGATCTGGAAACACGGAGGACACAGAGGACACGGAGGAAAACCAAAACGAGGACGAGCACGTGGGAGTGGAAAGCAGGTCCGGTGCCAAAGTGACCACCGATGCCGGGTTTTAACAGTCGAATGCTTTGTGCTCTTGCCCTTCCTCCGTGTCCTCTGTGTCCACCGTGGTTCATCTGTTAAGCAGAAAATCGCGAACGACGCGAATCTGATCCTCTGCCATCAGCATTGGCGCGTGGCCGATGCCGGCGAACTCGACGAGCTTTGCCTTCGCGCCGCGCCGGGTCATTTCCTGCGCCGTCTCCGCGAGCAGCAGGTCCGATTCGGCGCCGCGTAGCAGTAGCGTCGGGCAGCGCACCTGGTCCCAGAACGGCCAAAGCACCATATCGGTCGGCTGGACCCGAAAGGCCAGCCCCAGCGCCGGATCGTAGTTCGGGCCCCAGCGGCCGTCCTCAAACTCTCGCCCATTGGTCTGCGCCAGGCGCCGCCACTGGGCATCGGTGAGCGAGCCGAAGGGTGCGGATATGGCGCGCATGTACTGCTCGAATTCGTCGAAGGAAGCGTAGCGTGGATCCTTGCCGACGTAACTGGAAAGTCGCGCCAGCGACGCTTTGGGGATGACGGCGCCGACGTCATTCATCACCAGGCGGCGGACGGGCGAATCGGGTCGCGCGGCAAGGAGCATTCCGACCAGCCCGCCCATCGAGGTGCCGACCCAGTCCACCTGCGTTGCGCGGCTGTGGGAAATCAGAGCCGCCATGTCGGAG
>CAZYTR010000445.1:0-5989 GCA_964650365.1 uncultured Alcaligenaceae bacterium | reverse complement strand
GGATTCGATGTGCATGCGCTGGTGGCGGGACGAGCGCTGATCATCGGCGGAGTTTCCATCCCCTACGAGAAGGGATTGGCGGGACACTCGGACGCGGACGTGTTGTTGCACGCGCTCTGTGACGCGCTGCTGGGCGCCGCGGCGCTCGGCGACATCGGTCGTCATTTTCCCGATACCGATCCTGCATATCGCGGTGCGGACAGCCGTTGGCTGTTGCGTGAGGTCGCCGCCTTGCTGGAGAAGAATCACTTCCACGTGATCAATGTGGACGCCACCATCATCGCCCAGGCACCGAAGGTGGCCCCGTTCATACCCGCGATGGTCGCCAACATCGCGGCCGATCTGGCCATCGCCAGGGAGCGTGTAAACGTGAAGGCGAAGACCACCGAGAGGCTTGGCTTTGCCGGCCGCGGTGAGGGCATTGCGGCGGAGGCGATCGCCCTGATTGAATCCCGGCAGCCGGTGGAATTCGGCCGTCGTTGAATCCGCAAAGAGCGCGCGTCTTTTACGCGCTGTGGCCCGATCGGCGCGTCGGCCGTGCTCTCGCCGGGGCGGCGCGACGCATGCATCGACTGGTCGGCGGCAGACGTACCCGCGATGACAGCATTCACCTCACCCTCGCTTTTGTCGGTGACGTTGACAGCGAACGGCTCTCTGAATTGCTGGCGCCGCCGGCCGTCTCGACCGTTGCCAGGTTCACACTGACGCTCGACTGCTGGGGTTGTTGGCCGCGCAACGGCATTGCCTGGGTTGGGCCGTCGCGTCTGCCCGATCCGCTGCGCGGACTGGCCGCGGGAATGGAAGCCTGGTTGCGTGGCGCAGGATTCGAGATGGAGCTGCGGCCCTACAATCCGCATGTAACGCTGATCAGGAAAGCGCAATGCGCACCGTTGCCTGGCTCGCTGCCGGCAATACAGTGGGAAGTGGAAGACTTCGTCCTGGTGCAATCAATACCCGCGCCTGAAGGCTCTCGCTACGAGATCATCGGCCGCTGGCCTTTGGTAAAGGCGAAATCTTGAGCCGCCGAAAACGCGGAGAAAAACAATAAGGAATTTGTAGGAAATTGATGCGGGATGCAGGCATGAAGGCGGACACAAATTGGCAACACAGTCCGTTCCGAGATCCGTCTCATCTTTCTTTGCGTTCTCTCTTTTTCCCTCTGCGCCCTTTGCGTCAACGCTCTTGATCTTGTTCTTCTGTGTGATCTGTGGCCAAAGTACGTTGATTTTCAGGCCGCCTTCTGAGTCTCGGTGGGCAGTTCGACCCGGGCCTCGAGTCCGCCGCCCTCGCGTTGCATCAGCTTTACGCTGCCGCCGTTCATGCGGGCTGCGCGCTCGACGATCGCCAGTCCAAGTCCGGAGCCCTTGGCCCCGCTACGCGAGGCCTCGAGCCGGGTGAAAGGTTGCATCACGCGCGAGACTTCCGACTCCGGAATCCCGGGGCCGCGATCGAGGACCCGAACAAGCGCGTGTCCGTCGACGCATTCGGTCCTGACCTCGATCTCGCCGCCGCCGTAACGCAGCGCGTTGTCCACCAGATTGGTCACCATCCTCTGGGTCGCGGTCGGTTTCAGCGTGAGGGGAGGCAGCGTACCCAGATTGGTGGTCACCGATTTGCCCATGCGCGAGAATCGCTCGCACACGCTGGAGACGATCTGGTTGAGGTCCTCACCGCTGCGGGATGGTTCGTTGCCGCCCTCGCGGGCAAAGTCGAGGAACTGGTTGATGATGGTGTCCATGTCCTCGATATCCTGGATCATGCCGTCCTTCAACGCGTGATCTCCGGCCTCGCCTAGCATCTCGATACCGAGCCGCAACCTGGAAAGCGGCGTGCGCAGATCATGCGAGATTCCGGCGAGCAGGACCGCGCGATCATTGTCCAGTTGTTTCAGGTTGGAAGTCATCTGGTTGAACGCGTGGGACAGCGAGCGAATTTCCGTGGGGCCTTTTTCGTCGAGCGGAAGGGGTGTCTTGCCGGCGCCGATTTGCTCTGCGGCGGTGGCAAGCGCCCGCAGCGGCCGGTTCACCCGCAGCATCAGCAACAGCCCGCCGGCGATTGCCAGCGTCAGCCCGAATACGCTCCAGCCGGTCCAGGCCCAGGCTGAGGCCGAACCGCGGGCCTCGGGCGGGAATACCACCCAGTAGGCCTGATTGTTGACTTTGATCTTGATCCAGAGGGCCCGCGTGGCGTCCTCCAACAGCGCCAGTGCCTGCGCATCGTCGGCGACTTCGCGCTTCAACGCCTCGCCGATGGCGCGCAGCAGTGGGGACGGCGGCAGCGGCACGTCCTCATCGTTCCAGGCGGTGGCCGGCAACACCTTGATATTGTGATGCGTCGGGAGTCTTTCGCTGAACTTGCGGCGCACTGCCGGCGGCATGGTTTCCAGCGCCACGCTCACGGTGCTGATCACACCGGCAATCTGGTTGGCGAGGTATTCGGACTGGGTGCGCACGTTGTAGGACCGGTACAGGCCGAACCAGATCAACTGGCTGACTACCAGCAGCGCCGAGATCAGCAGAACCGAGCGCGACAGCAGGGATTGCGGAACCCAGTTCATGACAGACGCGAACGGCCTGACGCTAGTCGTCGGGAACGAAAACATAACCCACGCCCCATACTGTCTGGATGTAACGTGGATTTGCCGGATCTTCCTCCAGCAGTCGCCGCAGGCGCGAGACCTGTACATCGATGCTGCGGTCAAAGACGCCGTACTCGCGTCCGCGCGCCAGTTCCATCAACCGGTCTCGTGACAGCGGCGTGCGCGGATGCGTGACCAGCGCCTTGAGCATGGCAAATTCGCCGGTCGTCAGCCCGACGTGCTTGCCGTTGCGGGTGAGCGTGCGGTTGGCAAGATTGATCTCGAAAGGACCGAATCGCACCGGCGCCTTGCTGTCGTCGGGAGCACCGGGCGGGGCCGATGCCGGCGACTGACGACGCAAGACCGCCTTGATCCGCGCGACCAGTTCACGCGGGTTAAATGGTTTCGGCAGATAGTCGTCCGCGCCGATATCGAGCCCGGCGATGCGGTCGGCTTCGTCGCCTTTCGCCGTGAGCATGATGATCGGTGTGCGCTTTCCCCCGGCGCGAAGCCGGCGGCAGATGCTCACGCCGTCTTCGCCCGGCAGCATCAGGTCGAGGATGATCATATCCACGCTTTCCCGGCCCATTACACGCTCCATCGCGCTGCCATTTGCAACGGCGTGCACGCCGAATCCCTGTTCCCCGAGGTAGCGGTTAAGCAGATCGCGCAGGCGTTGGTCGTCGTCTACTACCAGGATGTTTGTGATCGCAGCGTTCATGTCGGCTCTGGCCGTCTGCAGCATACCTGCAAATCATGAAGTAGTTGACGGTTACTGAGCGCGTTCACACGAGCATGGCCGCGAAACGTTCGGCCTCCATCGGCCGGCCACCGAAGTAGCCCTGGTAAGCATCGCAGCCGAGGGCGCGCAGAAAATCGAGCTGGCCCCGGGTTTCCACGCCTTCGGCAATCACCGTCATCCGCAGGCTTTTCGCCAGATTGATGATTGCCTGCACGATGGCGGAATCGTTCATGTCGTGCGGCAGGTCCGCGACGAAGCTGCGGTCGATCTTGAGTTTGTCGATCGGGAAGCGCTTCAGATAATTCAGGCTCGAGTAGCCGGTGCCGAAGTCATCGAGGGACAGGCTCACCCCCATGTCGTGCAGCATCTCCAGCGTCTTTGCAGTTTCCTTCGGGTCCTGCATGATCGCGTTCTCGGTGAGTTCGATTTCGAGCTGATGCGGCTTGAGGTTATGGCGGGCAAACGCCGCCGCCACGCCTTGGACCAGGTCGGCGCGGCGGAACTGGAACGCCGAATAGTTGACGGACACGGGGACTACCTGCAGTCCCTTTGTCTGCCAGGCGTTGATCTGGCGGCAGGCCTCGTTCAACACCCATTCACCGATGAGATGGATGATGTCCGATTCTTCCGCCAGGGGAATGAAACTCTCCGGAAACAGCAGTCGGTGTTCGTCGTGGTTCCAGCGAACCAGCGCCTCCGCACCCAGCAAAGTGCCATTGGCGGTGTCGAACTGTGGCTGATAGTGAAGGACCAGTTGGTTGCGCTCGATGGCACGGCGCAGCTGATTGGCCAGTACCAGGCGCTCGGCTACCGGGGCGGTCAGCTCCTGAGTAAAAAATTCGTAGCGGTTGCGGCCGCGTTTCTTTGAGTAATACATCGCCGCATCGGCGTTTCGAATCAGATCTTCCATGGTCTGGCCGTCGTCGGGATAGACGCTGATGCCGACGCTGGCCGAGATCTGGATTTCCTGCGTGTCGAGCAGGAACGGTTCCTCGAAGGTGGCGAGCACCTTGCCTGCGACCAGTGCCGCCTCGGCCGGTTCGCGCAACGCCGACAGGACGATGAGATACTCGTCACCTGCATGCCGGCACACCGTATCGGTCTCGCGAACGCAGCCGCGCAGCCGTGCCGCCACGGTCTGCAACAGGATGTCGCCGGCGCGGTGTCCGAAGGAATCGTTAACGTGCTTGAAGCGGTCCAGGTCGATGAACAGCAACGCGACCCGGGTCTCCATGCGCTTCGCCGATGCCAGCGCCTGGTGAAGACGGTCCTGAAACAGGGTGCGGTTGGGCAGGCCGGTAAGCAGGTCGTGGTGCGCAAGGAAGCGCACCCGCGCATCCATGTCCTTACGCTGGGACACGTCCTCGGTCACCCATAAGACCTTGATTGGTTCGCCCTCCAGATCGAGCAGCGCATCTCCTTTGGTGCGCAGCCAGCGGTGGGTGCCGTCGGGCCAGGACACCCGGTACTCGATGTCCAGGTTGCCGGTACCGCCGAGGCACTCTTCGAGGGCCTGGGTGAAACGGGGACGATCCTCGAGATGGATAGATTCGAGCAACAGGTCGTAGGGAACGTCCGGGTGCTCGCTACGAATACCGAACAGGCGAAGGCTCATTTCCGAAGCGCGCACCATGCGGCTGCTAACGTCGAACTCGCAGGTTCCGATTTCCGCGAACGCCAGCGCAAGCTTCTCTCGGTCCAGGCTGGCCTTGAGCGCATCGAGGGTGTTGCGGGTAACGGCCTGGGAATCGCGCAGCCTCTCCGACGACTTCAGCAGCTCCGCCGCAGCGCTCCGAAGCTTCTCGTCGGTTTCCTGCAAGCGCTGTTCGGCCGCAGAGAGCCTTTTTTTAAGGTCAGCCGGCCGCACCGGCGTGCGCGCGCTAGGTTTGCGCGCACGAGGACTTGCGCTACTGCCGGGCTTCGCCTTGCTTGCGGCGCGTCTTTTGTTCCTGGCGGGGCTCACTCGGTAGGATTCAGTGGTTTCCTGGTCGTGATTTTTGCATTTCCTGGCACTCCTGGCGTATTCCTCAAGACGTTATAGAAAAGAATCTTGGCGGCCAAGTCTAGAAATTCACGTTGTTCTTCCCCTTGAGCTTGAGAATCCTACGCGCGTCCTCGGGCGTAGCGACTTCGAGACCCAGCTCTTCGAGGATGCGGCGGATCTTCGAGACCTGATCGGCGTTGGACTTGGCAAATTGGCCCTTGCCGATCCACAAGCTGTCTTCCAGACCGACGCGCACGTTCCCACCCATCACCGCGGACTGCGTGGCGATGTACATCTGGTTGCGTCCCGCGCCGAGCACCGACCACTGGTACTGGCCGCCGAACAGCCGGTCGGCGGTGCGCTTCATGTGCAGCACGTCTTCGGGGTGAGGGCCGATGCCGCCGCGGATGCCGAACACCGATTGGATGAACAGGGGTGGCTTGACCAGTCCGCGATCGAGGAAGTGCGCCGCGGTGTACAGGTGGCCGATGTCGTAGCACTCGATCTCGAAGCGGGTGTCATTGTTGCTGCAGGACTCGAGGATGTGGGCGATGTCCTTGAAGGTGTTCTTGAAAATGCGCTCGTCGGAGCCGGCAAGATAGGGCTTTTCCCAATCGTGCTTGAATTCGGTGAAACGCTGCAGCATCTCGTACAGGCCGAAATTCATCGAACCCATGTTGAGCGA
>CAZYTR010000444.1:0-16201 GCA_964650365.1 uncultured Alcaligenaceae bacterium | reverse complement strand
ACTAGCCGTCTATATACGCGACCGCTTCGATTTCCACTTTCAGCCGTGGATCGACCAGCGCACTCACTTCCACTAATGTGGAGGCCGGCCGATTCTCACCGAAGTATTCGATTCGCAGCGGATTGATCAGCGGGCGCTCGGAGATATCGGTCATGAAAATCGTGACTTTGACGACCTGCGCGGCCTTCGCGCCGGCGTGACGCAGGCACGCGTCCACACTGTCGAGCGCAACACGGAATTGCTCGACGGTGCTATCCGGGATGGTCCCGTCTTGTTTGATGCCAACCGAACCCGAAACCCAGACGTGCCGGTCGGCGCGCACGACGTGGCAGTAGTGGCTGAAAGGCTTTGGCTGGCCGGGCAAAACGTGGCGTTCGATCATATGGGGGTGTCCTTAGTGGATCAGGAAAAACATACGAAGCATATCCCTTTGGCTCGGTCCTGCAATCTTGCCGAGAGACAAGACCTGAATCTTTCGTTCTTCGCGGGACGCGACCTCGCGAACTTTTCAAAATTGAGTTACTCTGAATCAGAGCGTGGCAAGAGAGAACCAAGATTGTCGCGGTGTAAGCCAATTTCCACAACTGCCGAGGTACTCAATAATGATGCTTCTCAGATTTAACCTTCTCACAGTCTTTATGTTTGTGATCGGTGTGTCCGGAAGCGCATGGGCGGACGATTACACGGATACCATCAAGATATTCAAGGAAGCCGGACAAAGTTCGAGCTTTTTCGGCAAGAGTTATGGTTACGCGATTTTCCCGACCATCGGCAAAGGCGGCGTAGGCGTTGGCGGCGCATACGGCAAGGGCCGGGTCTACAAGGGCGGTGCGTATGTAGGCGACACCTCGATGACACAGCTGACAGTTGGTTGGCAGCTCGGCGGCCAGGGCTATAGCCAGATTATTTTCTTCCAGGACAAGCGCGCCTTCGACGAATTTACCACCGGCAAATTCGAGTTCGGCGCCCAGGCGACCGCTGTCGCCATCACTGCGGGCGTGTCGGCCGGCACGAGCACGACCGGGTCCTCCGCCACCGCCAGCGGAGGCAAGCATGACGCCTCCACACTCGGTTCTTACAACAAGGGCATGGCAACCTTTTCTGTCGCCAAAGGCGGGTTGATGTACGAAGCGAGCGTCGGCGGCCAGAAATTCAAATATACCGCCAAGAAGTAATTGTTCGGTTATACGCGCCAGAATCTCATGGCACGCTGTCGCCGCCGCAGGTGCGGTGATGCAAATCACCCGTGCATTCGATGGGAAGCGGGCGGGCCATGGGAGATGCCTAGTCCGAATCCTTGCAAGAAACAAGACCTGACTCCTCGCCTGTCCGTGACCCCGCGGCTGTCCCTTGCAGGAAACAAGACCTGACACATCGGCTGTTCGATTCACGGCGATGGGTGTGGGGAGCCGGAGGATTAAACTAGACGACGCGCCAGCGAAGCTGGCGAGTAACGCGTATATTGATTGTTGACTGGTCGGAAAGGGGGGAGAGAAATGAACTCGAAACAGCACCGCACCCACGGATCGATGGTTCGTGCTCTGACGGCGATCCCGCTGCTGGTTTGCACCGGAATGCTGTACGCAGCCGACTATTGTTGCGTATGCAAGGGGGAAACAAAGGGTCAGACAATCAGCTCGATGAACCGGACGATGGCTGCCGGTCAGTGCAGCCTGGAGTGCGGCACCTATGCGAACGTCTCTTCCGGCAAGTGCGCCGAGCCGCCCGCAGCCGCGACACCAGCGCCGCCGACAGCACAACCGACGCCCGCCGCCCCGCCCACGCCAACAGCTACTGCGGTCGCGCCTGCTGTAGCTAGAGATTTCGTTGCCGTGGCGCCGGGGGCGAGGGTCTTGGCCGACGACGGCAGAATCCGGGTGATCGATTTCCAACCGACCGCCGGCACCAAGGTGCCCTTGCACGCCCACCCATTGACTGTGGTGTATCTGCTCGAGGGCGGCACCACGCGGTTCACCACGCAGGACGGCAGATGGTACGAGAGCGTGGGGCGGACCGGTGAGGCCTTCATCAGCACTCCGGACCCGCATTCTCAGGAGCACAAGACGGCTTCGCACGCCATCCTCATCGAGATCGCCGATGCCCAGGCATCGGAGGTACCCGACCCATTGACCGACCTGACTTCGCTCGCTCCCGGTCACGCGAGGGTGCTGAACGAAAACGACCGGGTTCGGGTCTACGAGTACCGCGCGATGAAGGGTGACGCGGTCGGGATGCATTCTCATCCCACACATGTGGTCTATCTGATCAAGGCAGGCAAGACCCAGTTCGTGCTGCCGGACGGCAGCACACCCAAGCCGGCGGCGTCTAAAGACGGCGCAGCGCTGATCAACCCGCCCGTCACGCACGCCCAAGTACACTTGGAGGATGTGCACGCCATCATCGTAGAGCTCAAGCGCTGAACACAGCGGATCGCACGCCGCCGGCCTCTTCCGATCGGACGAGGCCGGCCTTCAACTTCTACTTCAGCTGTGCAATGCATGCGCAATGGGGTCAGTGAGCTAATCCGGGTTCTCCGGACAGATTAATCAAGCGCCACCATCACTCACCCAATCACGCCGGTATCCAGCGCGCGCCACAGATAAAGCGCGAGGTAGGAACGATAGGGCGCCGCCAGCTCCGGATCGACGCGGTGCTTCTTGCTGCGCCTCTTTCCTTCCAATAACCCGATCGCCCGCCGAATGCTGCCGTCGGCGTAGGGGAACACGTCCTCGTGACCGACGTAGAAAAGCGCGATGATCGAGGCGGTCCAGTCCCCCATGCCCTTGTGGCACCCGATCTCCTCGGCCAGATCCTCGGCCGACAGCGAATACCAGTGATCCAGCGCGCTCGCATCGGTACCGATGCGGATGCCGAACTCGCAGATGGTTCGTGCCTTCGAACCGCTCAAGCCGCAACCGCGGAGGCTCTCGTAATCAAGTAACCACGAACCCAGTCCGAGATCGGAGGCCTTGTCGCGCACCCGTTGATAGATGGAGTGGGCGGCCTTTGAGGAGAGCATCTGCCCGGTGACGACCCGGACGACCGCCTCCGGCAATGCCATGTCCCGCCTGTGCAGGCGGGGGATCGTCGCTACCTTTCCGAGTACCCCGGCATGCATCGGGTACTGCGCCTGGAGATAGCGTTTAATCTTGATGCTCATCGCGGTCAATGTTACCGAGTCCTGGCGGTGCAGTATCTCTCGACTTTGCACGGACCACGGGATCAAGTCGGCAAGTCTCGTTTCTTGCGTGGGTCTGCCCGACTACGATTCGACTCTCCGTCGCAGTGCGAATCTGGCCGGCGATAGGAAACGCTTAGTCCAAATCCTTGCAAGAAACAAGACCTGACCCCGTGGTTTCACTGGTTGACCAGCGACCAGCCTTTGCGGCGGTCGTCGCGGATGATCTGCTCGAGCCTGGCGCGATCGGTGACAGTGCGCCCGGTGTGCGCCTTGATCCGGCTGCGGTCCAGGACTGCATCGAGTTCTTCCTCGCTCAAGCCCCCGAGCAGCACCCGTCCCATCGAAGTGCACCACGCCGGCAGGCGGCTGCCGACCGACAGGTTGATGGTCATGATCTTCTTGGTGGGAACCCGCAGGATATAAAGAATCTCGGTGTCGTTCAGCACTGACGCCGAACAGGACTCGTGCACCTCGTTTACCACCTCTTCCATGAAAGGCTCGGCGAGGTCCCAAAGCGGTGTGGACGAAAGGTAGGAGTAGCCGAGGTCGAGGATCTTCGGCGTGAGATAAAAGTCGCGTCCGTCGCAGCCGACGTAACTCAGCGCCTGAAGCGTGAGCAGGATGCGCCGGGCGCTGGCACGGGAGAGGCCGGCCTTTACCGCCACCTGCGACAGCGTCATGGTGCGCGTGTCGCGGCCGAAGGCGCTACACTAGCGCCGAATTGCACCGACCCGAAACACTATTTTTGCACTCTTGCCTTTTCTTTGCGTTCCCTTTGCGTACCCCCCAAGGGGGTATTGAAAAGAATCTTTGCGCCTTTGCGGTTATGGGGATTCATTGATGATCAATAAGATCGTCTCGACGGTTGCGGAGGCGGTGGGTGACATCAACGACGGAGCCACTGTGATGATCGGCGGCTTCGGACCGGCGGGCCTGCCGGCGGAACTGATCGATGCGCTGATCGCGCAGGGCGCGAAGGACCTGACCATCGTCAACAACAACGCCGGCAACGGCGAGACCGGACTAGCGGCGCTGCTCAAGGCGCGGCGGGTCCGCAAGATCATCTGCTCTTTCCCGCGCCAGGTGGATTCGCAGGTGTTCGATGCGCTCTACCGCGCTGGCGACATCGAGCTGGAACTGGTGCCGCAGGGCAATCTCGCTGAGCGCATCCGCGCGGCGGGCGCGGGCATCGGCGGCTTCTTTACGCCCACCGCATACGGCACGGATCTCGCGAAAGGCAAAGAGACGCGGACCATCAACGGCCGCGGCTACGTGCTGGAGTTTCCGATCCACGCCGATTTCGCGCTGATCAAGGCCGAGCGCGGCGACCGCTGGGGCAATCTGGTGTATCGCAAGACTGCGCGCAATTTCGCCCCGATCATGGCCACCGCCGCCAGGTGCGCCGTCGTGCAGGTCCATGAGATCGTAGAACTCGGCGCGCTCGATCCGGAGGCGATCGTTACGCCGGGAATTTTCGTCAAGCGCATGGTGCGGGTCGAGCGTTCCGCGGCCGGGTCGGACGCGGGTATCCAGGCTGCGTAACCGCCGGGAACAGGAGCACGGCATGAACAAGCTCAATCGTGACCAGATGGCTGCGCGGGTTGCGCGGGACATTCCCGAAGGCGCCGTGGTCAACCTTGGCATCGGCCTGCCGACGCTGGTTGCCAACCATTTGCCCAGGGACCGCGAGATCCTGCTGCACAGCGAGAACGGCGTGCTCGGCATGGGTCCGGCGCCGGCGGCTGGTGAGGAGGACTACGATCTGATCAATGCCGGAAAGCAACCGGTGACGCTGTTGCGCGGCGGTTCGTTTTTCCATCATGCCGACTCCTTCGGGATGATGCGCGGCGGGCATCTGGATTTCTGCGTGCTCGGCGCCTTCCAGGTATCGGCCCGCGGCGATCTCGCCAACTGGCACACCGGAGCGCCGGATGCCATACCGGCGGTGGGCGGTGCGATGGACCTGGCGATCGGCGCGAAGCAGGTGTTCGTGATGATGGAACACCTCACCAAGCAGGGTGAAAGCAAGATCGTCGAGCATTGCTCGTATCCGCTGACCGGGATCGGGTGCGTGAATCGCATCTACACCGACCTCGCGGTAATGGACGTCACGCCGCAAGGGCTGCGGGTGCTCGAGATCGTCGAGGGGCTGAGTTTCGACGAGCTGGTCAGGTTGAGCGGCGTGCCGATGCGGCGCGAGCAGGTAAAGGCTTACGCGTGAGAGCGTTCGTTTACAACGGCCAGCCCTCGCGCGTGGTGTTCGGGCGCGGTGCGCTGGAGAAACTGGGAGCGGAAATCGAGCGCCTGGGCGCGAAGCGCGCACTGGTGCTGTGCACGCCGGAACAGCGGGCTTCGGCGGAAGATGTTGCGAGGCGCCTGGGTGCGCGCTCGGCGGGTGTGTACGACAAGGCGGTGATGCACGTCCCGATCGAAACCGCCGAAGCCGCGCGCGCGGTGGCGAAGGATCTGAATGCCGACTGCTGCGTGGCCGTGGGTGGCGGATCGACGATTGGCCTGGGCAAGGCGATTGCACTGACTTCCGAACTGCCAATTCTGGCGATCCCGACGACTTTCGCCGGCTCGGAAATGACGCCGATCTATGGCATTACCGCGCAGGGGCAGAAGAAGACCGGCCGCGATGCCCGCGTACTGCCCAAGACCGTGATCTACGACCCGGAGCTGACCATGACATTGCCGGCAAAGATCGCCGGTCCGAGCGGCATGAACGCGATCGCGCATTGCGTCGAGGCGCTGTACGCCGAAGACGCCAACCCGATCACTTCCCTGATGGCGGAGGAGGGTATCCGTGCGCTGGCGCGCAGCCTGCCGAAAGTGGTGAGCGATCCCGCTGATCTCGAGGCGCGCGCGGAAGCGCTGTACGGCGCGTGGCTGGCGGGCGCTTGCCTGGGAAACGTCGGTATTGCGATCCACCACAAACTCTGTCATACGCTGGGCGGCAGCTACAACCTTCCGCACGCGGAGACGCACACGGTCATCCTGCCGCATGCGGTTCAGTACAACCGTGACGCCGCAAAGGACGCGATGGCGCGAATTTCGCGGGCGCTTGACGGGAATGAAGCCGCGGATGCCGATCCCGCCGGCGGACTTTACGACCTGGCGCGCAGGATCGGTGCACCGCTGTCACTGAGAGATATCGGCATGAAAGCCGACGCGCTCGATGAGGCTGCGCGGCTCGCCACGCAAAACCCGTACTACAACCCGAGACCGATCGAGTACGCGGGGATCCGCCAACTTTTGCAGAACGCCTGGGAAGGTCGAAGGCCCGGCTGATCCGCTTCCCACGCGGGTGGTGGGTCTGGATCTTGAACAAGTACGATCTGCATTTCTTTCCCGTTCAGCGCCGGCTGGTGCTGCCGCCGGACGAGGGGACCGACCAACACGGAAACTGAGGAAACGCCATGGCTGAAGCATTCATTTGTTCTGCGCTGCGGACCCCGATCGGCCGGTACGGCGGCGCGCTGGCGATGGTCCGGCCCGACGATCTCGCTGCGGTTGCGCTGCGTGCGCTGATGGAGCAGCACCAATCTGTCGATTGGAATGCGCTCGACGACGTGGTATTCGGCTGCGCCAATCAGGCCGGTGAGGATAACCGCAATGTCGCGCGCATGGCGGGCCTGCTCGCGGGACTACCCGTTGAGATCTCCGGCTGCACGGTGAATCGCCTGTGCGGCTCGGGCATGGACGCAGTAGGCATCGCCGCCCGCGCCATCAAGTCCGGAGAAGCCCAACTTGCCATCGCCGGAGGGGTCGAAAGCATGTCGCGCGCGCCGTTCGTGATGCCGAAGGCGGATGCCGCGTTTTCGCGAGCCAATGCGGTATACGACACCACGATCGGCTGGCGCTTCGTCAACCCGGTTATGAAGCAGATGTACGGCACCGACTCGATGCCAGAGACCGCCGAGAACGTCGCGGAGGAATTCAAGGTGTCGCGCGCAGACCAGGATGCGTTCGGCTTGCGGTCGCAGGCAAAGGCGTCCGCCGCCGGGAAGAATGGCCGCCTGGCAAAGGAAATCGTGCCGGTCACGGTTCCGGCGAAGAAGGGTGACCCGGTGATCGTCGATCGCGACGAACACCCGCGAGAAACCACACTCGAGGCTCTTGCCAAACTCAAGCCGATCGTGAAGCCGGACGGCACCGTTACCGCCGGCAACGCATCCGGCGTGAACGACGGCGCTTGCGCGCTGATACTCGCGAGCGAAACGGCAGCCAAGCGCCACGGGCTCACGCCGCTGGCGCGCGTGGTCGGGGTTGCTACCGCTGGGTGCGCGCCGCGCATCATGGGAATGGGTCCGGTGCCGGCAACCCGGAAGCTGCTGGAGCGTACCGGCATCAAGCTCGATGCGATCGATGTCATCGAGCTGAACGAGGCCTTCGCCGCCCCAGGCATCGCGGTACTCAGGCCGCTCGGCATCGGCGACGACGATGCCCGCGTCAATCCCAACGGCGGCGCGATCGCGCTCGGCCATCCGCTGGGCATGAGTGGCGCGCGCCTGGTGACCACCGCAACTTACGAACTGCACGAACGCAAGGCGCGCTATGCGCTGACCACCATGTGCATCGGTGTGGGCCAGGGCATCGCTGCGCTGATCGAGCGCGTCTGACCGGGCGGGGCGGTGAGTGAAACGACGTCAAAATCTCACCACGAAGAAACTCAGTCCAGTACCCCCTTGAAGGCTACGAAGGAACACACGGAGCCGTTACCCCATGCGCAATCTCAATGAAGCCAATCTTACCGATGCCGTGCTGGCCAAGCTCGAACACGCAGGCAATCCGCGCTTCAAGCAGGTCATGACCAGCCTCATCAAGCACCTGCACGCCTTTGTGCGCGACACTGAACTGACCGAGGCCGAGTGGTTCGCAGGCATCCAGTTCCTCACGGCCACCGGACAGAAGTGCGACGACAAGCGCCAGGAGTACATCCTGCTCTCCGACACGCTCGGCGTCTCCATGTTGGTGGATGCGATCAACCATCGCAAGCCCGGCGGAGCGACCGAGACCACAGTGCTCGGGCCGTTCTATGTCCCGGGTTCAAATCAACTGCCCCTGTGGAGCGACGTCGCCAGGGGATTGAACGGCGTGCCGGCTTATATATCCGGCACGGTGAGCGACGTGAACGGCAATCCGATCGCCGGCGCGACGCTCGACGTATGGCAGACGGACGGCGATGGCGTCTACGATGTCCAGCGCGAGGGCGCGTCCTACGCTCGCGGCAAGTTCGTGACCAGTGCCGACGGGCGTTATGGCTTCCGCACCGTCAAGCCAGTAAGTTATCCCATTCCGACCGACGGCCCGGTGGGCAAGATGCTGCTGCAGATGGGCCGCCACCCGTACCGGCCGGCGCATGTGCACACGATCGTTTCCGCACCGGGATACGAGAAGGTGACGACGCACCTTTTCGTCGAAGGCGATGCGTATCTGGATTCCGACGCCGTTTTCGGCGTAAAGCATTCCCTGGTGGTGGACTTCAAGCCGCACCCGGCAGGCCCGACTCCCGATGGAGGGAAATCTGCTAAGCCGTTCTGGACCGCCGAGTACGACTTCAGACTGGTCCGGTCCTGACGGGCGATTGGCGCGATTTACCCTCCGCGCCGACGCCCGGCACAGCGTTGTGCGCGCTTAATGAAATAGCGCAAAGCGGTAGGGAAGTGGCGTTCGGCACGGGCCATGAGGCGTTCCGTGTGCTGCTGCTGCGCACCGGCGCAGGCGTGGTCGCGTACCACAACTGCTGCCCGCACTTTTCGCTGCCGCTGAACTATGAGCCGGATACTTTCCAAATCTTCGACGGTGAAGACCTGATGTGCGCGCACCACACCGCGATGTTCAAGATTGCCACCGGAGAGTGTTTCGACGGCCCTTGTGCCGGCGCGAAACTCACCGCGGTTCCGGTCGTCGTCGAGGGCGGCACGGTGGTGGTTCGGGGAAGTTAGGGCGGGAAATCCTGGCTATACCTTCACGCCAGCTTCAATGATGCGTTACTTCGACTTGAGGCATCCGCTCATGAATTTCTTGCGTTCGTCGCCTTTGAGTTTCTTGGTCCCGGCGTCCGCGTTGCACTTCTTCATCTTCTCCTGCTGGGGCGTCATTTCCTTCTTTTCTGCCGTCGCCTCGGTCTTGGCCGCGAGGCAGTCCTTCATGAACGCCTTGCGTTGATCGCCCTTCAATTCCTTTTGCGCCGCGTCGGCATTGCACGCCTTCATTTTTTCCTGCTGTGGCGTGCTCTGCGCGAAAACCGGGGCGCAGGCCAGCACAAGGACAAGAAAGAGCATTTGGTTCTTCATTTTTTCTTCCGGGGTAGCGAGTTTCGAATTGGCGTGTCGCGGATGCGAAACGCCCGGGTACCCTAACGTCCAGCGGCGGCTCTGGCTGACGCCTCGCGTGCGGAAGCAAGCGCAGCAAGTCGTCCCCCGGCATCGAAGGAGAAGGGCGCAGGCGGGGACGCGATCTGGAAACGGTCGGGGCGGGCCCGTACTTCCGCCAGCAGCGGCTCTGATACCTGGATGTCTGCGAGTTCCAGCGTGTTGCGGATGCGCACGATCCGGCAGTCCTGCGGTTTCACACGCACGACGGTCTTGACCGCAAGCTGGATCGCCTCGCGATCGTTGTTCATCACCATCGGGATCGCTCCGCCATCAAGGTTCATCGAAGTGATGATGTTGGCGTAAGTGGAGGGGATGTCGATCTCGCGGAACAGCCGCATGGTGATGATGTCCGCCCCGCCCATGCCCGTGGCGTTGCCGTGCGACTCGGGCGTCAGGCCGAGGACCACGATCTTCTTGGTGAGCGGGCCGTAGCTCCATTGGACCGCGCGGCGGTTTCGGCCGGTGATGTTCGGATCGAAACCCGCACCGCTGATGTTCTTGCCCATCTCGTCGATGATCAACACATCGATTTCGTCGAAGAACAGCCGCGGCATCAGCTTCTTCGCCATGTCCTGCAGCACCGGTTCGCGCTCGGCGATGCGCTCCGAGGCAATGACCTCGATCGCAGCGGTCTGGTCATGCGCGTTCTCGACGATGCCCACGCCGAACAGTACGTTGCGCCCGGCCAGGTTCACGTCGCGCACCTTGGGCAGCAGTTCGGGGAAGGTGTCCATGCCGTGCTGGTGGTAGGTCGCCGCGCCGACGATCTTGCCGATGCCGATTGACAGCATCTTGGTGATGCCGCTTTCGGTGGCACCGCGAAACGCGGTGTGCGGCTTGATACGGTTGATCGCGACAATGCCGTCAGCTTCGGCAGCGAACCTGTCCATGTGCACCGGCGTGCCGTCGGCGAGCGTGCCGACGATCACGGTGTCCATGGTCGCCTTTACCGGAACACCGGTTGTGGCTTCAGTGATGCCGTAACCCTCCAGAACTTTCTTCTGGCCTTCCGCGGTTGCTGCACCATGGCTGCCCATCGCCGGAAAAATGAACGGCTTGGCACCGAGCGCCTGCAATTCGCGGATCACGCATTTCACGATCGTCGCGATATTGGCGATGCCGCGGCTGCCGCAGCCAACCGCGACTGCCTGGCCGGGTTTGACCCGGGCGCGAACCTCGGGACGCTGAAACTCCTTTGCCACCGAGCCTGCGATGTCGCCCAGATGCACGGCGTCGAATTTCTGCCGGACGTCGACCATGCGCGGCAGCGCGATATCCAGTCCGCCGGCGATGTTGACCTCGATCCTGTCCCCGATCATGACTTGTCCTTATGCAGGTTGATACACCGGCACCACGTAAGGCCCCTCCGGGACCACGGCCACAGACGTGTCGCCGCTTGCTTCCACGAATCGGTGCAACACTTCCTCCACCGAGTCGATCAGATTCACCCCGGTAAGCCTGCGGTCCTCGCCGCTCAATCCGCCGCTGTAAAGATGCACGCTCCCGGCTTTCATCGGCTTCAATTGCATTTGCGTCTGCCACTCATCGATGTCGGCGAATTGCTTGCGGCTGATGTCCGCGAAGAAACCGTCCGCGCCCATGCGGATGAGCCGGCGCTGCGCATCGGCGTATTCTTCCGAGCCCAAGCCCTCAGAACACTCGGAGACCACCACCAGATTGCCTCCCCGTTCGAGAATGTCCACCGGACCGACCATGCCCTTGACGGTTTGATAGTAGGTCTTGTCGAGCGGATAACCGGCGGCGCTGGTGACCACGGTCCCAAAGCGGCGCTTTACCGGCACCTGGACGTAGCCACGGGTGAACGCAACTGCGCCAAGGTGGCTCGCGATGATCTCGCCGTAGTTTACGAACGACAGCCTGCGCTGTTCATCGATCACGATATTGACTGCCAGCACGTGGCCGAGCTTGCGCACGATCTCGAGTTGCTCTTCGTGCAGCGGGTTGCCTTCGAGCACGCAATTGTCCGCCTTCGGATGCGACATGAAGCGGGCGCTGTGGAATGTGGTGATGGTGTCCTGGTGCGCCACACCCGGCGCGATAACTTTGCGCCCGCCCGAGTAGCCCGCCATGAAGTGCGGCTCAACCAGGCCAGTGGCGATCTTGAGATCGGCTTCGACGAAGCGGCGGTCCAGTTTCACCGGCGTGCCGCGTGGCGTCGGTCCGAGATCGACATGGTCGGCGTCGTTGCGGGCGAAGTGATTCGCCACGTTGACGGTGTTCAGAACCCAGGGGTCGCCGATCAATTCTTCCAGTTCTGCCCCCTGGTTCGGACGATGCAGGCCCGTGGCCACCAGCACGGTGATGTTTTCCGCTTTCATGCCGGAATCGAGCAGTTCCCGGACAATTTCCGGCAGGAGAAGGCTGTTCGGCACCGGCCGGGTGATATCGCAGATGAGGATGCAGGCGGTCTTGCGTCCCCGCGCTTCCTCGGCCAGCGGGCGGGCATCGACGGGCCGCGACAGCGCCCTGCGCACAGCGGCACGCGGGTCGGGCTGCACCGGCATCGCCGGCTTGCGGATCACGGTGACGTCCCAATGGTCCGGCAGATCGAGCGGGTAACTCCCGCGGCCGTAGCTGAGATCGAGTCGCATGGCGCAAAGTTTGCGTACAAGAATTGCTTGAACTATAGCACCGGCCGGACGGCGGCATACTTCGGGCATAACAACCAAGGCGTTAGCATCGCATCTCCATGAATCTCTCCGACCCAATAACGGCGGCGATTATCGGCGCCGCCGCCACCTTCGTCACTGCGGTGATCCAGTTGACGACCAACGCGCGCAGGCAGGCCGCGGAACGGGCTGCAGGCAAGCCGGCTTCGCGCAAGTCCGGTTCGTGGCTGGCGATCTTCGCGCTGATTCTTGCTGCGCTGGTGGGCGGCTACGCGCTTTCCGAGTATCAGAGCTATAGCCTGCGGCAGGATGACAAGGTCTTGCGCGGGGAGATGCAGTCGCGGTTGCGTGACATCAGCGCCGCTGCAGAGCGGCTGGAGCGCGCCGGGGCGGAGAAAAACGGCCAGTCGGAGGCGGATGCGCAACTTGCCGCCGAGCGCCGGCGCGGCGCCGAAGGCGTGGCCGCGATCATCAGCGTTCCAGTTTGCCGGGCGCCGAAGGCCGGCATTGCGCAGGCGCCGGCGGCCTGTGCCGAGACCGAGGCCTTGCGAATGACGCTCTGCGCGGTGGTGCCCGCGTCGGCCACGGTGACCGAGGTGCAGGTGTT
Source organism: uncultured Alcaligenaceae bacterium (assembly GCA_964650365.1). GTDB lineage: Bacteria > Pseudomonadota > Gammaproteobacteria > Burkholderiales > JACQAP01 > JACQAP01. The sequence goes on along the minus strand of CAZYTR010000444.1, from coordinate 3,403 downwards.
CACGCGCCTGGAGGATGCGCAACAGTCCTGGGACGAAGCGCGGGTACAGGCGGGACAGGACGCAGGCGCGGCAAAATTCGTCGACGCCTACTTCGAGCGCGCGCAGGGAAACGAATCGAAGGAAGTCTGCCAGCACTTTGCGCACTGGAACAGCCAGAAAGGCCGCAGCGCGCGCATCCTCGTCAAATACAGTTTCTAGCTCGGCGCAAGCATCCGCAACGCCAATCCGGCGATGCCGCAGGCTGCAATCACCGGAACAATTCCGACTCGAAAACGGAACAGCGCAACGAGCGCTGCGATCCCGAGCGCAAGCAGAGACCACTCGAAGCGGCCTTCGAATCCGTCCGGCCATAACACGTGCCAGGCGAAAAACAGCGCCAGGTTAAGGATGACCCCGACGATGGCCGCAGTGATGCCGGTGAGCGGCGCGGTCAGATGCGGTTGCTTGTGCGTGGTCTCAACCAGTGGCCCGCCGATCAGGATGAAAAGGAATGACGGCAGGAAAGTGAACAACGTAACCACCAGCGCGGCCGTGGCGCCGGAGAGCGCCAGATTCTCCGGACCGAACACCTGAGCGTTCCACCCCCCGACGAAGCCGACGAACGCGACCACCATGATCAACGGGCCCGGCGTGGTTTCGCCGAGCGCCAGCCCATCTATCATCTGGCTTGCCGTGAGCCAGTGGTAGTGCTCGACGGCGCCTTGCACAACGTAGGGCAACACCGCATAGGCGCCGCCGAAGGTAAGCAGCGCCGCCTTGGTGAAGAACCAGGCCATCTGCGTGAATGTTCCGCCGGATCCGTAAAGCGCCAGCAAACCGGCAATCACCGCCGCCCACAGGCCGAAGCCGACGACAAGCGCGCCGGCGAGGCGTGACCACGCGAAGCGCGCGTAATCGGGAGTGGGCGTGTGGTCGTCGATGACCGCTGGGCCATAGTCGCGATCTGCGGTGCCGTGCGCTCCCGCGGTGGCAAAGGTCCGGGGCGCAATGCGCCCGCCGATGGCGCCGATGATGCCGGCGCCGAGCATGATCCACGGAAACGGCAGGTCGAAAACGAAGATCGCGATGAATGCACCTGCCGCGATTACCCAAAGTGTCAGGTTCTTCAGTGCCCGCGTGCCGATCCGGTAAGCGGCGAACAATACGATCGCGGTGACTGCCGGCTTGATGCCGTAGAGGACGCCGGCGACCAGCGGCGCTTCGCCGAAGGCAAGGTAGATCCAGGAAAGCGCGATCAGGATAAACAGCGAAGGCAGCACGAACAGGCCGCCGGCAACGATGCCGCCCCAGGTACGATGCATCAGCCAGCCGATGTAAGTGGCGAGTTGTTGCGCTTCCGGGCCCGGCAGGACCATGCAGTAGTTGAGCGCATGCAGGAAACGCCGCTCGGAAATCCAGCGCCGCTTCTCCACCAGTTCCTGGTGCATGATCGCGATCTGTCCGGCGGGGCCGCCGAAACCGATGAAGCCGAGCTTGAGCCAGAACCGCAAGGCCACGCGAAATGGCACCGCAGCCGGCACAGAGGCTGGTTGGTGTTGCGCAGGAATCCCGGTAGTGTCCGATTCGTCTGTCATTGCGGAATGTCGGGTGCTTTTCGCGCGCCCTCAGCAGCAGCGCCGGAAACCTGAGGCGGATTGTGCCCGTATAGTTCGTTCGTTGTTCGCATTGCCGCAGGATCGCCGTTGCTTCACTGCGCATTTGCGCCGCCCCGATCGCCAAGGAAGAACCATGAGCCGTATCAAGCGCGTCGAATCCAACATTTCCATGCCGCGAACGGCTTCGGGCGGCGACAATGTGGAATGGATCGTGGGTGCGGCCACGCAAGTTACTGTTGTTGTGGCATGTCTTTGGTTTAAATGGGGAACCGGATTTCGCCCGCGGGCCGAAGTGTATGGTCCTGGAGGGCCCCTGGGCGGTCCCGTCGATTCCCCAATCCGAGCCTGCTGACAACCCTGGAAATACTATTATTTGCTCATTGTTTCAGGCGTGGAAAGAAAGAGTTACAATGCGTTTCTCGACTAGCTTCCCAAAATGGAGGAAAGCGATGCGTAACCTCATCAAGCGTAGCCTGGTGATCGCGGCACTAACTGCCGCGATGGCAGGACAATCGGTGCTGGCGAACGAACAACTTCCGCAAGATCGTGCCGGCGGCGACATGTTCCTCGACGCGGTGTTCGCGCGGCCGATGGGATTGATTGCGATCGTAGCCGGCTCGGTGGGTTTCGTTGTCGCGCTACCGTTCACGATTTTCAGCGGCAGTGTCGGTTCGTCGGCCGACGCAATGGTCAAGAAACCGATCGACTACACATTCAAGCGCCCGCTCGGGCAGCTTGAAGAACAGCCGTAGCAACCGCGCCCTGGCGCATGCCGGTGCTCACGCGCCGGCGGGCGGCGCGTTTTAGCGCGGCGACCACGCCAGCATGGCCAGCGCTGCACCGATGAGCGCTACGTCCGTGGCCTCCAGAGGCGCGGGCCGTTCCAGTAAGACATCGATACCGAAAACCTGAGCCTCGGCGACGCTGTCCTGGCGCATATCGACGCGGTTCACCTGCGCGATCCCAAGCCGGCCGTGTGACCGCGCCGGCCGCGGATCCGGGCCCAATCAGGGGTGCGCGCAAAGCCCGTTTCCGCGCCGTCGCGTGTTTGACATCCCTTCGTTTATTATCGATAATCCGCCGTTTCGTTCGGAGGGGTTCCCGAGCGGTCAAAGGGATCAGACTGTAAATCTGACGGCTCTGCCTTCGAAGGTTCGAATCCTTCCCCCTCCACCAAGGATTGAGAGACGGGGTCGGTTCCGGTCGGCGGCAGGATCGTCAAAGCTTCTTCCGAGGTACCAACGGCAAGCGGTCACGGTGTGCTGAGCCCGGATTCAGGCGGGTGTAGCTCAATGGTAGAGCAGAAGCCTTCCAAGCTTACGACGAGGGTTCGATTCCCTTCACCCGCTCCAGAAAGAGCTTAGGCGAGGAAGTTGCGGCGATTTGGTTAAAGCGGGGCGCGAACAAACGGCAACAGCGTTCCGATCCGCCCATGTAGCTCAGTGGTAGAGCACTCCCTTGGTAAGGGAGAGGTCACCAGTTCAATCCTGGTCATGGGCTCCAAGGGATTCAGGATTCGACAAAGTTTTGGGGTCACTACTTAAGAAGAGCTAAGACGAGGACAGCGAGATGTCAAAGGGAAAGTTTGAGCGCACCAAGCCGCACGTGAACGTGGGGACGATCGGGCACGTGGACCATGGCAAGACCACGCTGACGGCGGCTCTCACGCTGGTGCTGTCGAGGAAGTTCGGGGGCGAGGCCAAGGCCTACGACCAGATCGACAATGCTCCGGAGGAGAAGGCCCGCGGGATCACCATTAACACCGCGCACGTGGAGTACGAGACGGCCAAGCGCCATTACGCGCACG
>CAZYTR010000443.1:0-6871 GCA_964650365.1 uncultured Alcaligenaceae bacterium | reverse complement strand
GGTCGAGTGCGCGCCGGCGCGGTTGCTCGTCGCGATCGCCGAACCTGTCCTGAAGGAAGGCAAGAAGCTGGTCGTGCTGTCGGTCGCTGCGCTGCTTTCCAATCCGCAGCTCGGGCAGGTTGCCGAGCGTTACAATGCGCAGATTCTGGTGCCCACCGGAGCGCTGATCGGGCTGGATGCGGTGCTGGCGGCCGCCGAGGGCGAGATCAAATCGGTTCGCATGGTCACTCGCAAGCCGGTGAAAGGCCTCGCGGGAGCGCCCTTTCTCGTCGAGCACGGCATCGGCCTGGACAATCTTCGCGAGCCGCTGAAGATCTTTTCGGGAACCGCGCGGGAGGCGGCGAGCGGTTTCCCTGCGAATCTGAACGTTGCCGCTGCGCTATCGCTGGCAGGAATTGGCCCGGACAGGACCTTGGTGGAAGTGTGGGCCGACCCTTCCGTTACCCGTAATACTCACCGTGTCGAGGTGGAATCGGACTCGGCGAGCTTCAGCATGACCATCGAGAACATTCCTTCGGAGAATCCGAGGACCGGTCGCATCACCGCGCACAGCGTGATCGCGCTTCTGCGCAAGCTGACGTCGCCCATTCGCGTCGGCACCTGAACGGCGCGAATCTGTCTCCCACCGCTCACCAGTCACGGTCATTGCGGTTTCTTCGTCCTTCATACCCTCCTGGTACAGGTGTCCTTCATCCTTGCCCTTCATCCTTGTCCTTCACCCGGCTTCACCGTTGCCTCTGTGAAGGTGAATGGGCTTTCCCGGCGCTGGTGATCGAAATTGGCGACGCCTGAGTACGCGGTAGACGGATGCGGGGGGCATGTTGGCCAGCGCGCCGCCGATGCGCACCGCCTTGAGTCCGAGCCGTTCGAGAATGGCGCGGCGAACGGGGCAGCGCAGGCCATAAGTGAACTGGTAAAACGCCCCGTCGGCGCGCAAGTGCGCAAATGCACCTTCCAGGATGGCGATTACCTCGTTCACAGGCATCGACAGCAGCGGCAGCCCGCTAACCACCGCGCCGACGGGTTCGCCGCCGAACAGTTCGACCGACTTCAGGCGTGCCGCATCCATCCGCAGGACATGCGCACGGGGGTAGCGCGACTGCAGCATGCGCGCGAAGTCCGGTCCGTATTCGACCAACGCCAGCTTGTCTTCGGGAACCCCTCGCGCAAGCAGCGCTCTGGTGAATACCCCGGTGCCGGGCCCGAGTTCGATGACCGGGGCGGAAACCGGCGTGATCTCTGCTGTTATGGCGTTGGCCAGCGCCAGGCTCGACGGCGCGATGGCCGCGACCCGCCGCGGATCGGCGATCAGGGAGCGGAAGAACGTGAGGGCATTGGTCATGTTTTGTCGGGTCGTCCGCAAGAGAAAAGGATCGCGTTCGCAATGTACTTCAAATCGGGGGCCGTGCAGGTGTACGTCGATGCGAAAGCCCTCACAATTATCGTCCGCGGGCCCCGCGCGGATTGCCCCTCGCCCGCCTGAATACCTGGGCCTTGGGCGTGGAAGCGGGCCGGTTTGCAGCGCCCGGCCGGGGCGCCTTGGTCACCGAAATCCGTTTGCCGCAGTCGCCGCACTGATAATAATCGGGGTGCTGTAGCGCATGGCTTTGCACGGCTTCCGGGGCCGGTGCGACGTTCTGGCTTTGGCAGTAGGGACAGTGCATGGATGCAATGTTACGCCGCGCCCGCGACGGGCGCCACCGCGAGTCCGGTCCGACGAAACGTCAGGACACGGCATTGCGGCGAGCGGCATAGTCAGCCGATAGAGGTCGTCGGAGAATCCCTATTGACTCGGAGGACGCGGCGGGCGCAATCTTGTTTCGCACCTGTCGCAACAAGCGGGGCGTGGCACCGCGCAGGCAACCTCGCGATTGCCAATTTCCAAGGGGACGCTCTCGACCAAAGGGGGATCTGGCTATGAAATCCAAGACGCTCGTGTCTGTATTCGTTCTGTCTGTGCTTCTCGCCGGCATCCCCGGCGCGTGGGCTCATGAGGATGACACCGCGGCGCAGGGTATGCCGGCCGAGAAACTCGGCGAGGTCGACTTTCCAGTTTCCTGCAACGCCACCGCGCAGAAAGAATTCAATCGTGCGATGGCGCTGTTCCACTCGTTCTGGTTCGATCCCGCGAAAAAGTCTTTCGCCAGGGTGTTGCAGTTGGATCCGCAGTGTGCGATGGCGCAGTGGGGCATCGCATTCATGTCCATGGGTAACCCGTTTGCCTGGCCTGCCAACCCGAATGCAATGAAGGCGGCAGCGGCCGCTGCCGCCGAAGCGCAGCGCATCGGCGCCGACAGCGAGCGCGAGCGCGACTACATCGCCGCACAGGGTGTGTTCTTTAACGACTGGGAAAGCATTGACCACAGGACCCGCGTGATCGCCCTCGAGAAGGCGATGGAAGGCGTTGCACTGCGCCATCCGCAGGACGTCGAGGCGCAGATCCTGTACGCGCTGGTGCTGGATGCCACGGCGCTGTCCACTGACAAGTCCTTTGCCAACCAACTCAAGGCGGCGGGGATACTGGAGCCGCTGTTCGGGAAATACCCCGACCATCCGGGCGTGCCGCACTATCTGATACACACCTACGACTACGCAGAGCTGGCGCACAAGGGCCTTCCGGCAGCGCGCGTCTACGCCGGAATCGCGCCCTCGGTGCCACACGCACTGCACATGCCGTCGCATATCTTTTCGCGGGTCGGGCTGTGGGAAGACATGGTGGAGGGAAACCGCGCCTCGTATCGCGTCGCGATGGGTGAGCTGTCCGAGAAAACGCTGGGCATCGGCGCCTACGATGCGCTGCACGCAATGGATTACATGGTGTTCGGTTATTTGCAGCAGGCGCAGGACAAGGCGGCGCAGCAGATCGCGGACGAGGTCGCTGCGATCCGCAAGGTGAATGTCGAGAACTTCGTTGCCGCCTACGCCTTTGCCTCGATCCCGTCGCGCATTGCAGTGGAACATCGCGACTGGGTGCAGGCCGCAGCGCTAGAGTTGTCGCCGCCCGATCTGGCGTGGAAAAAATTCCCGCAGGCCGAAGCGATCCTGGTATTCGCCCGCGGATTGGCCGCGGCGCGCACCGGCGATATCGACGCCGCTCGGCGCGACTTGCAACGCCTCCAGGCGCTCAGGGACGCCATGATCGCCGCGAAGGTCGGTTACTGGGCCGGGCAGGCGGATTTTCAGATCAAGACGGTTAACGCGTGGATCGCGCTTGCGGAAAAACGCGATGACGAGGCGTTGCAGTCCATGCGTGCCGCTGCCGAGGCGGAAGAGGCAAGCGACAAGCATCCGGTGACACCGGGAAACATCGTGCCATCACGCGAATTGCTTGCGGAGATGCTGATGGAGACGGGCCAGCCGGCGCAGGCATTGGCCGAGTACGAACGCTCGCTGAAGCGCGATGCCAATCGCTTCCGGAGTGTATACGGAGCCGCGCGCGCAGCCGAAGCCGCCGGCAATTCCGGCGCTGCGCGCGACTACTACGCGAAACTGCAGAGCCTGACCGCAAATCACGATACCGAGCGCCCGGAACTGGCGCGTGCCGGGGAGTTTCTGGCGAAGCGCTGAGTAGGTAGTTTCGCGCTCGCACGGAGCGCCCGAAGGGCCTGCCGCGGTCCGCTGTGGCCGGTCAGTGCAGTTGCGGTTTTCTGAGGAAGTCGTTGCGATCGGCGGAGCGCAACCGCGCACGCACCAGATCGCCGTCGCGTCCCAGCGTGAGCGGGATTTCGGTGCCCGCAGGCCCCAGGCTCCACACCTTGCGAAACAGATCGGCGAGCGCGCTGACGCGACTGCCCGCCACTTCGAGCACCAGATCGCGCTGGCGCACGCCGGCGCGAGCCGCCGGACCGTTATCGGCGATCCCGGCAACCACGAGCTGCCCGTTGGCTTCCATCGTGTACATTCCCAGCCACGGGCGCGGCGGGCGATTGGCCCGGCCGAACTTGAGAAGGTCCTCGAGTATCGGTTCCAGCAGATCAATCGGCACCGCCATATTGCCCTGGACCTTGCGGCCGTCGCTGTCTTCCTCGATGACCAGGGACCCGATGCCGAGCAGCCTTCCATCGCTGCCTACCACTGCCGCGCCGCCCCATTGCGGGTGCGCGGGCGCGGTGAACAGCGCTTCGTCGAGCACATACTCCCAGTAGCCGGCGAACTCGCGCTTGGCGATGACTTTTGCCTTCAATGCGTGCGCCCGCCCGCCGTGGCCAATCACGATCACGTCGTCACCGGCCGCGCAGGAGGCGGTCGAACCGCGCTGCAGAAACGGAGCGTCGAGCCGGCCAAGCGGCTGCACCAGACCGAAACCGGTTACCTGGTCATAAGCCAGCGGGTATCCCGCGACGGCCACCCCGCTGTTGGTCGTAAGCCATACCGCGCGGGCCTCGGTGACGAGATAGCCGATGGTGAGTACCAGCCCGTCTTCACGGATCACCACGCCGTTGCCGATTCGTTCGGTGCCGAGGATTGAGGCGGTGAATGCGTCTTCGGGAACCTCCGAGCGCAGCATGACCACCGCGTCCAGCGCAGCGTTAAGGTCGAAGCGGACCTCTGCCCGGTTCGGTTGCGCGGCCTCGGGGAAAGCCCAGTCGCCCTGTTCTGCCATATGTGAATGAGGTGATGCGAAATGCGCCCGCGGGTGCCGGCCGTGTCAGGTCAATGTTACGCGACTCCTTACCGCAGCAGTCGGCCCGGAAGCGCGCCAGTATGCTCGTCGTCGCACAGGGTCTCGGTGCCCGCGACGAAAGTGTGCCTGTAACCGTGCGCCCGCTGCGTGAGGCGTCGTCCGCCGGCAGGCAGGTCGTAGACCACTTCGGGCTTGCACAACCGCAGCTGCTCGAAGTCGATGACGTTGAGATCGGCGCGGTAGCCGGGTGCAAGAACACCGCGGTCATGCAGGCCGTAGGCCGCCGCAGTGTCGCGGGTCTGCTTGCGTACCAGGAATTCCAGCGGCAACTGTTGGCCGCGGCTGCGGTCGCGCGCCCAGTGAGTGAGCAGGAAAGTGGGCGAGCTCGAATCGCAGATGGTACAGACATGCGCGCCGCCATCGCCGAGCCCCATGATGGTGGCCTCGTCCACGAGCATTTCGCGAATCACTTCGAGACTGCCCTCGGTGTAGTTCTCGAAGGTGTGCGTCAGCAGACCCTTGCCTTCATTCGCCATCAGCGCCTCGAGTGCCAGCGCCCATGGACTGCGATTCTGCGCCTGCGCCCTGGCAGCGAGGCTGTTCGAAGTGTGCGGTTCATAGTCGTATGCGTCATCCAGGACGTAGGTGCGCGCGAACACCTGCCCGATGTTGCGGATGTGCCCGTCGTCGGGAAGTTCTTCCACCAGCACGCGGCGCAACTGCGGATCGCGTTTGAGCCGCTCGAAGCGCGCGGCGGGCGAAAGATTCTCCATCGCGATCCAGGCCGGATGTGTGGAAAACGGATGTGCCGTCGTCTCCAGCCCCATCATCACGCCGATCGGCCGGCACCCGACCTGGCCGTTGACCGAGAGGCCGCACTTGCGCGCGTCGTGGATCTGCGCGCGTGTTTCGCGCCACAGATCCGGCGCGTTGTTGACCTGCAGTAACAGCACCGAGAGCGGCCGGTTTGCGACCGCCGCTGCCGCACGCAAGGCTTCGAACTCGCCTGGACCGAAATCGGAATTCACTTCGATGACACCGCGGCCGGCGCGCTTCATCGCCATCGCCAGTCCGAACAGTTCCGGCTCGCTGGCAGAAAGGCCCGGTGTGAGCCGTCCGTCGCGTGCGCGGTGCTTGATGGTGCGAGAGGTCGTGAGACCGAGTGCCCCGGCATGCAGCGCTTCCTCCAGCAGCACACCCATGCGGGTGATCTCCGCATCGGTGGGCACTTCGGCATGATCGGCGCCGCGCTCGCCCATCACATAGAAGCGCAGCACCCCGTGCGGCACCTGCGCGCCGACGTCCATCACCTTTGGTGCCGCGGCCACGACCTCGAGGTATTCCGGGAATGACTCCCAGTCGAAACTCACGCCCTCGGCCAGCACCGTGCCGGGGATGTCTTCCACGCCCTCCATGAGGTTGATAAGGTAGGGTTCGGTTCCAGGGCGCACAGGGGCAAAACCGACTCCGCAATTGCCGAAGACCACCGTGGTCACGCCGTGCCAGGATGAAGGCGTGAGATAGGGATCCCAGGTAGCCTGGCCGTCGTAATGCGTGTGGATGTCGACGAAGCCCGGGGTGACCAGCATTCCTTTAGCGTCGATTTCGCGGCGCCCGCGCTCGATTCCCGTGCCAATCTCGGTGATCGTTTCACCATCTACCGCGACGTCCGCGATACGGCGAGGCGCGCCGGTGCCGTCGACGACGATGCCGCCGCGGATGACCAGATCATGCATGCCCGATTCCCCCTGGGCGCAAGTGTAGAGCGGTTAGCGCGTGAGATCAAAGACGGTGACCAGTGGCGGGGCATAGCACGTCGTCCTGGCGTTCGAGGTCGCCGCTACGGTCGTCTGAGGCGGCAATGGATCTGACCCTGCTCGCCACGTCGGAAGTGCGGAATCCTGACGCGCTGGCATTGACCAAGTCGCAAGACATTCCCCGAGGGATTCACTGAAAGGCATTGACCCTGCCAATAATAGGGCGTATAAAGGCGGCGCAGGATTCTCCAAGCGCTGATATTGCTGGTCCGTTGTAGCCGTTTTCGGTACCCCTCAGATCTCCTTAATTTCTCCTCTTGAAGTATCCGCACTCGGGCAATCCGCCCATTTTTCAATTTCTATTAGGAAAGTACATTTATGGCTACAGGTACCGTCAAGTGGTTCAACGACGCGAAGGGTTTCGGTTTCATTACTCCGGATGGCGGCGGCAAGGATCTTTTTGCCCATTTCTCCGCGATTCAGGGCAACG
>CAZYTR010000442.1:0-9559 GCA_964650365.1 uncultured Alcaligenaceae bacterium | reverse complement strand
ATCTCTATGGTCTGGCCGGACATGCTGGTGACGATATCGCCCGGCCGCGTGGCGTTCCCGCCGGGCATGTTTTCCGTCGTGGGGATCACGCCGACCACGTTGAGCGGCAGTTTCATCGCGGCTGCAGCCTTCATGGTGCCTAGCACGCTGCCGGCGCCGGACATGTCGAACTTCATCTCGTCCATTTCCGCAGAAGGCTTGAGCGAAATGCCGCCGGTGTCGAAGGTGATGCCTTTGCCGACCAGCACCACCGGTTTCTGCTGTCTCGGCCCGCCGCGATGCTCGAGCGTGATCAGCTTCGGCGGCTGGCGGCTGCCGTTCGATACCGACAGCAGCGAACCCATGCGAAGCTTTTCCATGTCTCTGCGTTCCAGTACCGAAACCTTGAGCTTGTGGCTCCTGCCGAGCGCGCGCGCCTGCCCGGCAAGATAGGCCGGCGTGCAGATGTTCGGCGGAAGGTTGCCCAGATCGCGGGCGAAGTTGACGCCCTCGCCGATGGCGACGCCGCGAACGAGCGCGGCGTCGAGTCCCCTTGCCTGCCTGCCGCTGACGCCGAGAATGAGGTGCCGAAGGCCCTTCTTTTCATCCTTCGGCTTGCTTTTCAGACGGTCGAAGCGATAAGTGGTCTCCAGCGCCACAGTTGCCGCGTGCATCGCCGCCCACGCGGCGCTACGTTGCGTGACCCTGACTTCGACTACGTAAAGCCCCGCCTCTCCAACGCCCGCATCGGCGAGCGCGCGCACGGCGCCGCGTACGCCGTCCCGATACTCTTTCGCGCCCACCTCCTGCTGCTTGCCGAAGCCGACCAGCAGCACCCGCACAGCCGCAACCCCCGGCACGCCATAGAGCATCAGCGTCGAACCCGGCTTGGGATCGAAGTCGCCTTGCTTGAGAATCCGCGACAGTTGGCCCTTGGCCGCACGATCCAGTTCCTGCGCGGCCGGGGAAAGTTTGCCGGAAGCAAAAACCGGGACCGCGACGCAGTCGCTCTTCAACTTCTCCGGGGATGCGGCTTTTATGCTAAATTCCACTGCGAACTCCTCTAATGCGGTTTTTCATTCAGATACTTAAAATTATCTCTTTCACGTCCATTATCTCTTTCACGTCGCCGAAAAGTCAAAGTAGCAGATGATTTTTCAACGCTCCCTGCTGCGGGAGTTTGCCGCCACCGGCGTCGCAACTTTAATCGTGTTGCTGGTGATCACCATCACCACCCAACTCATCCGTTTCCTGGGCTACGCGGCTCGCGGCAACATTTCCTCCGACGCGGTCCTGACGTTTCTGGGTTTCGCCAGCCTGCGCTACCTGCCGATCCTGCTTTCGGTGACCTTGTTCATTTCGGTGCTGTTGACGTTGACGCGCAGTTACCGCGATTCGGAAATGGTGGTTTGGTTCACGTCCGGGCTGGGATTGAATGCGTGGATCCGTCCGGTATTGATCTATGCGTTGCCGCTGGTATTCTTGATTGCGGTCCTGAGCCTTCTGCTGTCGCCCTGGGCGATGTCAAAGACCGACGAGTTCCGCCGTCAGCTCGAGAGCCGGGATGAGGTAGCTGCAATCTCGCCGGGTGTGTTCAAGGAATCCCGTCACGAAGAGCGCGTTTATTTCGTCGAGAAACTGGCCGCCAACCTGACCACCGTTGCCAATATCTTCGTGTACTCCGATGAAGACGGCGAAATCGGCACTACCGTCGCCAAGCAGGGTTACCAGGAAACTGCGCCCAACGGCGATCGCTTCCTGGTGCTCTTGAATGGCCGGCGCTACATCGGCCCACCGGGTTCGGCCGAATACCGGATCATCGAATTCGAGAAGTACGGGTTGCGCATCGAAGCAAAGGAAGCCAAGGAATACCTGCCCTCGATCAAGTCGCTGCCGACAGCCGCGCTGTTCGGGGAAAAGTCCGCCGAAGCGCGCGCCGAACTGAACTGGCGCATGGGGTTGCCGCTGAGCGCGCTGGTGTTGTGCCTGATGGCTATTCCGATGAGCTTCGTCAACCCGCGCGCCGGGCGCTCGCTCAATCTGATGCTGGCGGCGCTGTTGTACATGCTTTACAGCAACATGCTGTCGATCACCGGGGCCTGGGTGGCGCAGGAAAAAATCGGCCCGCTGCTCGGCATGTGGGCGGTGCATCTGGCGATGCTGGCGCTGACCGTCGCGCTGTTCTACCTGCGACTTTCGGTATCGCCGCTGCGGAGACTGCGCAGGGCGCGCCGGTGAGGACCCTCCGCCGTTACGTCGCCGCGCAGATTTTCTGGAGCACCGCTCTGGTTTTCGGTGCGCTGCTATTGCTGTTCGGCTTTTTCGACTTCATCCAGGAACTGGGCGATCTCGGCAGGGGCCGCTATCAGCTGTCTGTTGCGGCGATCTATGTGGTGCTGAGCCTGCCGGGACGGGCGTACGAAATTCTGCCGGTGGCCGCGCTGATCGGCACGCTGTTCGCGCTCGCGCAACTGGTCGCGCACTCCGAATACACGGTAATGCGCGTGTCGGGCGTATCGATCAGGAGCATGGCGCTCGCCCTGATTCAGATCGGCCTTGCGCTTTCGCTGATTACTTTCCTGCTCGGCGAATTCGTCGCGCCTGTCAGCGAGCAGGCGGCGCAGAAGCTGCGGCTCAAGGCCACCAGCAGCAACGTGATCGCGCAGACGTTCCGGTCGGGGTTGTGGGTGAAGGACGACACCAACTTCGTCAACGTCGCCCGCGTCATGCCGGAAACCGTGATCCACGACGTGAAGATCTACGAGTTCGATTCCGACTACCGGTTGCGCGCGATCAGTCTGGCGAAAAGCGGCGAGCACCAGCGCGAGAATCTGTGGCGGCTCAAGGACGTGGTGCAAACGCGGTTCGAGGAAAACCGCACCACGGTGAGCCGCATTCCCGAGGCTTACTGGCGTTCGGTGTTGAGTCCTCCGATTCTGAACGTGCTGATGGTGGTGCCGGAACAGATGTCGCTCTGGGAGCTGTATTCCTACATCGAACACCTGAGCGAAAACCGGCAGGAAACCTCGCGCTACGAGATCGTGCTGTGGTCGAAGATCATTTACCCGTTCGCGGTTTTGGTGATGATGGTGCTGGCGCTGCCGTTTGCCTATTTCCAGATTCACCAGGGCGGGCTGAGCGGCAAGATCTTTACCGGCATCATGCTGGGACTTGGCTTCCATCTGACCAACCGGCTGTTTGGCCACCTCGGACTGCTCAATGCCTGGCCACCGCTTTTCAGCGCGATCTTTCCCACCCTGGCGTTCCTGGGGGCCGCGGTGTTGATGATGTGGATGGTGGAAAAGCGGTAAAAGGTGAGGCGCGAGGCGAGAGGCGTAAAAGCGTCTTTCGCTCATTCTCGATCCCTTTGTTTTTCAAGGCGCACGATTCGTGTCCTTGCCAATCGGTCGTGCAGGAACTGGCCTTCGCGGTCTACTAAAGCCCAGAGCACGCCGATGCCCGACAGTACGCCTGGCACCGCCAGCAGATAGCGCCGGAATGCCCGCCCGATCGCCAGTGGCTTGCCCTGCTCCGTGACCAGCCGAATGCGCCAGGTCTTCATCGGCAGGGTCTGTCCGCTGCGCGTCCAGCAGAATACGAAGTAGGCGCCACACACCGCGAGTACATAGACCTGGAATAGCAGGTGTGGCAGGCCGGTCTGTGCGTCGCGTGCAAGGCCGAGGAACAGGTAGGACGCAACAAACAGGATCCCGAACAGCAGCACGCCCTCGTACGCGAGACACAACAGCCGTATTCCCAAAGGTGCCAGCTGCAGCCGACTCTGCGCACCCGTCGGATTCTCGCTGGGCACGGAAATCAACGCGGCAAAGGCTGGTCGCCCCGCTTTTCGATCCCGGGGTCCGCGGATTCCGGGCCGCGCTTCTCCCCCAGGCGTTGGCGCGTTTCCTCGGGCAAGCGCTGGTACTCCTGCCAACGCTGATGCAGTCTCTGACGTTCTTCCGGGGGAAGCTGCTTGAGCTCCTTGTAGCGTTCGCGGGCTTGCGCACGCTGCTCCGGAGTCATCGATGCCCACTCGCGCATGCGCTGCTGGATGCGCGACTGGCGTTCCGCCGGCAGATTCGGGTAGCGGGCTGCCAAGTCAAGCCAGCGATTGCGCCTGTCGGGCTCCAGGCGGTCCCACTCCTGCTGCAACGGCGCCAGGATCTGCTGTTGCTCGGGCGAAAGCTGCGCCCACAGCGGCGTGTCGGCCCGCGCATGCACTTCCCCGGCATGCACCGGATCCCCATAAAGAAGCGAAACCAGCACTATTGCTGCGGCGGTGTGTGCGACGTATGCGTTAGCCACGTGTCAAAGCCGGGGTCGATATAGGCGTGCAACGGCAGTTCGCCGGCTAGCAGGCCGGCATCCAGTTCTTCCTCGTAATGGCTCGATGTTTGCCAGTAAATGAGCCCCGTGAGGCTGGCGATGACAATGGCTACCGGCAGAACCAGTCGCAGGGCAAGGCCCCGCCGCAGACCCTGACTGCCCAGCAGCCTGTCCAGCCAGGACGGGCCGGGCGAAGAATTTCCGGGGCGATACCGCGCCAGTGCAGCCGCCCGGGCTGCTTCAAGTTTTTGCACGGTTGAGGTCGGTAACTCGGCCAGGCTGCGGTCGAGTTTCGCAACGATCCGCCTGGCAAGATCGTTCTCGTTCATGGTTCGATTCCCTTCTGCTTCAGAAAGACAGCGAGGGCATGGGTGGCGCGCGAGCAGTGCGTTTTTACGCTGCCCTCCGAGCACCCCATTGCCACCGCGGTTTCCGCTACGTCCAACTCTTCCCAATAACGCAAAAGAAAAGCCTGGCGTTGACGAGGAGGCAACTTTTCAAGGGCCTGTCCGATCAGATCTGCGATCTGCGTGCGCTCCATGCGATCGGCCGGGCTGTCGCCCCTGCCGCCAGGGCCATCGGTCTCCATGGTTTCGAGCGGGTCGTAATCCTCTGCATCGTCCCTGGGATGAAACGAGGAAAACAGCGTGGTCCACAGTGACCGCACCCTCTGGCGCCGGTAGAAGTCGCGGATGGTGTTCTGCAGGATGCGCTGGAACAGCAGGGGCAGCTCCGCAGCCGGTTTTCCCGCGTACTTGTCGGTCAACTTGAGCATGGCGTCCTGGACGATATCCAGCGCAACGTGCTGGTCGCGCACCGCAAACACAGCTTGTTTGAACGCCCGCCGCTCTATGTCCGCGAGGAAGGCGGCCAGTTCTTGTCGGGTAGCCAGAAATGTCCCTCGAGCCTCTTTGGAAATTCGCCGGCCGATGCGCTACCGGCCGGTTCAGTCAAGCCTGCGCTAACGGCCTCATCCGCTGGTCCTGCCGGCCGACTCTCGAGGCCCGATTATACCGGGGCACGCAGCCGGGTTTGTGGCGGCCGTGCCGGCACGGGTAAAATGGCGCTGGCGAATCCATGGAAAGCGTAAATCTCACCAATCACTTCCTGATCGCCATGCCCAACATGGCCGATCCCCACTTTGCCAGGTCGCTGACTTATATCTGCGAACACAACGATCAGGGCGCGCTGGGGGTGGTGGTTAATCGCCCCACGGACATGACGCTCGGCTCCTTGTTCGAGCAGATCGAGATCCCTCTGGGAAACCGGAGCCTCGGGACCCTGCCGGTTTACTTCGGCGGCCCGGTACAGGTAGATCGCGGTTTCGTCCTGCATCGGCCGGTTGGGGGGTGGCAGTCCACGCTGTCGGTGAACGGGGAGGTCGGGCTGACCACCTCCAAGGATATCCTGCAGGCTCTGAGCCATGGCGACGGCCCCGGCCCCGAAAATATCCTGGTGTCGCTCGGTTATGCTGGGTGGGCGCCCGGGCAACTGGAGCATGAACTCGGGCAAAACGCCTGGCTGACCGTGCGCGCGGAGCCTTCGGTCATGTTCGACAGGCCGCCTGCGGAGCGTCTGACGGCGGCGATGGAACTGCTCGGTATAGATCCTGGCAGCCTTTCGGAGGATGCCGGGCATGCGTAACGCGAATTCGGCGGGCGCGCCAGAGTGAGGCCGATGGAGAGCAAGCGGTCGGCGTTTCCGCACACAGCACACAGCACTCAGCACGCACATTTCGGTACCGTACTTGCCTTCGATTTCGGCGAACGTCGCATCGGGGTAGCTGTCGGGGAACGGGAGCTCGGCATTGCGCACCCGCTCGAGACCATCGATGCCACGGCCAACGATGCGCGTTTTGCCCGCATCGCTGCGCTGCTGAAGGAATGGCAGCCGGTCCTGATGGTGGTGGGGCTGCCGCTTGCGCTGGACGGAAGCGAACACCGGTTGACCGGGCTGGCGCGCAAGTTTGCGCAGCGTCTGCACGGTCGTTTCGGCATTGAAACCCGGCTGGTGGACGAGCGCCTGACCTCGGCGGAAGCGCAGAGCGAGGCGCGAGCGAGCGGCCTGACTGCTCGCGAAAGCAAACGCCATCTGGACCCGCTCGCCGCGAAACTGATCCTGGAAGCTTTCTTCAATGACAATGCCTGACGCCGAAACCCTGCTCGACCAGCTCACCGAGCGCATGCGCCCGCAAGTCACTGCGGACACCGCGCTGATCGGAATCCACACCGGCGGGGTGTGGCTGGCTGAGCGCCTGCATCGGGCGCTGGGGCTGAAGCAGCCGCTGGGAACCATCGACGTGTCCTTCTACCGCGATGACTACGAAAGCCGCGGGCTGCACGCGCGGGTCAAGCCTTCCGACATCCCCTTCGAGGTTGCCGATGCCGACGTGATCCTGGTCGACGACGTCCTCTACACCGGCCGCACCATACGCGCCGCGATCAACGAACTGTTCGACTACGGGCGGCCGCAGCGAATCAGACTGGCGGCACTTGTCGATCGCGGCGGCCGCGAACTTCCTATCGCGGCGCAATTCCTCGGCGCCGAAGTCAAGGTGGCTGACAACGAACAGATCGAACTGCAGAAAAGCGCCGATGGCCGCTTGAGCCTGGCCGTTACTCCCATGCCGGCGCAGGAGCGGAAGTAATGGCCTACAACCCGCAACTCAACGCCAACGGCGAGTTGCATCACCTGCTTACCATCGAGGGCCTTCCGCGCGACATCATCGTGCGCATCCTCGACACCGCGCATTCCTTTCTTTCCGTCACCGAGCGCGAGATCAAGAAAGTGCCGCTGTTGCGCGGCAAGGCCGTATTCAACCTGTTTTTCGAACCCTCGACGCGCACGCGCACTACCTTCGAGATCGCGGCCAAGCGGCTTTCCGCCGACGTCATCAATCTCAATGTCGGCACCTCCTCCCAGACCAAGGGCGAGACACTGCTCGACACCGTCGCCAACCTCTCGGCGATGCACGCGGACATGTTCATCGTTCGCCATGCCGAGAGCGGTGCCGCGCACCTGATTGCCCGCCACGTCGCGCCCTACATCCACGTGATAAACGCCGGAGACGGGCGCCACGCGCATCCTACGCAGGGCTTGCTCGACATGTTCACGATCCGCCACTACAAGCAGGATTTCACCAATCTGCGGGTGGCAATCGTCGGCGACGTTCTGCATTCGCGCGTGGCGCGCTCGCAGATCCACGCGCTGACCAGCCTGGGCGTGCCCGAGGTGCGTGTGGTCGGTCCGCGCACCTTGCTCCCGACCCACCTCTCCGAACTCGGCGTCCATGTCTTCCACGACATGGCCGCGGGGCTGAAGGACGTGGACGTCGTGATCATGCTGCGGCTGCAGAACGAGCGCATGAACGGAGCTTTGCTGCCCTCCGCGCAGGAATTCTTCAAGTACTACGGACTCACCCCGGATAAGCTCGCAAGCGCCAAGCCGGACGCGATCGTGATGCATCCCGGACCGATGAACCGCGGTGTGGAAATCGAATCCAGCGTGGCCGACGGCCGCCAGTCGGTGATCCTGCCGCAAGTGACCTTTGGCATTGCCGTGCGCATGGCTGTCATGTCGATCCTTGCCGGTAATGCTTAATAGCGCTCATCGCAGAGGACGCGGAGGATTCTTTTCTATACCCCCTTGAGGGGTACGCAGAGGAAAAACAGGAATGACTAAATGAGTGCACGCAAAATGACCGGAACTGCCGGGATTTTGATTTCATGAAGAAGGGTTGGAGATATGCCTCCGCGACCTCTGCGGTTAGAGCTTAAGGAATGAAGATACACATCAAAAACGGCCGCGTGGTCGATCCGCATAGCGGTACCGAGAAGGTTCAGGACCTCTTTCTGGCCGCTGGAAAAATTGCGGCTGTCGGTGCCGTGCCCGACAGTTTCCACGCCAACCGCGTGATCGAGGCCAACGGGCTGATAGTGTGTCCGGGACTGGTCGATCTTTCGGCGCGCTTGCGCGAGCCCGGTTTCGAGCACAAAGCCACGCTGGAAAGCGAGATGGCGGCCGCTGTGGCCGGCGGGGTGACTTCTCTGGTGTGTCCTCCGGATACCGACCCGCCGCTGGACGAACCGGGACTGGTGGAAATGCTCAAGCATCGGGCGCGCAGTCTCAACCAGGCGCACGTGTATCCGCTGGGCGCACTGACCCTCGGGCTGAAGGGCGAGCGCATCACCGAAATGGCCGAGCTGTCCGACGCCGGATGTGTGGCTTTTTCGCAGGCGGACGTTCCGCTCGACGACAACCTGGTCATGCTGCGGGCGATGCAGTATGCGACCACCTTCGGCTACTCGGTGTGGCTGCGCCCTAGCGACGGCAGCCTGGCGCGCGGCGGAGTCGCCCATGACGGAGAGGTGGCGACACGCCTCGGCTTGGCGCCGATCCCGGTGGTGGCGGAAACGGTGGCGCTGTCCACGATGCTGCTGCTTGCCCGCGAAACCGGCGCCCGCGTGAACCTGTGCCGGCTGTCGAGCGCGGAGGGCGTGGAGATGCTGCGTCAGGCCAAGGCGCTGCGCATGAACGTGACTTGTGACGTATCGGCAAATCACGTGCACTTGAGCGAGATGGATATCGGTTACTTCGATTCCAGTTACCACTTGGTGCCGCCGCTGCGAAGCCTCCGCGACCGCGATGCGTTGCGCCGCGGCGTGGAGGACGGGACCATCGATGCGATCTGTTCCGACCATACCCCGGTGGATGAGGACGCCAAACAACTGCCGTTCGGCGAATCCGAGGCCGGCGCCACCGGACTGGAACTGCTGCTGACGCTGACTCTGAAATGGGCGGAGGAGTCGCGCATTGCGTTGCCGAAAGCGATTGCGAAGGTGACGACCGAGCCGGCGCGCATCCTCGGCATCGACACTGTCGCGATCGCCGCCGGGGCCAACGCCGATCTGTGCATCTTCGATCCGAACATGCGATGGAAAGTCGAGCCGGCAAAGCTCAAGAGTCAGGGCAAGAACACGCCGTTTGCCGGCTACGAAGTCAGGGGCCGGGTGCGCTATACGTTGGTCGGCGGACACGTGGTGTATGAGTTTTGAGTGTTGAGTGTTGAGTTTTGAGTTTTCAGTGTTACGTTTTATGTGGCTTGAATTTGGCCGTCGCGACACCAACTAAACACTTAACACTCAACACTCAACACTCAACACTCAACACTCAACACTCAACACTCAACACTCAACACTCAACACTCAACACTCAACACTCAACACTCAACACTCAACACTCAACACTCAACACT
>CAZYTR010000441.1:0-5633 GCA_964650365.1 uncultured Alcaligenaceae bacterium | reverse complement strand
CACCATCATTGCACGCGCCTGGAAAAGAAAGGGCGTGGCACTACAAGATCTCACCCAATTTGCTTTCAGACTCGCAACGCGCGCCGTCGAAGCCATCAGGAGTGGCTCCAGCCGCGCCCGTTGACGCAGCAAGGCCCGCTCATCGAGTTCAGCGGCACACCTTATCGCCCGGCGCCCGCAACGGGCGGGCCGCCGCGCGGTTACTCCCGGGCCAGTCGATCGGCCGCCTCACCCATTTGGCTCACACCCGATTCATCTCGGTGTAAATGGGACTGTGTGCTCGTTTCTTGAGTCGAGAGAAAGCCAGTTCGAATCCGTGCAAGAAACAAGACCTGACCCCGTGGTCCTCTCCTCTCGCCTCACGCCTCACGCCTCTCGCCTCACTCAAAAGATATACCGCATCCCCATTTCGAGGTTCCATTCGTAAACCTGAGGCAGTTCATTCCTGTTGATGACGCCGGTCCCCGGCCGGACCCAGGCGGCGATGTTCCTGGAAAGGATTTTCCCGACCTCAAGTTCGATCGTCAGTCCAACCTTGGCGTCGCGTTCCCAGTCGATGGCGAACTGCGGTTCGAGGAAGGTGTACACCTTGTTTGGCCAGCGCGTAAGCAGGTTGGGTTTGAGAGTGGTGAAGTTGACATCCGCGCGAGTGTCGTCACCGGCTACCGAGAAGTAGTGCTGGATGTTGGGGAAGAACACCGAGTCGTGCTTGGGCAAGTCGATGGCGGCGTACGCTAGTGGCGCAACGACAGTCTTGCCGTATCCCAGCCATTGGTCATCCGCCGTATCGAAAATCACGTCTGTCCCGACGATCAGGGCAAAGCCTTCGCGCTGGACAGCGCGCCAGGCGCCGCGCGCGAGCAGGTCGCCCTGCCCGCTGACGCTCTGTCCGCCAGCGCCGGAATCGTAAGTCACGTAAGGCGTTTCGAGCCGGAGCGCGACTCTGGGACTCACCGCGTACTCGAAGCGGGGAACAATGATGTTTCGGTACGCATCGCCTTCGAGGTCCTGATACTCATTACGCACCTCCGCGCGCGTGCGGAAGTCGGTAGGCTTTCTGAGCTGTGTTTCGGCCGCGGATGGTGTACCCGGTTGGGTTTGCGCGAGCGCCGGCAGCGGCAGGCACAGCACGAGCAGAAAACAGGCCCAAGTGAGGCGGAAAGCAAGTTTGACTCGGATCTGCATGTTCTCGTATTTCTCCAGTGTTCAGCGCACGCGTAGAGCGGCAAGGCTTCTCCTACCAGTCACCCTCTGCCTCTTGCAGCTGGATTCCCCCCAATAGCTTCTTTTCGCTTGGCGTTTATACCCCCTCTCCCCTTGCGGGACACTTGTACCCGGAGTGGTAGAGGGCTGGGGAGAGGGGGGCAGGCAAAAAAAACGCCCGCAAGCGGGCGCGATCCTCACCTACAAGGTTTTTTGTTGTTTCTTTCGTTCTTCTTATTCCTTACGCGATCTGCCGCTGCGACTGTGAAGCGGTTTGCGGCTCCTTGTGGAATTGGCCGTCCTTCATGATCGCCAGCAGCTTGGTGGCATCCTGGAGGATCTTCACGTTGGCAACCGGGTTGCCGTCCACCAGGATCATGTCGGCAAGATAGCCTGGCTTGATCTGCCCCATCTCCTTGCCCGCCATCATGATCTCGCCGCCGAGCCTGGTCGCGGCCAGGATCGCATCCATGGGCGAGAAGCCCAGCAGGTTCACGAAATGCTCGATATCGCGCGCATTGGTGCCGATCGGATTCCAGGCAAATCCATAATCGCCGCCCGGCAGAACGCGCACGCCGCGTTTCTTCAGTTCCTTCATATTCTTGCAGGCCGTGTCGAGTTCGCGGCGGATGCCCATGCTTTCGGCGATCTGCGCCGTAATGCCCCACTTCGCCGCCTCGTTGAGCGTGGTGTAACTGATGCCAAGCGTCGGCGCCACGAAACACCAGTCCTTGGCCTTCTCCAGCGCCGCGCAGGCCTCGTCGTCCACCAGCGTGGCGTGGTAGATCACCGCGACACCGTGCTTCAGGGCCAATTTCACCGACTCACCGCTGCGCGCGTGCGCGGCCAGGCGCTTGCCGTGGGCATGCGCCACATCGCAGACCGCCGCGATTTCCGCTTCGGTCATCACAGTATGGTGCGCGCGCGCGTGCGGAATGAACTCATCGCCAGACGGGTTGAGCTTCAGCGTGTCCACACCTTCGCGCACCATCTCGCGAGCGGTCTTGCGGAACTCGTCCGGGCCGTCGCAGATAATCGCGAAAGTCTCGCGGTGCATGTGCATCAGCCGCACGTCACCCAGCCCCGCGGTGGTGGCAAGCTCCGGGCTGGCGGCCAGCGTCCGCGGTCCCGGGAAATCGCCGGCGTTGATCGCGTTCCTCAGCACCACGTCGAGCCGCGCCTTCGCCGACGCCGCGCTGTTGCACGCGGTAAAGCCCTGGTCGAGCATTTTCTTCGCGTTCTTCACCGAGCGCAGGATGTGCTCCTCGGGCGGAACAAAGCCCAGCGATTCCAGGTCTGCCGTGTCCAGGAAGGTCAGGTGCGAGTGAGATTCGACCAGACCCGGCATCAGGGTCGCCCCGCCGCCGTCCACCACTTGCGCACCCTCGGCCGCGATTTTCGAGCCCTGCGGCGCGACCGCCTTGATGCGATTGCCTTCGACCAGCACCTGGCCCGCATACGCTGGTGAGCCGCTGCAATCCAGGACATTCACGTTCTTGAACAGAACCTTAGCCATTTTTGCCCTCCTCACCGTAGAACAGATTGATGCCGCTGCCGGCGTCGAAAAACTGCAGCTTTTCCTGTTTGAATGAAAACCTCACGCTGGTATCGATACCCAGTTCCAGGCGCGCCGGAACGGTGGCCTTGAGCAGGCATTCGTCCACCCGCAGGGTCACCACTTTCTCCACCCCGTGATTCTCCACCCCATGGACCCGTCCTTCAACTGTTCCGTTGGCATCGACCACGATGTCCTCGGAACGCACGCCCAGTGTGACCGGCCCGGAAAGCCCCACCGCCCGACCGCCACCCGCCCCTTCGACCGGAACTTCGAGCTTGCCGGCCACCACCACCGCGCGCGCGCCGGCCACGTTGGCCGGCATCAGGTTCATCGCAGGCGACCCGACGAAAGTGGCGACGAAGGTGTCGTGGGGCTGATTGTAAATCTGTTGCGGGGTGCCGACCTGAATGATGTGGCCCTGGTTGAGCACGGCCACCTTGTCGCCCATGGACATCGCTTCCACCTGGTCGTGGGTCACGTACAGGAAGGTGGCGCCGAGTTTCATCTGCAGGTCTTTCAACTCGGCGCGCAGGATCTCACGCAGCTTTGCGTCGAGGTTCGACAGCGGTTCGTCCATCAGGAACACCCGCGGCTCGCGCACGATGGCCCGGCCGATGGAGACGCGCTGCATCTCGCCGCCCGAGAGCCGGTCGGTCTTACGCTCCAGCAGGTGCTCGATGCGCAAGGTCTTCACGGCTTTGGCGATGCGCGCGTCGATTTCCTGCTGCGACATGTGGCGGATTTTGGATTTTAGCGGAAATTCCAGGTTCTGCCGCACCGTGTAATGCGGATACAGCGAGTAGTACTGGAACACCAGCGCCACGTCCCGCTCTGCCGCGCTCCAGTTCAAGACGTCCGTCCCGTCAATCGAGATGGTGCCCCCGTTCGGGCTGTCGAGTCCGGCGATCAGCCGCAGCGTCGTGGTCTTGCCTGCACCGGTCGGCCCCAGCAACACGAAGAACTCGCTGTTGCGGATTTCCAGGTCGAGCTGGCTCAGTGCCGTGTGGCTGCCGAACTTCTTGGTGACCTTTTCAAGTCTGACGTGGGCCATAGTCCCTACAGCCGTATGTCCAGCGACTCTCCGCTGCGGGTGCTGAAGAAATGTGTCTGCGCCTCGTCGAGTTTCGCCCATACCAGGTCGCCGGCCCTGGCGATGTAACCCGAGGCGGTGCGTGCGCGAAGCATCTGTGTGCCGAATTTCAGGTCGACGATGTCGAAGGGGCCAAGCGGCTCGATGATGTGGGCTTCTACCGGAACGTACCCAGGGGTCTGCTGCCGTGCCACCAGCACGCCCTCGGGGCGCACGCCGATCGCCAGTTCGCCTTCGGCGTGTTTCTTTTCCACCACCATGTGGTAGAGCCTCTGCGGGAAACTCAGTTGTGCGTCGTTGTCGCCCAGGATCACCTGCGTATCGCTATCGCCCGGGCGCGCCGCGCAATTGACCACGTTCATGATCGGGCTGCCGATGAATTGGGCGACGAACAGGTTTTCCGGGTACTGGTACACCTCGGTAGGCGTGCCCACCTGCTGCAGCACGCCGTCGTTCATGATCGCGATCCGGTCGGCCATGGACATGGCTTCCACCTGGTCGTGGGTCACGTAAACGGTGGTGGCTTCGTGCTCGATATGCAGGCGTTTCAACTCCGTGCGCATGTCCTCGCGCAGCTTGGCGTCCAGCGCGCCGATCGGCTCGTCCATCAGCATTGCCTTGGGCCGGCGCACCAGCGCGCGGCCGATGGCCACGCGCTGCAGGTCGCCTCCCGATAGCGCGCTCGGCCGCTTGTCCAGAAGGCTCTCGATCCTGAGCGACTTGGCCGCCTCGCGCACGCGCCTGTCCACCGTCTCGCGGCTCTCGTTGGTAGCGCGCAATGGGAAGGCGATATTCTCGTACGCGGTCAGGTGCGGGTACAACGCGAACAACTGGAACACGAAAGCGATGTCGCGATCCGCTGCCTGCAATGCCTGAACCGGCTTGTCGTCGATAAGGATGTCGCCGGAGTCGATGTCCTCGAGCCCGGCGATTGCCCGCAATATGGTCGTCTTGCCGCAACCCGACGGCCCCAGCAGGACGACGAACTCGCGGTCGCGGATCTCCAGGTTGAGCTTCCGGATGATGTAGTTGTCACCGAAATATTTCTCGATGTCTCTTAGGACAATGGCTGCCACTGGTCGTGAATGCCGTGAATGTCGTGAATGTCGTTAATACCGTAAGGGCTTCGGACGTCGTAATTGTCTTCGTCAACGAACTATTGGTCTTGGCAATTCGCCTTAAAACGAGTCACGATCTTCACGACATTCACGATATTCACGTCTCTTTACTCTTCTTTCGGCAGCGGCTTGATCTTGGAAAATATCGAGAATCCGATCAGCCCGAGAAGCGTGATGGTCACGCCGTAGCGGTGCAGCACTTCGACCCACGGCTGGCACAGCGCCACGATGCCGACGACCATGGTGTACATGGAGACCGGCTCCAGCACGCGCGCGCTCAGTTCGCGGAATTTCATACCCATTGCCTCCGTTCATGCGTAGCTGGGTATTCGCCTGTCGCCTCTCGCCTCTCGCCTCTCGCCTCACCTTTCATTTTCTTATCGCTCCAAACGTAACGCCCCTGAGCAGATGCTTTCTCAACAAGAACGTAAACACTGCCACCGGCACCAGGAACAGGAAAGTGCCCGCGGCGATCACGGTCCAGTCAGTCACGCCGGAGCCGAGCTGCGACGGGATGTAGGGTGGTGCCGTCTGCGCTTTCGAGTTGGTCATCATCAGCGCGAATGCGTACTCGTTCCAGGCGGTGATGAAGCAGAAAACCGCGGTCGCCGCGATGCCGGTTGCCGCCTGCGGCAGGACTATCTTGAAGAACGCCTGCATGCGG
>CAZYTR010000440.1:0-1939 GCA_964650365.1 uncultured Alcaligenaceae bacterium | reverse complement strand
CCCTGGCGGTCGGTAATAGTGATGATGGTGTTGTTGAAGGAGGCGTGAATGTGGGCGATGCCTTCGGCCACATTCTTCTTGACCTTCTTCCTGACCCGGGTTGCGGTAGTCGTTACCTTTGCCATGTCTTGAAATCCCTGAACTGGATGCAGTTACGTAGTCACAATTACTTCGGGGCGGCGGCCGGGGCCGAAGCTGCACCGGCGCCGCGCTGGATGGCCTTGCGCGGGCCTTTGCGGGTCCGGGCATTGGTACGGGTACGCTGACCGCGCACCGGCAGGCCACGGCGATGGCGCACCCCGCGGTAACAGCCGAGGTCCATCAACCGCTTGATGTTCATCGACAGTTCGCGCCGCAGGTCGCCTTCGACCGTGAACCTGGCGACTTGTTCGCGCAGCTTGTCCATGTCGCTGTCGGATAGGTCCTTCATCCTGGTCGAGATGTTGACCCCGGCAGCGGCACAGATCGCGCGCGCGCGCGCGCGCCCAATGCCGTAAATCGCCGTCAACGCGATCTCGGCGTGCTGATGGTTCGGAATGTTTACACCGGCGATTCGAGCCATAGTCGTCCTGCGTCCTGAGTAAAGTGCCGTTGCCGCCCGGTTAACCCTGGCGTTGCTTGTGGCGCGGATTCGTGCAGATCACGCGCACCACGCGGTTGCGCCGGACGACCTTGCAGTTCCGGCACATCTTCTTGACCGATGCCTGTACTCTCATTTTTCTCTCCTGCAATCGTCTTTATGCCTGCTTGCGCCCAAACCGGCCGGCCTTACTTGGCGCGGAACACGATGCGTGCGCGCGACAGATCGTAAGGCGTCAACTCGACCGTCACCTTGTCCCCGGGCAGGATGCGGATGTAGTGCATGCGCATCTTGCCGGAGATATGTCCCAGTACCACATGGCCGTTCTCAAGCTTCACCCGAAACGTTGCGTTCGGCAGGGTCTCGAGAATCTCGCCCTGCATCTGGATCGTCTCTTCCTTGGCCATGCTGCTGCGCTAACGGGTCGGGAACATCCCGCCCTTGAAGTTCGCCTTCTTGAGCAAGCTCTCGTACTGGTGCGACATCACGTAGGACTGCACCTGGGCCATGAAATCCATGGTCACCACCACGATAATCAGCAGGCTGGTGCCGCCAAAATAGAACGGAACATTCCACTTCACGATCAGGAACTCCGGCAGCAGGCACACCAGCGTCACGTAGATCGCGCCTGTCAGCGTCAGCCGCATGATGATCTTCTCGATGTACTTCGCCGTCTGCTCGCCCGGCCGGATTCCCGGCACGAACGCCCCGCCTTTCTTCAGGTTCTCCGCCGTTTCCTTGGGATTGAACACCAAGGCGGTGTAGAAGAAGCAGAAGAACACGATCGCGGAGGCATACAACAACACGTAAATCGGCTGCCCCGGGGACAGCGTGCCGCTGATGTCCCGCAACCAGGTCATGCCCTCGTTGCTCCCGAACCACCCGGCCAACGTGGCCGGGAACAGGATGATGCTCGAGGCAAAGATCGGCGGGATCACCCCGGACATGTTCAATTTCAGCGGCAGGTGCGAACTCTGCCCGCCGTAGACCTTGCGGCCGACCTGGCGCTTGGCGTAGTTGACCAGTATCTTGCGCTGGCCGCGCTCGACGAACACCACCAGTGCCGTCACCAGCACCGCTCCCACCAGCAGCAGCAGCACCAGCGGGATCGAAAACGCCCCGGTGCGCGCCAGCTCCAGCGTGCCGCCGACCGCGCGCGGAAATCCGGCCGCGATGCCCGCGAAGATGATCAGCGAAATGCCGTTGCCGATGCCGCGCTCGGTGATCTGCTCACCTAACCACATCAGGAACATCGTGCCGGTCACCAGCGTCACCACGGTTATGAAACGGAACGCCAGTCCCGGCTCCAGCACCAGGCCGCGCTGCGATTCCAGCGCGATGGCGATGCTCAGCGCCTGG
>CAZYTR010000439.1:0-3164 GCA_964650365.1 uncultured Alcaligenaceae bacterium | reverse complement strand
CTCAAGCGGAGGCCGCCGGCTCGATAACGCAAACCATTACAGTGACCGCGAGGGTCGCGCCTTGGGTGAAGCTGAGCCTCGAGTACCAGCAAATGCAACTAACCGTCACGCCGGCCGACGTTGCGCGCGGTTACGTCGAAGTATCCGCCGCTTCGCGTTTGACTGTCACCACGAACAACCGCCCTGGCTACACCTTGAATTTCCAGCCGCTGGCTGAAATTTTCCGGTCGGTGGCGATCAACGGCCTGGGGGTGAGCGCGGAATTCGGCGCGGGCGGAGGCACGGTGATCCAGAGCGGAGCCGTCACCGGGGTCGCGCGGACGTTGCTAGAGCTGGGTTATCGTTTCTATCTCGCCAAAGGCGTGCAGGCGGGAAGCTATTCCTGGCCGTTGTCGATGTCGGTCATCGCGCGCTGAGCCGGCCACGGCGATGTAACACGCCGTTATTTGCGCGCGAGCTCAAAGGATAAATAAGTAGGAACGGCAATGGCGGTGCTACTGCAATTGCTTCAGTCGCTGCTCAGCGAGCGCCGCCAGATCGGGCTGCAAGTTGCCGGTGGCGCGGGCCTGCCGAGAAGCTTCCGGCGCAGCGGCCGGGCGGCTCACCGACTGCAGCGGCACGCGAGCGCTGCGGATCACTTCTTCGTCGACATTTCCCGCAATTGGCGCTCGACGAACGCCTGCAGTTCGGGGTTGAGCTGTTTCGAGTCGGCGGCGCGCTGGAACGCTTCGCGCGCATCGGCAAACTGATCGGTGGCGCGCAGGGACATGCCCAGCCCCATCAGCCACACGACGTTGCCCGGAGACGACTGCAGCGCGGTGCGATAGTAGTTCACCGCGTCCCGGTGGCGGCCGTCACGCTGCAACACCGCTGCCAGAAACGCGTAGTACTCGGGGTCGGATCGAACATAAGGCAGCGCCGCGACCAGCGTGTTGATGGCGCCGCCGACCTCGCCGCGATCGACCTCAAGGCGCGCCAGCACCATGGCATGACGCGGCTGGCGCGGATTCAGCTCTAGCGCGCGGCGCAACAACTGCTCGGCTTCCTCATTACGTCCGCCATCCAGCAGCAGCCCGAGCAAAGCCTGGCGGGCGCTGACGTGCGTGGGGTCCACTTTCAACGCTTCGCGAAAACTCACCTCGGCCGCGATGGCCCTTCCGTCCTGCAACTGCGCTACACCATGGCGAAAGGCCGTTTCGGCGCGCTGCTGAACGGTCATCTCGCGCATCTGCTTGTCGATGGCGGACGGGCTCTGCGCTGCCGCAGGTTGTGCCGCGGCGACCGTGGCGGAATCAGGTAAGCCCGCAGTGATCGGCGGATCGGCGGCGACCGGCTCGGCGACTGGAACCGATTCGGGTGGCGGGGAAGCGGCGACAGACTTGGCCGGCAGGGGTTTCTCCGCTCGCGCCACTGTCTTGGGCCTTGGCGCCCTAATGGTAGCCGCGCCCAGGTCAGGGCTGAAACTCAACTCTGCAGAGAGCCTGGACACCGGCGCGAGCAGCACGGCTTGGACTGCCGGATCTATCGGGGCCGGAGCCGGCGCTGGAATGTGCTTTTTGACTGGGTTGGCCAGCGGCGTCACGGTGAGTTGCGTGGTCGCCGCAGGCCGTTCGCCGCTGAGGTAAACGAACGCGCCAACTGCCGCTAACACCAGAATCAGCGCTATCGCGAGCGTGCGCATTGCCGCGGGCGGTACCGTCCGCACTGCACGCACTTGCGGCGGCAACGAGGTCAACCCGGGATCGGCTGCATGCCGCTTCTCGAGCTCCTGCAGAACCTGGTTGATCAGACTCATCGAGCGCCGTACCAAAAGGCGACTGCCGCAACGGCGATCGCCGCCGCGACGCCGGCCGCGGCCAGCGAAAAGCGTTCCGACCTCGCGGCCGGCGTATCCCGCGCAGCCTTGCGCACGTGCGCTGCCGATACATAGTGTCTTCCCTCGCCGTACGCCGCCAGCATCGCCTTGTCGGCGAGTACATTGATCAGTCGCGGCACGCCGCCGCTGGCACGGTAGAGCGCTGCCGCGGCGGCCCGCTGAAACAGGCGATCGCCGAGATAACCCGCAACGCGCAATCGGTGGGCGACGTAATACTCCATCTCGCGCCGCGACAGCGGCGAAAGATGATAGTGGTAGGTGATGCGTTGCTGAAGCTGGCGCACCGACTCGTGCCTCAGACGCGCGTCCAGTTCCGGCTGCCCGAACAGCACTACCTGGAACAACTTGCGCTTCTCGGTCTCCAGATTGGACAGCAGGCGCAGCGACTCCAGCGTTTCCAGCGGCATTGCCTGCGCTTCGTCGAGGCAGACCACCACACGCTTGCCGGCACGAGCGTATTCGAGCAACGCATGATTCAGCGTCTTCACCAGGTGGTGCTGGTCGTTTTCTCGGGCAAACGCAATTCGCAGCTCGTCGGCGAGCGCCAACAGCAGGCCAAGCGGATCGAGATAGGGGTTGGGAATATAGGCAGTGACGAATTCGCCGTCGAGTTCCGCCAGGAAGCGCCGGCACAACAGTGTCTTGCCGGTGCCGACCTCGCCGGTGATCTTCATGAAGCCTTCGCCGTTGGCCAGCGCGACCAGCAGCGTATTCAGCGCCTCCTGATGCGGCGTGCAGGCAAAGACAAAAGCGGTATCCGGGGTCAGTCCGAAAGGCGGCTCGCGAAGTGCGAAGTGGGTACGGTACATGATCAACCGCCGGGTCGCCCCACTCCGGCGACCCGCTCCAATGAAAGACTCTGACCGGTGGCGTGGCTACTGCGCAGGTGTGGCAGGGGGACGGGACAACGGATTGCGCGACTGGGGGTCACTGCGTTGGTAGGCGTCGATGCGTTCCTTCGTGTCCAGTATATCCTGACGCCACGATGCGTCGCTTTCGATCACGGTGGGCTTGAGCAGGATCACCAGCTCGCTCTTCACCAGCGTGCGGCCTTTGCTGCCAAACAGGGTGCCGATCACCGGCACGTCGCCGATCACCGGTACCTGGCCGACAGCGCGCGTTTGGGACTCCCTCATCAGGCCGCCGATGGCGACGATGTTGCCGTCGCTGACGCGCACGATGGTATCGCTTTCGCTGACGGAACTGGAGGCAAGCGGCAGGCGGAAGAAGCCGGAGGTGCCCAGATCGATGTTCTTGGTTTTTTCCGTCACGCTCGATACCGACGGAT
>CAZYTR010000438.1:0-12824 GCA_964650365.1 uncultured Alcaligenaceae bacterium | reverse complement strand
GTGATGCGCGAGTTGCGGAGACGCCGCGCCCGGCCCAGCCGCGGGCTCGATCGGCACGACCTGCCTTGATTCGATTCGGTTCTACCCACCGCGAGCCGGCCGCCATTGCGTCGTGCTTCGCCACCCATTTTCCCTCGGCCTGAAGCCGCTTCCGTCACACCCCACGCACATGGGCCTTGCCAAACGCATCATCCCCTGCCTCGACGTCACCGAAGGGCGCGTGGTCAAGGGTGTCAATTTCGTCAAGCTGCGCGACGCCGGCGACCCGGTGGAGATCGCCCGCAGGTACGACGAGCAGGGCGCCGATGAACTGACTTTCCTGGATATCACCGCGAGTTCGGACGATCGCGGGCTCATCCTTGGCATCGTCGAGCAGGTTGCGTCGCAGGTATTCATCCCGCTCACGGTCGGGGGCGGCGTGCGCGAGGTAAATGATGTGCGCCGGCTGCTCAACGCCGGCGCCGACAAGGTCAGTATCAATACGGCGGCGATGCAGAATCCGCAACTGGTGGAAGAGGCGGCGGGACGCTTTGGTTCACAATGCATCGTGGTTGCGGTAGACGCCAGGCGTGTTCCGCAGTCCAGTAGCGCGCGCTGGGAAGTATTCACGCACGGCGGACGCCGCTCCACGGGTATGGATGCGCTCGAGTGGGGAAAGAACATGCAGGCCGCTGGCGCGGGAGAGATCCTGCTTACCAGCATGGACCGGGACGGCACCAGGGCGGGATTCGATGTCGAGCTCACTTGCGCATTTTCCGAGGCACTCGATATTCCAGTGATCGCCAGCGGCGGCGTTGGCAGCCTGCAGCACCTTGTGGACGGAATCGTCCTAGGCAAGGCCGACGCGGTGCTCGCCGCCAGCGTGTTCCACTACGGAGAATTCACGGTGCAGCAAGCCAAGCAGTACATGGCGCGACACGACATCGAGGTACGGCTGTGAGCGACGCCTGGCTCGACGAGGTGGCCTGGGACGAGCATGGCCTGGTTCCCGCGATTGCGCAGGAGTCGGGCACCGGGAAGCTGTTGATGCTCGCGTGGATGAACCGTGAAGCGCTCGCCGAGACCGCGCGTTCGGGGCGGGCGGTATACTGGTCGCGCTCACGAGACAGGCTCTGGCGCAAAGGCGAGGAATCCGGCCACGTCCAGCATGTCAGGGAAATCAGGCTCGACTGCGATGGCGATGTCGTGGTGCTCGAGGTGCAACAGCTTGGCGGTATCGCCTGCCACACAGGTCGCAGTCGCTGTTTCTTTCGCAGGCTGGACAACGGCGCATGGGTCATCACTGAACCAGTGATCAGGGATCCGAAGGAAATCTACTAGTCGAAGCCATGATTGACACCAATATCCTGCGCCGGCTTGCGGATGTCATCGAGAGCCGCAAGCAGGGCGATGCGAGCGAGTCCTATGTCGCGAGCTTGTTTGCGAAAGGCCACGACGCCGTTCTCAAGAAGGTCGGTGAAGAGGCGGCCGAGACGCTGCTCGCCGCGAAGGACGGTGATAAACTCCATATCGTTCGAGAGACCGCCGATCTGTGGTTTCATTGCCTGGTCATGCTCGCGTGGCACGGTCTCGGGCCCGACGACGTGCTTGCCGAGCTGCGGCGCCGGGAAGGCATTTCCGGGATAGACGAGAAATCATCGCGACCCAAGTAGTCCGGCAAGCGGGCTGGATCGTTATCAAAAAACCCCGGGGCAATAAACCAAGAAAATGGCCGCCGAGAACTGCATTTTCTGCAAGATTGTCAGGGGCGAGATCCCCAGCCGCAAGGTGTACGAGGACGACGAGATCCTGGCCTTTCACGATATCAACCAGGTGGCGCCGGTGCATTTCATGCTGATCCCCAAGGAGCACGTGCCATCGCTCGCACACGTCGAGGATCGGCACCAGCAGGTGCTGGGGAAGATGCTGCTGCTTGCGCACCGCCTGGCAAGCGAGCAGGGGTCGCCGGACGGGTTCCGCACCATTTTCAATACCGGGCGGGTCGGGCGGCAGGATGTTTTTCATGTGCACATGCATGTTCTGGGCGGCGGGGATCCGCTGCCTGGAATGATTCAGCGGTCAAAGTAAACATTTCGCATCGGGAGTGAAAAGATGGGTTCCTTCAGCATCTGGCATTGGCTAATCGTCCTTCTGGTGGTGCTGCTGATTTTCGGCACCAAGAAACTTCGCAACATGGGTTCCGACTTGGGCGGCGCGGTGCGCGGTTTCAAGGAAGGGATGAAGAGCGCGGAGGACGAGAAGACCACGGCCAAGATCGAAAGCGGCAACGCCGGTCAGACCATCGAAGGCGAAGTCAAAGACAAGACCAAGAGCTAGCTGCAGACGGCCGCTTCTTGGCTTGAGTCATGTTTGACATCGGTTTTACCGAGATCTTCGTCATTGGTGTCGTTGCGCTGGTCGTAATCGGCCCCGAGCGCCTGCCGCGCGTGGCGAAAACCGTGGGTCATTTGTTTGGCCGCATGCAGCGCTACGTTTCCGAGGTCAAGGCGGACATCAGCCGTGAAATCGAACTCGACGAACTGCGCAAGCTGCAGTCCACGATGCAGGATGCGGGGCGTTCTATCGAACAGTCGGTGAGTTCGCAGGTCAGCTTCATCGAATCCGAAGTCAAGCAGGCCGGGGCAGAAGCCCAGAAGCAGGTGGAATCCGCGGTCGCTTCGAACCCCGGAATTCAGTTGATGCCGACCCCCACGCCGGTTAGCGGAAGCGAGTCGCCTGCTGCCGAAGAAGCGGCTCAGAAATCGCCTGTGTCCGAAGAGCCGCAGCCGCAGCTCGAACTGGGACTGAACCAGCCCGCCCCGGACGACAAGCGCGCCTGATCTCGCGGTGCGGCGAACCAATTAGACGAACCAGCAGTCCACGATGATCGAGCCCGATTCCTTCATGTCGCACTTAGTCGAGCTCAGGGACCGGCTGTTGCGGTGCGTAATCGCGCTCGTGCTGGTGTTCATTTGCCTGTTTCCGTGGGCGCGCGACCTTTATTCCATGCTTGCCAAGCCCTTGCTTGCATCTTTGCCTGCGGGCGGGCAACTGATCGCAACGGAAGTCACCGCGCCGTTCTTTGTGCCGATTAAGGTGACGATGATGGCCGCGCTGGTGATCGCGCTGCCCTACCTGCTCTATCAGACCTGGGCTTTCGTGGCGCCTGGGCTGTACGCGCACGAAAAGAAACTGGTGATGCCTTTGGTCATAACCAGCACGGTGCTGTTTCTGTGCGGGATGGCGTTTGCGTACTTTCTGGTGTTCCCGATCGTATTCCACTTCATCATCTCGGTCGCGCCGGAAGGCGTGGCGGTGATGACCGACATCGCCAAGTACCTGGACTTCGTCCTCACCCTGTTTGTGGCCTTCGGTGTGA
The DNA here is from genome assembly GCA_964650365.1 of uncultured Alcaligenaceae bacterium. Lineage (GTDB taxonomy): Bacteria > Pseudomonadota > Gammaproteobacteria > Burkholderiales > JACQAP01 > JACQAP01. The sequence goes on along the minus strand of CAZYTR010000438.1, from coordinate 9,466 downwards.
CCTTCGAAGTGCCGGTGGCAGTGGTGATCCTGGTGCGGATGGGAATGGTAAGCGTGGCGAAATTGCGCGAGATTCGTCCCTACGTCATCGTGGCTGCGTTTGTCGTCGGCGCGATTTTCACGCCGCCTGACGTGGTATCGCAGGTCATGCTTGCCGTGCCCTTGTGGGTCCTGTACGAGCTCGGGATTGTCGTGGCGCAATGGATCGGGAAGTCCGCTGCCACGCAAACCAGATCCGACCCGGCGGCCTGATCGGTCGCGCAGATACCTTGGCAACTAATCGAGTCCGCCACGGCGGCCGGGTTTCGGCCGTTTCCCGACGTTCACCTCGATCAGCATTTCGGCGCGATTGCGCAGGATTTTCAGTGTCGCCTGTTTTCCCGGTTGAAGCGCGGCGATCAGATTGAGCATATTGGCCATGTCGGCGACCGGGTTGGATTCCACGGCGACCAGAATGTCTCCGGGCTTGACACCGGCACGATCAGCGGGCCCGCCGGGCTGCACGCGGGCGATGAGGGTTCCATTGGTGCCGGTAAGCCGGAACGATGTGGCCTGTTCCGCCGAGATATCCTGTACTTCGACGCCGATCCAGCCGCGCGTCACCGATCCAGTTCCGACGATCTGCTCCATTACCTGTTTGGCGAGATCCGCCTGAATGGCGAAGCCGATCCCCAGCGAACCGCCGCTGCGCGAGTAGATTGCGCTGTTGATGCCAACGAGGTTGCCCTCCGAATCCACCAGCGCACCGCCGGAATTGCCGGGATTGATTGCAGCATCGGTTTGAATGAAATTCTCGAAGGTGCTGATGCCCAGGTGGCTGCGGCCGAGCGCGCTGACAATGCCCATAGTCACCGTCTGACCGACACCAAAAGGGTTGCCGATCGCAAGCACCATGTCGCCGACCGAAAGCTTTTGCGGATTCCCGAAGGTGACCGCGGGAAGGTCGGGGATGTCAACTTTGAGCACCGCAAGGTCGGTGTCGGGATCGGTGCCGACGATTCGGGCCGGCGCCTTGCGGCCGTCGGCCAGCGCCAACTCGATCTCGTCTGCCGCCTCGATCACGTGATGGTTGGTCAGAATATAGCCTTCGGCGCCAACGATTACGCCGGAACCAAGACTGGAACTGGGGTGGCTGTCGCCGTCAAGCGGGTCCCCGAAGAAGCGCCGGAATAACGGATCATCCATGAACGGATGGCGCGGAACCTTCACGTCCTTGCTGGTGAAGATATTCACTACCGAAGGCATCGCCTTCTTCGCCGCCGAACTGAGCGAAGTCATGCTGGAACGATCCCCGGGCCTGTCTCCGGCTTCACGGACGGTGACAATGCCGCCGTTGCGGGCGCGCCACGAGACCAGATCGGGCCGCAAGGTGACGACGACGAACAGTGCCGCCAGGCTGATCGTCACTGCCTGGGAGAATATGAGCCAAAACTTGCGCATGAAAGCAAACCTGGAACGTGGTGGAACGCAACGGCGGGCGCGGGCGTCCACGCATTATTCACTAAATGGCCGTGTCGTAGAAGCAGCGCCGGCCGCACCGAAACCGGCTTCAACGGTCGCGGGAATTGCTCCGAAGCATCGCCCGAATGCCTCGCGAGGCTAACCGATTAAGGCTTAAGAATCCGCAAGTTGAGCCAAAGAATCCGGTTTGACAAGGGGCGAGCCGTTCCACTACACTACGCGGCTTTCGCTAAAGACCACCCGCGGAATGCCCGCCATGAAAACATTTTCAGCTAAGACGCACGAGGTGAAGCGCGATTGGTTCGTGATCGACGCCACCGACAAGGTGCTGGGGCGCCTGGCTGCCGAGATCGCGAAACGCCTGCGCGGCAAGCATAAGGTCACGTTTACTCCCCATGTGGACACCGGTGATTACATTGTTGTCGTCAACGCCAAGAGACTGCGTGTGACGGGCAACAAGTCCGAACAAAAAATTTACTATCGCCACTCGACTTACCCGGGGGGCATTTACAGCACCAACTTCGCCAAACTGCATGGTAGATTCCCCGGCCGTGTGCTGGAAAAGGCGGTAAAGGGCATGCTTCCGAAAGGCCCGCTTGGCTACGCAATGCTGAAGAAACTGAAGGTCTATCCCGATGGCGAGCACCCGCACGCCGCGCAGCAGCCGCAAGCGTTGAATTTCTAGGACGATACATGGCAACTCCATACAACTATGGCACCGGCCGCCGCAAAAGCGCGGTCGCGCGCGTATTCATCAAGCCGGGCAAGGGCATCATTGTCGTCAATGACAAGCCGGTGGACCAGTTCTTCTCCCGTGAAACCGGCCGCATGGTGGTGCGCCAGCCGCTGGTACTGACCAATCACCTGAATACCTTCGACATCCTCATCAACGTGGACGGTGGCGGTGAATCCGGGCAGGCGGGCGCGGTCCGGCACGGTATCTCCCGAGCGCTGGTCGATTACGACAGTTCGCTCAAGCCGGTGCTGAGCAAGGCGGGGCTGATCACCAGGGATGCGCGAGAGGTCGAGCGGAAAAAGGTGGGCCTGCACAAGGCGCGCCGCCGCAAGCAGTTCTCGAAGCGTTGAGCATAGACATCATTGAAAAAGCCGCCCGCAGGGCGGCTTTTTTGTTTGCACCGGCATCGAGTAAGGCGATATTATCGAAACATGATATAAGTCCTTGGACAAAATGATAAAAGTAGGCATTGTAGGCGGCACCGGCTATACCGGAGTTGAATTGCTGCGGATCCTGGCGACCCACCCCGGGGTGGAACTCGCCGCCATTACCTCGCGGAAAGAAGCCGGCATGCCGGTCGCAGACTTGTTTCCGAGCTTGCGCAAGCGGGTGGCGCTGAAATTCTCGGATCCGGTGACCGCACAACTGGAAAGATGCGACGTTGTGTTCTTCGCTACGCCAAACGGTGTAGCGATGGAGCAGGCGCCGGCGTTGCTCAAGGCCGGCGTACGCGTGATCGACATCGCCGCGGATTTTCGCATCAAGGACGTCGCCGAATGGCAGAAGTGGTACGGCATGACGCACGCCTGCCCGGAGGTCTTGGCCGAAGCGGTGTATGGACTCCCCGAAGTGAATCGCGATCTAATCAAAAAGGCACGCGTGGTTGCCAACCCAGGCTGTTATCCCACCTCGGTTCAGCTTGGCTTTCTGCCGCTGGTCGAGGCAGGTGTGGTGGACACGGAACACTTGATCGCTGATGCAAAATCGGGCGTCAGCGGTGCGGGCAGGAAAGCGGAAGCCCACCTTCTGTTCTCCGAGGCATCCGACAATTTCAAGGCTTACGGGGTGCCCGGGCATCGTCACCTGCCGGAAATCGTGCAGGGCCTCAGCGGTGCCGCCGGCAAAAAGGTTAGCCTGACCTTTGTGCCGCATCTGACTCCGGCGATCCGCGGAATTCATGCCACGCTGTACGCACGTTTGACCAAGGAAGTCGACATTCAGGAGCTTTACGAAAGGCGCTTTGCGGCCGAGCCGTTTGTCGATGTGATGCCGCCGGGTAGCCACCCGGACACGCGTTCAGTCAGGGGCGCGAACGTCTGCCGCATTGCCGTGCATCGGCCGGGTGGCGGCGATACGGTCGTCGTGCTGTCGGTAATCGACAATCTGGTGAAAGGCGCGGCCGGCCAGGCGGTGCAGAACATGAACTTGTTGTTCGGTCTGTCCGAGGTCGCGGGAATCCAACACGTGGCTTTACTGCCGTGACGCTGATACGAACCATCAAACGCCGCTTCGGCATTGCCGCGCCGCGGGTGGCGATTCACACCCACGTCCCGTGGTATTGGCGCTGGTTGTCGATCATCGTCGTCTCGGGTCTGGCGCTCGGCGTTGCTTGGTTGACCTACGATTTCGGCCGGCAATACGCGGGCTTCGATCAGGGCGAGGCGCAGCGCGAAAAAACACGTCTCGAGGATCTCAATTCGAACCTTAAGGATGAGAATGCCGCCCTGAGGCGCGAGATCGCGGCGGCAGAACGGCAATTGCAGATCGAGCTAGCGACCCACGGCAACCTGTCCGCTCAGATCCGCACGCTTGCCGAAGATAATGCACTGTTGAAGGAAGACCTCGCGTTTTTCCAGACTCTGATGGCATCCGGCAGCGCGCCGGGCGGCGTCAGCGTCAACCGCTTTCGCGTCCAGCCGGATGCGCTGCCGGGTGAGTATCACTATCAGCTGCTGATCGTGCAGTCGAAGCAGCGGGTGAAGGAATTCCGCGGGCATATCCAGCTCATCGTCGACCTCGAAGATGACGGCAAGGCGGAAGTAATCAGCCTGCCACGCGAGGGCGAGTCCGCGCAGGCGTATAATCTGGTCTTCAAGTTCTATCAACGCGTCGAGGGGACGTTCATGATTGCACCAGGCGCTGTTGTAAAAAAGGTGCAAGTGCGCGTGTTGGAAAACGGCAATCCGATGCCTGTATCCACGCAGACCGTCAGCTTATCGTGAACGGGGTATATCAATGTTCGGAGCGAAACCCACAAAACCGCAGAATCGGATCGACAGCCTGATTGGCTCCGGTACTGTAGTCGAGGGCGATATTTCCTTCACCGGCGGCCTGCGGGTAGATGGGCGTGTGCGCGGCAACGTCGCCGCCACGGATGATCAGCCCAGCACCTTGGTTTTGAGTGAAAAGGCCCAAATTGAGGGAGAAATACGCGTCTCCCATGCTGTGATCAACGGAACCGTCATCGGCCCGGTGCATGGTGCCGAATACGTCGAACTACAGCCAAGATCGAATGTCACAGGAGACGTGCACTACAAGACATTGGAAATTCAGCTTGGCGCGGTGGTACAGGGCAGGTTGGTGCACCAGGACGACGACAAGTCACAAAAAGTGGTGTCGTTGAAGGGGACTAGCGGCGATTGACCCTCGGGTGGCTGAACCAGCTAATGATCTTATTGGAGTTCGTCAGAAGGTGAGCGAAATGAATGCAGTGACAGAGATGCCGTCGCCGTTGGTTTTCACGGATAGCGCGGCCACCAAGGTCAAGGAGCTGATCGACGAGGAGGGCAATCCCGACCTCAAACTCAGGGTTTTCGTGACCGGCGGTGGCTGTTCGGGCTTTCAGTACGGATTCACCTTTGACGAAGCCGTCAATGACGACGACACGTCTATGGAAAAGAACGGGGTGATGCTTTTGATCGACGCGATGAGCTTTCAGTACCTGGCCGGCGCAGAGATCGACTATCAGGAAGGCATCGAAGGCGCGCAGTTCGTGATCAAGAATCCGAACGCCACGTCAACCTGCGGCTGCGGATCTTCCTTTTCCGCTTAACTAAAGCCTCCTTCAGATTAAGGGCGGCATCACCTGCCGCCCTTTTCTTTTTCAGTTTGGATAGATCGCACCAAGTATCCGCAAACCCCTGGCACCGGTGACCGCGGGAAGGTTCCCCGGCCGTCGTTGCAGCGCCAGGTGCGCGAGCCATGCAAACGCACACGCTTCCACCCAATCGGCGCCGACACCGAGTTCGTCGGTGCGCGCGATGAGCACCCCTGGCAACATCGCCTTCAGGACGGCAACCAACGCGCCATTTTGCGCTCCGCCACCGCACAGATAGACCTCTCTCGTACCGGAACAGTGCGACCGGACGCTACTGGCAATGCTGGTCGCCGTAAGCGCAAGCAGCGTCGCTTGAACATCTTCGAGTTTCTCGCGCCCGGTCAGATGCCGCTCGACCCATGGAAGATTGAAGGTTTCGCGCCCGGTACTCTTAGGCGGCTTGCGCGAAAAAAATTCGTGCCCCAGTAGCGCATCCAGCAACTTGTCATCCGAGCGTCCGCTCTGCGCCCAAGCACCGTCCTTGTCGAAGGGTATGCCGAGGTGACGCTGAATCCAGGCGTCCATCAGCGCGTTGCCCGGCCCCGTGTCGAAGCCGCGTACGTCTGCGGACGGCGGAAGATCGCTCAGGTTCGCAATGCCGCCAATGTTGACGACGACGCGGTGTATGGACTGATTAGAAAACACGGCCGCATGGAATGCCGGCACCAGCGGTGCTCCTTCACCGCCCGCGGCGATGTCGCGGCTGCGAAAATCGCACACGACCACGATGCCGCTGAGTTCGGCCAACAGCGCGCCATTGCCCAGCTGTATGGTGTAGCCGGCGTCGGGACGATGCCGGATTGTCTGCCCGTGGCAGCCGATAGCGACGATATCTTGGGGAACGATTTTGGTCTTGCGAAGCAACTCGTCTACTGCATGCGCGTACATTCGCGCCAGTTGATTTCCGAGAACGGCGGCCTCATGCAGCTCCCCAGCATGTGGCTGGTGCAGGGCAAGCAACTGGGCGCGCAGACCGTCGTCGTAAGGGAAGAACGCATCACCGATGACCCGGTTCACGTTGCCTGAGAAGTCCATCACGACCGCGTCAACTCCGTCCAGACTCGTTCCGGACATCAACCCGATGAAACGCTTTTTACCGGCCATGATTGCCGAGTTTACAGCGGCAATGGGCCGCGGGCGGCAGGTCGAATGGTGGGCGCTTCAGTCCAGCCGGGCCAGATTGGTGTCGCGTAGCATGTCGAGCCGCGCGAAAAACGGCCGCGCTGCTTCTTCGAACTCTGGACGCAGTTGCGCGGTGATCGGCGGGCCGGGAGGCATCGCCAGCCGCATCGGATTCTGGTGAACGCCGTTGACGTGAAACTCGTAGTGAAGGTGAGAGCCGGTCGCAAGTCCGGTGCTGCCGACGAAGCCTACGACCTCACCCTGGATTACACGCCTTCCCTGACGCACACCTTGGGCGAACCCCGAAAGGTGCCCATATAAAGTGGTATAGCCGTTGGGATGACGTACGGTTACCACGTTTCCGTAACCGCCTTTGCGACCGGCGAACGTGACGTAACCATCGGCGGTTGCACGAACGCGCGTGCCGGTGGGCGCGCCGTAGTCGATTCCTTTGTGGGCGCGCCAAGCCTTTAGCACCGGATGAAAGCGCGAATTGGAAAAGCCCGAAGTCACGCGCGAGAACTCGATCGGCGAACGCAGGAATGCCTTGCGCATGTTGCGTCCGTCCGGCGTGTAGTAGCCGCTGCGCCCTTGGGCATCACGGAAATAAACCGCGCCGAACACGTTGCCCTGGTTGACGAACTCCGCCGAAAGGACACGGCCGAAACCGACGAATTCGCCGTCTGCGGCTAACGCTTCATAGACTACCGAGAAACGGTCGCCGCGCCGCAGATCCCGGTGAAAATCGATATCGCTGGAGAAAATTTCGGCAAGTTGAACCGCGACCATTTCGGGAACGCCTGCGACGTCGGTCGCGGCGAACAATGACGTCTCGATCTCGCCCGAGCTCTGCATTATCCACTGCTCGGTCGGGGGCACTTCCTCTAAGGCAGAGAAGCCGAGATCGCTGCGCTTTACGTGCAGGCGGCGGCCGTCGGTGTTGACGTAGGAAAGCGACTCAAGACCGCCGCCTTCGGCGGTGACCACGCGAATGCTGCGGCCGGGGATCAGTTGGTAAAGAGAACGAACGTCCTTTGCCTGAAGCAGGTATGCGAACGCAGCCGGATCGTTCACATTCAGCCGTGCCAGAACGGAGGCCACGGTATCGCCGCGTCGAATGCGTTCTTCGCGCCAGAACCGGGTGAGTTCATCCGTACCGGTTGAAGGCCCCGACGGAAGGGAAATGTCTTCGACGACGTGTTGCAGTTCCACTGGATCCGGGACAGTGTCGGGCGCGATACCGAAGGCGGCGACCACGCCGAAAAACGGCAAAGCCGCGACCACAAGCGGCCAATGCAGCCGTAGCGGGCGAACCTTGGGCTGACGCTTTTGCGCTAGAATCTCGTCTTTCTTCAATAACATGCGTTCGTATTAGGGGTAAATTGGGGCGGAGCTTAGCAGAATCCCCCCTTGGGCGAAACCAACAAACCGCAACTAGCGTTCCAGATCACGGTCTTGCGTCTGGGGCGATCGGTCCTGTTTCCGGCCGGCTGGATACCAGAGGCATCGTCGCAAACTGAACATGGAAATCAAAGAACAACTGGATATCATCAAGCGCGGCAGCGAAGAACTGCTGGTTGAGGAAGAACTCGTCGACAGACTCAAATCCGGCCGTCCGCTGCGGGTGAAGGCCGGGTTCGACCCAACCGCGCCTGATCTGCACCTCGGACACACGGTCCTTATCAACAAGCTGCGGCAGTTGCAGGATCTTGGCCATCACATTCTGTTCCTGATCGGCGATTTCACAGGGATGATCGGCGATCCGACCGGCAAGAATGCGACCCGCCCGCCCCTGTCCCGCGAGCAGATCGCGCACAACGCGGAGACCTATACCACGCAGGTGTTCAAGATCCTCGATCCCAAGAAGACCGAGGTCTGCTTCAACTCGAGCTGGATGGACAATCTCGGTGCCGCAGACATGATCAAGCTTGCCGCGACGCATACAGTAGCGCGCATGCTCGAGCGCGACGACTTCGGCAAGCGCTACAAGAGCAACCAGTCGATCGCAATTCATGAATTCCTGTATCCGCTGGTGCAGGGTTACGACTCGGTGGTGATGCGTGCCGACATGGAACTGGGCGGCACCGACCAGAAGTTCAACCTGCTGATGGGACGTGAGCTGCAGAAACACTGGCGGAAGCCGCCGCAGTGCGTTCTTACCATGCCGTTGCTGGAAGGGCTGGACGGCGTGAACAAGATGTCCAAGTCGCTCGACAATTACATCGGCATCACGGAAAGTCCCCAGCAGATTTTCGGAAAGCTAATGTCGATTTCCGACGAGCTTATGTGGCGCTATATCGAGTTGTTGTCCTTCGAGTCGCTCGCGACCATCAGAAAGTGGAAGCAGGAGGTCGAGGCCGGCCGCAATCCGCGCGATGTCAAGGTGAACTTCGCCATGGAAATCGCGGCGCGTTTCTACGACCGAGCGGCGGCGGACAAGGCGCTCGCCGACTTCGAGACGCGCTTCAAACAGGGCGAGATTCCGGAGAACATCCCGGAGGTCACGTTGCCGACGGGGGGCGAACCCGTGCTCTTCTATCAGGTGCTGAAACAAGCCGGCCTGACCGCCAGTACCTCCGAGGCGATTCGCCTTATTGAACAGGGTGGGGTCAAAATGAACGGACAGAAAGTCCGCGACAAGGCCCTAAAGCTGGCCGCTGGTGGGCCGTTTGTGCTTCAAGTCGGCAAACGGAAGTTCGCGAAAGTTCTGCTGTCCTGAGACGGAGACTCGCGAGAGGCGCAGCCTTGGCAAAACTGTCTGTTCCGACAGCAAAAATTCGCTGAAAAGTGTTGACCGGCGGGCTTTGATCCGTATAATGCGCACCTTCGCCGGAAACGGCCGCCGGTAACGGCGTCGCTCTTTAAAAATTCAAACAGCCGATGCGTGTGGGTGCTTCGTGAATTGGGGTGCTTGCGTGGGGTGGGTGGGTTATCGCCCGGTCTGAGGTCTGTAAGAGGGCTTAGGACGAGCTGCTCCACGAAGAGAAGTTTTGGTAGATTGAAGTGCTCACGCGTAAGTAATTTGTTTTTGTGAATTGCTTTGAGTGAGGT
>CAZYTR010000437.1:0-1504 GCA_964650365.1 uncultured Alcaligenaceae bacterium | reverse complement strand
CGGGGAGAGGACTCCCCACCCTTTAGCAAGCAGGTTTTTGGATCGATAGGGATGGCTGGAACAAAGTGCCGTTACACAGCATTGTGCAGGCGACTTTGAGGAGCCGATCGGCGACGGAACGGAGAGCCCGACCATGGGAGTGACCTCGTTGGCGCAAGGCGGTGTACTTGAGACGGCTTACTGGATCGCGTTGCGCAGCGACGCGGGCCCAGTGATAGACGGCCGTGCTCAAGCGTGGATGACAGGCTTGGCGGCGGATGACGATGCGGCTCTTGCCCGAACGCTTGGTGACGGGAGCCACCCCGGACAGGCATCTGAGGGCGTGATAATCTCGCCGCTGCAGAGCATCGCAAGCCTCTGCGAGCAGCGTGGCGTGGACGCGCCTTCCGATACCTGGGCAGGATCTGAGGATCGCTGCGTCATGCTGCTCCCCAACTTGCCCCGGCGCGCGCTCCTCGCCGAGCCGAGCGGTGAGCCGGTCGAGTTGGCTATTCGCGTCTTTGAGCTGGCGGTTGAGAAGCCGCAGCCTGGCGACCAGGGTGGCAATGTGACCCGTGGCGGCAGCGATGGTTCCGGGGAGCACCCTCACCGGCGGCTGACGCAACGTGGCCAGCACCTGGGCGGCGTCGAGGCGCCGAACGTGGTGCTGCTCGAGGATCCTGGCAATGGTCGTCTGGCGAATGTGAGCGGCCCTTTCCGGCGTCGGCACGTTCTCCCAGAGATCGAGGAACCATGGCGCGCCGAAATCGTCGGTGAGCTCGAGCAAGGCCGGAAAGTAGCGCCACAGCTGGTCTCGCAGCCGGTTGGTGAGGCGGGTGCGTTCGTTGGTCAGATCTTCGGCGATGCGCGACCACTCCCTGAGCTCGATCACCACCGGATTGGCCGGCGCCAGCAGCCGGAAGCAGTGTGCATCGGTACGCAGCGACGAGGCCAGGACCTCGGTATCGCGGCTGTCGTCCTTGGCACCGGCGGGACTGAAGCGGTCACGGAAGCGATCGAGCTGCTTGGGGTTGATGGCATAGATGTTGAAGCCACGCTCCAGAAGCGTTTCGACCACCGGACCGTGCGGCACCTCGATCGCCACACAGATAGTCTCCGGTTCGGCCGCGGTCGTCACCAGCAGCCACTCGGCCATCTCGGCAAGGCCGGCGCCACTATGAGCGAACTCCCGCTCGCCCACAGAACGCCCTTGATCGTCGTCCACGCGCACATGATGGGCCCTGCTGGCCCAGTCGACGCCCACAAACCAACGTCTCTGTTCGGTCATGATAGCCTCCTCATTGCAAGCGCGAGCCGCCGCGATATGTGCCGGTCCCTGTACTGGCGCTCAAAGGCGCGAACTCCCCACGGGGCATCGATCGCGGCCGCTCGCCGGGGCACAGGTCCTCTCCAGGTGCTTGCGGCACGGGTAGGGTTTGGTTGCTCCCGGCGAGTCGGCTCGGTCTCCAAAGATACCTTGAATTCGGAGCAAGCGAGCCTTGCGCAGCGCACTGCGCTACGTAGG
>CAZYTR010000436.1:0-8559 GCA_964650365.1 uncultured Alcaligenaceae bacterium | reverse complement strand
GGCGAATTCCGTTTTTATCGTATTTGCGAGGCCTTGGAGATTCCACGAAGTTCCCGCGCTCATCAGAGTTTGCGCCGCCGGCCGTGGCTGCGAGAACAGGAACAACTCGCGGCCGCGCACACCGAACAACTGCCCGGTGATTTCGTGTGCGTTCGAGCACAGCAAGGCGGTGAGGCGCGCAACGTAGTACGCCGGGATTCTCAGCGCCCTTTCCTTGTACGCCGCCTGCGCCTCGTTGGCAGGCTGTATGGTGTCGGTCACCCGGGTCGCGGCGAATGGAGCGATCGCGTTGCACGCGACTTGCGAGCGCGCCATGTCCATCGCCACCACGCGCGTCAGTCCTACCAGTCCGGCCTTGGCCGACGCATAGGCCGACTGGCCGAAGTTCCCGAAAAGCCCGGCGCTGGAGACGATGTTGACGATGCGTCCCGGCGCCCGGCCGTTTTTCTGCTGCTCGCGCAACAACGGCGTCGCCGCCGCCAGCAGCGCGAACGGTGCCGTAAGGTTGTTGGCGATCACCTGTTCCCAGTTCTCGCGGCTGGCCTTGAAAATGAAGGCGTCGCGCAGAATTGCCGCGTTGTTCACCACCATATCCAGCGCGCCAAATTTCTCCACCGCGAATTTCACCGCGTGCTCCGCGGCGCCGGTTGCGGCCATGTCCAGGGTGAACGCCGCCGCATTGCCGCCTAGCTTCGCGGCGACGCTTTCCGCCACGGAGGAATCAGGTTGACCCCCGGAAATGGACACGCCGCTATCGGCGATAAGCACTGCCGCACCGAGGCGATGCAACTCCTCCACGATCGCCAGCCCGATACCGCGCGCGCCTCCGGTGACGATCGCAACCCTGCCCGCCAGTACCTGTTCCGCGTTCATCTCGCCACTGCCGCTTTCGGCGTTTCAACCGCCGCCGGGAAGAACGCATCGGCGTGAATGTCGCGCAGTCCGATCCCGCGCGCCTTCACCAACGCGATTGCCGCGTCCACCATCGGCGGCGGGCCGGCGAGATAGGCCTTGAACCCGGCGAGCCTCGCAAAATCCGCCGCCACCGCATCAGTCACGAGCCCGAGCCTGCGCCGCAGAAGCGGACCCGAGGATGACGTTGCGCCGGATTCGGAGAGAACGATGTGCGGCCTGAAATTGGCATGCCGCTCCTGCAACGCGAACAGTTCGCGCTCGAAATAGACGTCGCGCTCGGCACGCACACCAAAATACAAATACACGGGCTGGGCCAAACCGGAGGCGAGCGCAGTCTCGGCGATCGATTTGGCCGGCGCCAGGCCGCTGCCGCCGGCTATGCACAGTATCGGCCCTGGGTGCTGCGCCCGAAGATACGAAGTGCCCATTGGCCCGGATACCTTGACCATGTCGCCGACCTTGAGCGCGGTGGCGACGCGATGGCTCACCGATCCGCCGGGCATCACCCGCACGTGGAATTCGAGCAACGGCTGGTCCGGACGATTCGCCATCGAGTAGTCGCGGCTGATTCCGGGCGCCACCGGCAATTCGAGCTGCGCATACTGCCCCGCCGAAAAGGCAAACGGTCCGCCTGCGGCGATTTCCAACCTCAGCCTGAGGATGTCGTGGGTCAGCTTGGCGATCTCCGCGACCCTGCAGCGCATCACCCTGGATGGATGCACGACAAAGTCCTCGGAATCGAGGCGTCGCACGATCACGTCGCTCCACATCTGCGAACGGCAGGCGAGCACGATGCCGCGGCTGCGTTCGTCCGCGGAAAGCGCGTGTTCGGAATATTCCAGATCGAGAATATCCCCGGACACCAACTCGCATTTGCAGGTGCCGCAGTTGCCGGACTGGCAGCTGTATGCAAAGCCGATACCGTGGGCCAGCAGCGCGCCGAGCACCGTTTCGCCCTCCTCGGCGGGTGCAGACTGGTTCAGATCGGCGACGGTAACAGTAAGGCTCATTTAGCGGAACAGGACGCTTGGCGATCGCGGGCGCTGTGGGCTACTATCTTTCCAAGTATGGGAACCAAACTGTTGGATGTCAAACAATCTAGGCGGCCCCGCCAGGGCGTGAAACCGGCAGGAGCCAGGCGCAAGGCTGCCAGCATGGGCATGCTGCCCGGCCTGATCGGCTACCAGCTGCGGCTCGCGCAGCGCGCGATCTTTGCCGATTTCGTGGAGACCGTGGACGGCGCAGGAATTTCCCCCGGCCTGTTCGGAATCCTGGTGATCATTGACGCCAATCCGGGACTCACCCAGCAAGCGCTGGCCGATGCCGCGTACCTGGATCGCTCAAGCGTCGTGACCGTGCTCGATAAGCTGGAAGACCGGCGGTTGGTGGAACGCCATGCCGCCGATCGCCGTAGCAACGGGCTGTTCCTGACCAGCAACGGCACCAGCCTGTTGCGCCGGCTGAAGCGCAAAGTCGCCCAGCACGAACGCCGCGTGGTGCAGAACCTCAGCGTCAGGCAGCGCGCTCAACTGGTCGCGCTCCTGCGGCGCATCCTGCCGGAGAAAAGGTAGGGGCGAGTGCGAGATCATTTCATGAGGTGACTCGTGCCTGTAGTCCGGAGAGTAACCGCCGGCGGCTACTCTCCGGACCACAGGCAGTGCTTGGGATGAAATTCGGGAGGCTTTTCCCGACCGTGACACATGCTGACCCGAAATCCGCGATTGACCGCGGTGCCCAGCGTCAGTGATACTTCCTGATAGCCCTTTGGATTTCCTATCCTTATGAAAAGCAGCTATGTGTTCACGTTCGTGTGCCTGGTCAGTCTGCATGTGCATGCGCAAACCCCCATGTGTACGGAATGGGAATCAAAACTCAAGGCGGACATCAACACCACCAACGCATGTGAGCCCAAAAACCAGGCCTGCATGGCCATGGGACCCGCCAATCCCATGCGCGAACTAAATTATTGCCAGAATCTCCTGAGCAGATGCGAATCCTTGGATTTCCCGACCGAGAATGAAAAACTGAATCTGCAAGTAGAGCAATACAAAAAACAATGTTCGTGAACATAGCCAACAAGTCTTAGCCAATTGAAAAACCTTGTCATGGCTGTTTTACGCGGCGCCTCAAGCGTTTCATCGCCTCTTCTCAGGGTCGCGAAGGGACGGTCGCGTTTCCAGGCACCCTGCACTGAGCACTGCCTCACTTCACTCCGCGTCCGACACCTTCCCCCGCGATCGCTTCACGGCGGCGCGCAGGCGTTTTCCCTCCACCCTTCTGCGCCTTGAAGCCGAAGTGGGCTTTGTTGCGATCCGCGATCTGGGCCTGTGCGCGGCAGCGCGCACCAGCTCGTCAAGGCGTGCCAACGCATCGCGCCGATTTGCCTCCTGACTTCGGAATCGCTGCGCGTCGATCACCAGTACGTCCAAGTCGTTGACCCGCCTTCCCGCCAATTTGCGCAGGCGGCTCTTGACCTCCTCGGTAAGTGATCTGCTGGAGCCGATATGGAAACGCAGCTCGACTGCGGTAGCGACCTTGTTCACGTTCTGGCCGCCGGGGCCGGAGGCACGAACGAAGCGCAAAGTCACCTCATTTTCGGCGACACGGTGAACTTTTTTGTTCGAAACCATCGATACGTCTACAGAATCGCGTCTCAACCTTTGGAATTGTGCACTCGTTTAACGCATCGGACCAGCCGGAGACGCCCGTCCCGTGCGGCCTACGCAGGCGTTAGACGACGGCCCGCCGTTGCCATGGGGTAGAAGCAGAAATACCGTCGTTACGGCACCTGCCATGCGAGCCCTTATAATGCGGGCAGGCGCGTTTACCATCCGAAATGATGAATTTCTGCAGCAACTGCGGTGCCCGCGTAGAGCGCCGCGTGCCTCCCGGCGACAGCCTCTCCCGCTTCGTTTGCCCCAGTTGCGGGACCATCCATTACGAAAACCCGAAAATCGTGGTGGGCTGCATCCCGGAATGGGAAGCTGGCATTCTGCTTTGTCGCCGCGCCATCGAACCGCGCAACGGATTGTGGACGGTGCCGGCGGGCTTCATGGAGAACGGGGAAACCACCGCGCAAGGCGCGCTGCGCGAAACCTTCGAAGAGGCAAATGCGCGCGTGGAGATTCTGGGCCTCTACGCGCTGTTCAACATTCCACACATCAACCAGGTGTACATGTTGTTCCGTGCCCGCCTTCTCGATCTCGATTTTCACGCCGGAGCGGAGACACTGGAAGCAAGATTGTTCGATGAAAGCGAAATCCCCTGGGACACACTCGCTTTCGCCACGGTGCGGCGCACGTTGCAGCACTATTTCAGCGACCGCCGCGCCGGGGAGTTCCGGTTCCACATTGGCACAATCGAACCGATGCCAAAATCTGAGGCAACGCCATCAGCTACAGATTAGGACCAGCCGGCCAAGTGCCGGCGATAAGAGCGTCGACGCAGAGGACGCAAAGGAAAAGCAAGAAAGGGCGCAGAGGAAAACAATAGATGGCGAAAGCGAGACTTGATCTGACAGGCGCTGGCAAGTCGAATGACCATTGCCACTATGTGTAGAAGTTAAGACGCGACCGGACAGACACTGTCGGAACGTACACGAAGTGAGCGGCAGCGTTTCGTAAACGTGACCGGCACTTTCGACCCGAAGCAGACAGTAAAGACACTTATGAAGGGAGCGCTGCCGAAACCCCCTTCCGAGCGCAACCCCTACATTTTGATAATCTCTGACTTCCCAGCGAATCTAAGGACGCGACTGCGTTGGAAGCGCTCGCCCTAGTACTCCTACTCGTCGTTTTGTTTGCCCTTATCGGGGCTTACATCCGGTCACCTACAGTCAAAGGTGCACGAGGCGAACGTCGAGTCAATTCGATTCTCGACCGCCAGTTGCCATCGGGAAAATACAAGGTCTTTCACGACGTCACGCTTCACACGTCTCAGGGACCGACCCAGATTGATCACATCGTCGTATCCAGGTACGGCGTATTCGTGGTCGAGACCAAGAACTACACGGGGTGGATTTTCGGCGACGCCAAGTCTAAGCAATGGACGCAAACAATCTATGGCAATAAAAGCCGCTTTCAGAATCCGTTGCGCCAGAATTTCAAGCACACAAAGGCAGTAGAGTCGTTCCTGTCACTCAGCCCACGATACGTCCATTCTGTCGTCGTCTTTGTCGGCGACGCCGAGTTTAAGACCGATCTACCGGATAACGTCACTCACCTGTGGGAACTGGGCCCCTATATCCTCTCCTATCGAGATTTATTGCTCGACACAAGCCGTGTCAGGGCGATTGCGATGATGCTAAGCGATCACAAAGAGGGCCTAGAGTTTCGGCAGCCACCTACACTGACTGTTGTTCCAGATGGACCTCTTTGCCCGAAGTGCGGCGAGCGTATGGTCTTGCGGAAGGCGCAAAAAGGAGAAAACGCTGGAAGCGAGTTCTGGGGCTGCCCTCGATTCCCTGGATGTGGCGGTGTCAGAAAACTCTCTACTGCGAGCGATCCGACGAATATTGTTGATTCGTAACAGTCCGCTTCTGGCCGCGAGTCGCCTGATCGTCGACGGTCCCAGTTCGACCCCTATGTATAGGGGTCGTTGCGGCATAGGATGCAGGTAGGCCAAAAGGGGGGCCAAGTGAAACATTTGCTATTGGTCATACCAATCACATTGTTTCTTAATTGCCAAGCGGTGTTCGCTAACGAAGCCACTAAATGCTTTGAAAAAGCATGGGCACACCCCAATGATGGGGGGCTTGGTCTGAATCGCGGTCAAGCCGTCGAGCTATGCAATGGGGCAAGTGATGCCGTTGAAGTCACCATATGTTTTGAAATTGCATGGGAACATCCCGACAATGGGGGGCTTGGTCTAAATCGAGGCCAGGCGGTCAGATTATGCAATCGTGCAAGTGATGCAGTCGAGATTATCAAATGTTTTCAAAAAGCATGGGAACATCCCAACAACGGGGGACTTGGTCTAACTCGCGGTGGTGCTATAGATTTGTGCACCTCATTACGTAATCGCTAATGCTAAGGTTGCCAGCATCTCGCCGGCCCGCCGTTTACAACGGCGTTAGGTGAATGTCCGTTCTTGGCAGCCGTTTCCTGCCTTTGATGGAATAAGACTCTCGAGAAAATCAGCCACCGTAGGTCAGATCAGTTCGCGACGACTACATCTGATCGGATGCAATTTCCACGCGCCAATTCTTCGCCTTCCTTTGCGTCCTCTCTTGCCTTTCCTCCGCGTCCTCTGCGTCAACGCTCTTATCGCCGGCCCGTGGCCGGCTAAGATTCAAGCCGCTCGTAGCGCATCGATGATGTTCAGCCGTGCGGCCCGCAGAGAAGGCAGGAAACCGCCAAGCAGTCCCATCACAAGCGCGAATGCCAGTGACTTTGCGACGATCGCGGCATTGAGTGTGAAGGTGAATGCGAGTTCGGCAAAAGACTGCCAGTTCATCGTCGAAATGGTGAGGAGCTGCATGAAAGAAGCAAGCACCAGCCCCACCGCACCCCCGACCAGGCCCAGAAGCAACGCTTCAAGCAGAAAGACCGCAAGAACGCTGCGCCTGCGGAAACCCAGCGCCCGCAACGTGCCGATCTCCGCTGTGCGGTTTGCCACCGACGCGTACATCGTAATCATGGCGCCGATGGTCGCGCCGATCGAGAAAATCACCGACAGCGTGAGCCCGAGATAGCCGATGAAATTGGCGAGCATCTGCGACTGCTCGGCGTAGAACACCGTCTCCCGCTTGGCCTCGACCGTAAGTCGCGGCTCCGATTCGAGCCGCTTTTTCAGCACTTCGAAGCGACCCGAATCCTCGAGACGCAAGATCACCGAAGAGAACACCGGCCGGCGAAACGCCTGCATCAACTGGTCGGCGTCGCCCCAGATTTCCGAATCGAACCCGCTCCTCCCGGCATCGAAAACGCCGACCACCCTCCAGTCGCGCATGGCAAAGCGCAATTGTTCGCCCGCGCCCGCCCCCTTGAACCGCTCGGCAATGCTTCGCCCGGAGACGATCTCGGACGATCCCGGCCGGAACATTCTGCCCTCGATGATGCGCACCTGCGGCCGTAACGCGTTGCTCTTCGGTCCGACGCCGCGAATGATGACGTTGGACGGTTTATCGGAATCGCGCTTGGGAAGCGTGACCAGTACCACGGTTTCCTTCGAAACCAGCCGCAAGCCGTCCGCGCCATACGCCACTTCCGGCTGGCTCTCCACCACCCCCGCCTGTGCGCGATCCACGCCGCTCTGCACCTCGGTGCCCGCGGAGCGCCGGGTCACCACCACGTTGTCCCACGAGCCGGTCTGGACCAGCGTTTTCCTCAGTCCTTCCTGCAGCATCAACACGGTGGCGAATACGAACACCACGAGCGCCATGCCTCCCGCAGTAAGCGCGGTGGTGAGCTTGCGCGCCATCAGGTTCTTCGCCGTGTACGAAAGCGGTATCGCCATGTTTAAGTCTTCACCGCCTCTGCCGTTAGGTGTAATTCAGCCGATGTTGCGAAGGCCATCGACGATGCGCACGCTGGCGGCGCGGTAGCTCGGCAGCAGCGCTGCGACTGCACCGACCGTTACGGCGGCTGCGACCTGCATCGCCACGGTCTGCTGCGAAACGTTGAACACCGGGAACAGGGTACCCATTTTCCCGGCAAACCACTCCGCTACGGGGAACGTGGCAAATACGCCCGCGGCCGCGCCTGCAAGCGCGATGGCCAGCGACTCGCCGAAGATCAGGCTCACCACCCGCGCCGGACCAAAGCCGAGCGCCTTCATGGTGGCGTACTCCGCCATGCGCTCGCGTGCCGTCATGGCCATGGTATTGGCCATGACGGCCATGATGATGAAAATCACCAGGAACGACACAACTTCTATGGCGATCACGATTGCCTCGGTCATGGCTACGAACCCGAGCTGGAAGGCCTTCTCGGTCTCGGTCAGCGTTTCGGCCAGCGAATTCCTGAAGGTCCGGTCGATCTCCGCGGCGATCTCGGCAGCCCGATCCGACTGGTCGATGCCCACCACATAGACGCCGACCAGGTTGGCGCGGCGCGTCACCGTCCGCTTCAGGGTCTCGTTGAGATAGTCCCAGTGGAAAAATAACTGCGAAGTGTCGGTCGCCGCTTCCGCGCCGTCGTAGATCGCCCTCACGACGTACTCCCAGGTGCCGGGAAAAATCGTTCCGCGCAACTGCACCACGTCGCCGACCTTGAAACCGTGTATATCCGCCAGCTTCCGCCCTACCGTGCACCCCTTGCGGTCGAGCAGGAAGGCCTTCATCTGCTCCGGCGGCACCAGATACTCCGGGTAGAGCTCGAAATACGACTTCGCATCGACCGCGAACTGCGGAAAGAAGTTCTTCTCGGACACGTAGATGCCGCCGAACCAGTTGGCGCGGCTGACGCGGACCACGCCGCCGATCTGGCGGATTCGGTCCTCGTAGGCGATCGGCAACGAAAACACCAGAGAAATCGAGTTGCGGGTGATGAGCCGCGTGTTCGACGCGCCCTCCGCGCCCGCGAACCACGCTTCCACCACGGTACGCAGCAGACCAAACGCCACGATGGCGACAAAAATGCCCAGCACGGTCAGCCCGGTGCGCAGCTTGTGCCGCAGTGCGTTTCTCAGTACCAGCTTCGCGAA
>CAZYTR010000435.1:0-12074 GCA_964650365.1 uncultured Alcaligenaceae bacterium | reverse complement strand
GCTTCCTGTGCATCGTCAACAACAACCTGGACGAATTTTTCGAAATCCGGGTGGCAGGCCTGAAGGCGCAGATCGAACTCGGCGCCGATACCACCGGACCCGACGGCGCCACCCCTTCGCAGGCTTTCAAGGAAGTATCCTTGCGCACCCACCAGCTGGTCGCGCGCCAGTACCAGCTGTGGAACGAGGAGCTGCTGCCGCAACTCGCGCGCGAGGGCATCCGCTTCCTGCGCCGGCGCGACTGGACCGACGCGCAGAAAACCTGGATCAAGGCGTTCTTCCTCAGGGAAATCATGCCGATGATGACGCCGATCGGGCTGGACCCGGCGCATCCATTCCCCCGTATCCTCAACAAGAGCCTCAATTTCGCCGTACAGCTGTCCGGCAAGGATGCGTTCGGTCGCAATTCCGGATTCGCATTGGTGCAGGCGCCGCGCGTGCTGCCGCGAGTGATCCGGCTGCCGCAGGAAATTGCCGGCTGCGATTTCGGGTTCGTATTTCTGTCCTCGGTCATTCACGCGCACGTCGGCGAGCTGTTCACCGGCATGGACGTGCAGGGTTGCTACCAGTTCCGCGTCACCCGCAACAGCGATCTGTTCGTGGACGAGGAAGAAGTGAAGAACCTGCGTCTGGCGCTGCAAGGCGAGTTGCCGCAGCGCCACTTCGGTGACGCGGTGCGGCTCGAAGTCGCGGACTTGTGTTCGCCGGAAATCTCGGATTTCCTGCTGGCCCAGTTCAACCTTGGTCGAGACGATCTGTACCAGGTCAACGGCCCGGTGAATCTGGTGCGGCTGATGCAGGTGCCGGAATGGGTGGACCGGCCGGACCTGAAGTTTCCGGCTTTCGTTCCCGGCGTTCCGGGAGCGCTCTCCAAGCCTCCGGACATCTTCGCCGCGATCAGAAAGGGCGACATCCTGCTGCATCATCCCTTCCAGTCGTTCAAGCCAGTCATCAACTTCATCCAGCAGGCTGCCGCCGATCCGCATGTGGTCGCAATCAAGCAGACCGTGTATCGCACCGGCGCCAACTCCGAACTCATGCAGACGCTGATCGACGCGGCGCGAAGCGGCAAGGAGGTGACCGTAGTGGTGGAACTGATGGCGCGCTTCGACGAGGAGGCCAACATCAACTGGGCCGCCCGCCTGGAGGAGGTCGGCGCGCACGTGGTGTACGGCGTGGTCGGACTCAAGACCCACGCGAAAATGGCGATGGTGGTGCGTCGCGAAGACGACCAGTTACGCCGGTACGTGCACCTGGGCACGGGCAACTACCACGCGCGCACCGCGATGCAGTACACCGATTTCGGCTTGTTCACCTGCCATGAAGAGATCTGTGCGGACGTCAACGACGTGTTCATGCAACTCACCGGCCTGGGCAAGGCCGGGAAACTAAGGCATCTCTGGCAGTCGCCGTTCACGCTGCATTCGCAGGTACTGAGTGCGATCCGGCGCGAAGCCGAGCAGGCGCGCGCCGGAGTACCTGCGGGCATCATCGCCAAAATGAACGCGCTGCTCGAGCCGGAGATCATCGCCGCACTGTACGAGGCTTCGATGGCCGGCGTGCAGGTGGATCTGATCGTGCGAGGTGTGTGCGCGCTGCGCCCCGGGATTCCCGGACTTTCGGACAATATCCGGGTGCGCTCGATCATCGGGCGCTTTCTAGAACATCATCGCGTTTTCTACTTTATGAGCTCGAATGAGGTGTTGCTTTCCAGCGCCGACTGGATGGACCGCAACTTCTTCCGCCGCATCGAGGTGTGCTTTCCGGTGCTCGACGACAAGCTGAAGAAGCGCGTGATCGACGAATCGCTGAAGACTTATCTCGCGGACAATGTCCAGGCCTGGGAAATGGATGGCGACGGCGGCTTCAAACGCAGGAAACCGGAAAGCGGCAAGGGCGTGGCGGCGCAGGCCGCGCTGCTGGAGAAACTCGCCTCGGGTGCAAGCTAAGGCGGCCGGGCGGCTGCGTGCTCGCAACTGACGCATTCGCAGTCATGGCCCAGGAAATCGAGATCAAGCTGTCGGTTCCGGAGGAGCACGCGCTCCGGCTCTGGGAAGTGCTCGCGCACTATCCGCATGACAGGCCGGCCACGCATCGGCTGTTCTCGGCGTACTACGACACCCCCAAGCGCGCTCTGAAGAAGGCGGGCGCGGCATTGCGCCTGCGGCGCGAGCGCGGGCGCTGGATCCAGACGGTGAAGAGCGAATCTCAGGTCGCCTTCGGGATGCACCAGCGCGCGGAGCACGAAGTCGAATTGTCCGCCCAACTGCCGAGTTTCCCGGCCATTGCCGAGGCCGGTCTCGGGAAACTGATCGCCAACAGACGGCTGCGCGAAGCGCTCAAGGTTGCCTTTACCACCGAGTTCAACCGCTCTTCGACGCTGCTCAGACCCTTTGCCGGCAACGTTCTCGAGGTGAGTCTCGACCGCGGTGTGATCGCGGCCGGCGACCGCCGCGAGCCGATTTGCGAAATCGAGCTGGAACTCAAGTCCGGAACCCCGCGATGCCTGTTCGATCTTGCCCTGGAAATCGCAGCCGTGTTGCCGGTCCGCCTCGACAACCGCAGCAAGGCAGAGCGTGGCTACGCGCTCGCCGAGAATTCAAAGCCCTCGCCAGTCAAGGCCGCGCCAGCCGCATTGACGGCGCAGATAACGGTGGAGCAGGCTTTCGTCGCACTCGCCTCGCAGTGTCTCGCGCACATGCAGGCGAACGAAGACGGCCTGCTGAAAGGCCGCGACCCCGAGTATCTGCATCAGGCAAGAGTGGCGCTGCGGCGTTTGCGTTCGGTGTTTCGTTTGTTCGGCGCTGCCGTGCCCCGGGAGCCATTTGTGGCATCGCTGGAACAACTCAAGGCGCTCGGGCAAACGCTGGGCGCTGCGCGGGACTGGGACGTGTTCGTGACCGAGACGCTAGCGCATTCGGTTCGGGGCATGACCGATCATCCGGGGATTGCCGGTCTGAAAAAGCGCGCGCAGGCGGCACGCCGCCGCGCGGGCCAGGCGGCGCGCACCGCGGTCGCTGTGCCGGCGTACACCGGTATGCTGTTGCGCCTTTCGGAAACACTGAATACCGGGAACTGGCGTGGCCACAGTGCACGCGCCGCACCGTTGCTGCCGCAGTTCGCTGCGGCCTCGATGGCACGCCAGCATTCGTGGGTGGTGAAGCGGGGCCGCCGCATCGAGAAGCTGGCATTCCGGGACTTGCACAGGTTGCGCATCGCGGTCAAACGCCTGCGTTACATCGCCGAGTTTTTCCATTCGCTTGCGCCGAAGAAGTCACGAAACTATATTCGCGCACTCTCCGAGCTGCAGGATTTGCTGGGAACGCTCAATGACAATGCGGTTGCGTGGCGGCTGCTCGACACCCTCGGCGCCGAGGAATCGTCGCCCGCATATCAGCAGGCCGTGGGTTACGTGCGCGGCTGGAGCGCGGCCGAAGCCGAACGCTGCCGCAATCGGCTTGCCGGCGCGTGGAAGGAGTTCATGAAAACGCAGCCATGGTGGGTGAAGGAATGACGCACCTGAGGATTCCGTGAGCATGGGAATATGGACCTGATACTTTGGCGCCATGCCGAAGCCGTGGACGGCCAGCCCGACCTTGCGCGTGAACTTACGCCCAAGGGAGTGAAGCAGGCAAAAGCCATCGCGCAATGGCTGAGTTCGCGTCTGCCTGGGCAGGCGCGGATCATCGTCAGCCCCGCTGCACGTGCGCAACAGACCGCGGCGACACTCAGCGACGAATTCAAAATCGACCGACAGCTCGCGCCCGGCGCGCCGCCGACCGCGGTGCTGGCCGCAGCCGGTTGGCCCGGGCACAGGGGTGCGGTCGTGGTCGTCGGCCATCAGCCCACTCTCGGAATGGCGGCGGCGATGCTGATTGCCGGCGAGCCGCTGCCGTGGAGCATCAAGAAAGGCGCGATCTGGTGGTTGAGCCACCGCGTGCGCGACAATCATCCGCAAGTGGTGCTGCGCGCGGTGATCTCGCCCGATCTTCTCTAGGGAAAAGCAACACTCACCACGAAGGACACGAAGGACACGAAGGAACACGAAGGAACACAAAGACAGGCAAAAGCGGAGCAGGTTCCGCCGGCCTTGGCCGGGGGATGCGACCCGGAGTCGCTCGCATTGCACGCCGCTCATGTGCACTCGTTGGTACGCCTGCGCGGTCACATCCCCGGAAGGGGCCCCTGTTCCGCGCTCCGGCGTCCCTAGCAGTCATCCGCACCTGGCGCCACGCGCGTCGTCGGACTTATGCAGAGCTTCCCTAGCGGGTGCGGCCGGCTTTCACGAACTCCACCGAGTCCCGAAACAGTTGCAGATCCTTCTCATATTCGGCCACCTCGGCGCAATTGATCTGTATCCATTCCCTCGTACTAGCCATACCGCCGGGCTGAAACGGTACGACGTTGTTCCTTGAGAACTGTAATTCGGTCGCGGTGGCAACGGGCAGGCGCAGTCCGACGCCGTCGCCGCTGATGCAGGCGAACATCCTGTCGCTGACGAAATAGGCGTCAAGGCCGTTGATTTTTCTTGCACTGACGCCCGGGAGTTTGAGAAGCAGAGCGTCGATCTGCGCCTTGCGGCTGGAATTAGTGGTATCGGTATTCAAAGGGGATCGGCCGGGGTTGTCATGAACAGAAAGATTGAATCATATACGCCAAATCCGGCGCCGATCGCGGCCCGCCCCATGGCGCCGCGCGCTGCAAGTAATCGGCAGATCGGGTCCGAGGTCAATTAAGCTACCGCCCCTATGCTCAGTCTCGTCATCGCCACCCTCGTGTTCTTCGTCGCCAGCTATTTCATGAAACGCTGGGCCGACGACAACGACATTCCCAAGGGGATGACGCGAAGCATCAGCATCATCGTTCTTGCGCTTGCGCTCTCGTATGGCGTCGCTTGGGTCGTTGACAAGCTGGCGGCCTTTGTGGGCGCTTAGTACCCCGCGAACCGGGATCGATGGCCCGTGCGGCAGTTCGAGGATTGCCTCGCCGCTCAGCGACCCCCGTCCTCCCAGTCCACCCAATCCACCGGATGGGTCTCAAGATAGCTGCTGACGGCGGCACCCATTGTCGGAAAGAACGCCGTTTCGCCAAGCCGCGCGAAAAGCCCGAATCGCTTCAGCTTGTCCTTGACGGGGTCCTTCATCTCGGCCACGCACAACTCGATGCCAGCCGCGTGCAAGGTTTCGTCCAGCTCGGCCAGCATGTCGGCGGAGGTCACGTCCACGCTAGTCACAGGCTCCGCCGCAACGACCAGCCAGCGTACTGGCGTAGGCGATGTAGCCACCGCGTCCAGCACGCGCTCATGGAACAACTCGGCGTTGGCGAAAAACAAGGGCGCATCCCAGCGAAACAGGACCAGGCCGGGGATGAGGCGGGCGTCGGGGTAGCGCGTGATGTCATGGTAGCCCTTGACACCCTCGGCGCGTCCCAGAACCGCGGAGTACGGGCGCCAGCCATCCCATAGGAATTCGATGACGGCAATCAAGATGGCCAGGCCAATGCCCGGAATCGCACCCAGCACGGCCACGCCGACTGTACAGACGATCGATAGCCAGCACTCCCAGCGCTGGATGCGATAGATTCGTCGCAGGTCGGTGACCTCGATCAGGCCGATCGCCGATGCGATCACGACCGCAGCCAGTGCGCTGGTGGGTAAATTCTGCAGCAGGTCCGGCGCCACCAGCAGCAGCAGGGCGACAGCAAGCGCGCCGACGACCCCGGTCAGCTGGGTTCTGGCGCCTGCGGCCTCGGCCACGGGGGTGCGTGACGAACTGCTGCTGATCGGGAAGCCCTGAAAAAATCCGGCGGCCAGGTTGGCCACGCCGAGCCCCACCATTTCCTGATTCGGGTCGACATAGGTACGGGTCCGTGCCGCATAGACACGAGAAAGCACGCTGGTGTCGGCAAACGAGACGAGGGCGACGGCGCAACCGCCGATCAGGACGGGGACGATATCGGCGTTGGTGATCCACGGGATCGCGAACGCAGGCAGGCCTTGTGGGAGGGAGCCGAGGACCGACACCTCAGCGCGCGCTGCAAGGTCCAGCACGCCTACGACGACGGTCGCGGCTACCACGGCGATCAGGATGCCCGGCAAGCGCTTGTTGCCCTTGAGCAGCAGGATTACCGCGAGGGTGCCTGCACCGACCATGAACGTGGTCCCGTTGGTCTTTCCCTCCATCACCGCTGTGGCGATGGCCCATAAGTCTCTTAGCGGTCCCGTGCTTTCGATCGAAAAGCCGAGAAGCTTGGGCAGTTGGCTGATCAACACCACCAGCGCGATGCCATTCATGTACCCGTAGCGGATCGGCTTGGAAAGAAGCTCGGTGACGAAGCCCAGGCGCGCTACGCCGGCCAGGATGCACACCGTCCCCGACACGACCGCCATCATGCCCGCAAGGGCGACCGCGCGAAGCGGGTCGCCGCCGGAAAGTGGCAGGACGACGGCGAGGATGACGGCAGCCAGCGAGGAATCCGGCCCCAGCACCAGAATCCGGCTGGGTCCGAACAACGCGTAAGCGAGCAGCGGAACGATGGTCGCGTAGAGGCCATAGATACCGGGTACGCCCGACGCCACCGCGTAGGCGATGCCGACGGGCACCAGCATCGTGGTCAGCACCAGTCCGGCCACGATGTCGTGCCGCAACCAAGCCACTTGGTAACCGCGCAGCGTTCGGAGTCCCGGCAGCCAGCGGCCCCAGCCGGTCTGATCGGCGGCCTTCGCCCGGCGCGCGATCCGGCCCGGCTCCGGGAGGGGGGGCGAAGAAACCGAATCGCTCATAAGACCGTTGCCGCTCGGTGAACAGCGCAGATGTGCTTGAAGAAAGGCAAGGGGAAGATACGGGTCTTGAAGTCGGCCGCTTCGACAGGACCGGGCAAAATGTTCGCCGAACCCCCTGATTCGCGCACCTCCGTCAGCAGCTGTCCCTTCCTTTAGCAGTTCGAAGCGGGGATTGTCAATATTGGCGCCCGTGCTCCGACGAGAATCGGCGAGATGTGAGCCCGCGAAATCCGTGCCACGCCTCCGACCGCCACTCGCGGAATTCTAGCCTGAAATGCTTTCGACTCTTTAGCGCTCAGGATCATCGTTGGACGAAAGCGAAATCAGTCTGTCGTTGCTCACCACTAATAATTGACTCACAAAGCGACATGTAGGTGGCATCTTCGATTGCATCCACATCGAACGGGAACTTGGCGTCCTTACCATTTCGAGTTTTTCAACAGATAAAAATAGTTAAGCCTCCACCAAAACATTACTTTCTTCGTGTCTTCGTGGTAAGACTTGTGGTTTGAAAGGAGCGTGAATGTTCGAATCGGCAGAGCTGGGACATTCGATTTCCAAACGCACTTACGCGCGCGAGGTACCGAAGCTGCGCGAAGCGCTGCTGGATGCGCAGTACGACCTGTTCCAGGACGGCCGCTTTCCGGTGATGGTGCTGATCGCCGGCGTGGACGGCGCCGGCAAAGGCGAGACCGTCAATCTGCTGAACGAGTGGATGGATCCGCGCCACATCCGCGTCGCCGCGTTCGGCGAGCCGTCGGACGAGGAACGCGAACGCCCGCCGATGTGGCGCTACTGGCGGGAACTGCCACCGAAAGCAAAGATCGGCATATTCTTCGGGCATTGGTACACCGATCCCATCATCGAGCGCGTTTATCGCAAATCCAAACAGTCGCAGTTGATCCAGAGCATCGAGGAGATCGTGCGCTTCGAGAAGATGCTCGGCGACGAAGGCGCTCTCCTCCTCAAATTCTGGTTTCATCTGTCGAAGGAGAAACAGAAGAAGCGGCTCAAGGCGCTGGAGAGAGACCGGAAGACCCGATGGCGGGTGACCGAAACCGACTGGCGGCATTTCAAGCTTTACGACAAGTTTCGCAAGGTAGCCGAGCTGGCGCTGCGCCAAACCAGCTCGGCGTCCGCGCCGTGGATTGTGGTCGAAGGAGAGGATGCCCGTTACCGCAATCTGACCGTCGGCCGCGCGCTGCTGGGGGCAATGCGGGAACGCCTCGACCAGAAGCCGGCAGAGCAGGCCGCGGACCGCATCCCGCCGATTCCGCCTCCGATCGACAATCGCCACATACTGGGCGCGCTCGACCTTACGCTGAAACTCGACCGCAAGAGATACGCGGAACTGCGCGCGCTGTACGAGGGCCAGCTCAATCTGCTGTCGCGCAACCCCAGGTTTCGCAAACGCTCGACGATCCTGGTGTTCGAGGGCAACGACGCCGCAGGCAAGGGTGGCGCCATCCGTCGCGTAGCGGCTGCGCTCGACGCCCGCCATTACCGAATCATTCCGGTGGCCGCGCCGACCGAAGAGGAGCGCGCCCAGCCCTACCTATGGCGTTTCTGGCGGCACGTCCCGCGGCTCGGCCGGTTTGCCCTGTTCGACCGCTCATGGTACGGGCGCGTGCTGGTGGAACGGGTCGAGGGCCTGGCCGGCGAGTTCGACTGGGTGCGCGCCTTTTCCGAGATCAACGACTTCGAACAGCAGCTCGCCGACAACGGCGCCATCGTGATCAAGTTCTGGCTGGCAATCAGCAAGGACGAGCAATACCGCCGCTTCAGGGAACGCCAGCAGACCGCGTTCAAGCGCTTCAAGATCACGCCCGAAGACTGGCGCAACCGCAAGAAATGGGAAGCCTACGAACAGTCGGTGTGCGACATGGTGGATCGCACCTCGACTGCGGTCGCCCCATGGACGCTGGTGGAAGCGAACGACAAGCTTCACGCTCGGATCAAGGTGCTGAAGACCATCTGCGAGTGCCTCGAATCGGCGCTCAATCGCTGATACCGCGGGAACTTGCCGTGACGGGCGTACTCACAGGTTTGCCCTCTTTGCTGCCGGTTGCGTATACTTGAGCGCATCATGAAACGCTGGAAGACAGTAATAGTCGCGTTGATTTCGCTGTGGTTGCCGTTGCAAGGCTACGGCGCGATCGCCATGCCGTTCTGCCAGCAACACGGCATGGCCGCAGCCGCGACCGGGCTTGCAGACACTTCCCATGAGCGCCACGACGCTCACCCGGGCCACATGGCCCATAACGATTCACCAACTGACGCTGCAGGCATTTCTCATGCTAAACACGCCGGCAGCGACGCCACCGGCGGTTTGGCCTGCAATAATTGCGGAGCCTGTCATCTGGCATGCTCTCCGGCAATCTCGGCGATTGCGCCTGTCGCAGTGTTGATCGGCGACCCCGTTCTCGAGTCGTCCCCCGCCGATTCACCGCACTTCTTCTACCCCGAGCAACTTCAGCGCCCCCCTCTCTCCGCGCTCCTCTGAGCGCGGGTTGAACCACTGACCGGCCGGCACATCTGCCGGAGCGGTTCTTTCCTCCCGCGAGAAACACCCGCCGTACCTTTACGGCCCGCACGCGACACGTCGTGTCTGGGCGTCTGCCCCTCTTGTGGGAGCGGCGCGCCGGACCGCGAACAGATCGAGGAATTCGATGAAGCCCATTTCACGCAGTACACCCGGCGTACTGGCAGCAACCCTGCTGCTGGCGGCCTGCGCCACGGTGTCCGCGCCCGAATACTCGTGGCAGCACCCGGCAAACCCCGAAGCAGCCCAAGCCCCGGCGACAAGTGCTTCGAGCGCGCTCGACACCTATCGACCCGCAGCCACGCGCAAAGAGCCGCCCGGCCAATCAACCGTGCCCGAAGGCCAGGATGGTCACGGAAGCCCAGGAACACAGCCTGCAGGGCAACCTAAGGAGGGCGGCCATGATCCCCATTGAACGTGATCCGGTGCGCGGCATCAGCATCCTCGTCGCCATCTTACTCGGCGTATCCGTGTTCGGCGGCTGTGCGACGGTTCAGCGCGAGGCGCGATTTCCGCAGGTGCAAAGCGCGGTTGCTGATCGCCTCGGCCAGAAGGTCGAGTGGAATCGCGACGGCGAGTGCGACGAGCGGGCGCAGCAAGCCACGCGCACGCTGCTGCAGCAAAAACTGTCCGCGGAAGCGGCATTGCAAATCGCCCTGCTCAACAACCGCGGGCTGCAGGCAAGGTTCGAGGAACTGGGCATCGCGCAAGCCGACCTGGTTGAGGCCGGATTGCTGGAGAACCCGGTATTTAGCACCGGCGCGCTATTCCAGGATGCCGGTACCGAAATCGAGCTGGATATCGTGCAAAACTTCCTCGGCGTATTCACGCTCTCCGCGCGCAGGAAAATCGGCAAGGCGGCTGCGGAGCGGGTGACGTTGGAGGTCTCGAAGGATGTGCTTGACCTGGCGTCGGAAGTCCAGGCGCAGTACTACCGGGCGGTGGGCGACGCCGAGGCACTGGTGCTGGCACGCCAGGTCGTCATCGCCACCGATGCCGCCGCGGAACTGGCGCAGCGCCAGTACGCCGCGGGCAACCTGAGCAAGCGCGAGCAAAGCCTGCAGCAGGCGTTCTACGCGCAGACGCTGCTGGAAGTCGCACAAGCAGAAGCGCAACTCGACGCCGATCGAGAAAAACTCAATCGCCTGATGGGACTCTGGGGTGCGAATACGCGCTGGACCGTTCCCGACCGGCTGCCGCAGATCCCCGCAACCCTGCCAGCGCTCGACGACGTGGAGCGGCAGGCCATCGAACGCCGTCTCGATCTTGCCGCGGCGAAGAAGGAAGCGGAGGGCGTCACCCAAGCGCTCAACCTCGCCCGCCAGTACCGATGGCTCAGCCCGCTCGGTATCGGTGTGCAATTCAAGCGCGACGCGGACGGGGAGAAATCCTACGGCCCCAGAGTCGAACTCGGGCTGCCGATCT
Source organism: uncultured Alcaligenaceae bacterium (assembly GCA_964650365.1). Taxonomy (GTDB): domain Bacteria; phylum Pseudomonadota; class Gammaproteobacteria; order Burkholderiales; family JACQAP01; genus JACQAP01. The sequence goes on along the minus strand of CAZYTR010000435.1, from coordinate 1,326 downwards.
TCAACCAGGGGCAGGCGCGGATCGCGCGCCTGGAATCCGAACGCAAACGCGCCGAGGAGCGCGTTGCCGCACTCGCAGTGGACATTCGCTCCGAGGCCCGTGAAACCCGCGGCCGCCTCAGCGCACTTCATCAGTCGGTGAGGCATTACGAAACGGCGCTGTTGCCTTTGCAGCAAACCATCGTGACCGAGACGCTCAAGTTCTACAACGGCATGTTGCTCGGCGTGTACGACCTGCTGCTCGCCTCGCAAAGCCAGATCCAGACCGGGCGCCAGTACATCGCTGCCAACCGCGACTTCTGGCTGGCCTGGACCGAGCTCGAACGCGCGGTCGGCGGGCGGGTCAGTTCCCCGGCAGCCGCCCCGCCAACCGAGAACGGCGCTGACGCTCCCTCGGACAACCCTCACCAACTTGGAGACAAGCAATCATGATGACTCGTCGCGACATTCTTAGAGGCGGAGCGGCGCTGCTAGCCGGCGGAGCGGTATCCGCAACCTTCCGCAACGCCAATGCCGCCGAGAAATCGGCCGCCACCACCAAAACGCCGATGCCCACGCCACCGGGCAGCCATTACACGCCTGTGGTCACGCTCAACGGCAGCACGCTGCCCTGGAAGATGGAAGGCGGCGTCAAGGTATTCCACCTCACCGCCGAACCGGTGAAGCGCGAATTCGCGCCGGGAATGGTGGTGAACTGCTGGGGTTACAACGGCCAGACGCCCGGGCCGACCATCGAGTGCGTCGAAGGCGACCGGGTGCGCATCCTGGTTACAAACAAATTGCGCGAGCACACCACCATCCACTGGCACGGCATCTTCCTGCCCAACGGCATGGACGGCGTCGGCGGACTCAATCAGCCGCACATCAAACCCAGCGAGACCTACGTCTACGAGTTCACGCTGCGCCAGAACGGCACGTTCATGTACCACCCTCACGCCGATGAAATGGTGCAGATGGCGCTGGGAATGATGGGACTGTTCATCGTGCATCCGAAGACGCCGGAGAATCCGCGGATAGAGCGCGACTACGGAATCATCCTGCACAACTTCGACGTCAAACCCGGCACGGCCCGTCCGGACGCATCGGTCATGACCGAATTCAACATGTGGGCCTTCAACAGCCGCGTGTTCCCCGGCATCGATCCGCTGGTGGCTCGGCTCGGAGAGCGCGTTCGGATCCGCATCGCCAACCTTTCCATGCACGAGCATCCGATCCACGTTCACGGCCACGCTTTCACTGTCACCGGCACCGACGCCGGATGGATTCCGCAGACGGCACGCTACCGGGAAACCACCATGCTGGTGCCGGTAGGCAACGTGCGCGTCGG
>CAZYTR010000434.1:0-4644 GCA_964650365.1 uncultured Alcaligenaceae bacterium | reverse complement strand
GGTGTGGTACGGCAGCCCGCAGTGGCAGATCGAAGCCATGCGCCGGCTGGAGATTCCGGACGACATCATGAAGAAGTTCAAGTGGAAAACCCACCTTGGCGGGCCGAACAGCGAGGTCAAACAGAAGATCTTCGGCCTGAATTCCGCGCACCTCTATGGCCTGGACATCAAGATCGGCCAAGGCAAGCCTTTCGGCCAGGACCAGATCGCCCAGATCAAGGCGGACTACATCGCCATGGGAGGCGAGCGCAGCAACGCCGCTTACGGTTATGTCGCCAAGAGCAACACCAACTACAGCGGCATCCCTGCTGTTTGAGAAATCGTCCGACAATTCAAGCCGGGGCTCGTCCCCGGCTTTTTTTATTGTCGCCGCACCAGAGCCATGCCCGCGGCAATCCAGGCGCCCGCGATGGGTGCTCCTGGTAACCCACTTGCCGATTTAGAGGTGGCGCCCCGCGCGAGCGCGGCCGGTCAATCCCGCGAAGCAGTTCATTCTGCGATCAACCATTCATACTCCTTTCCTAGTTCCGGCTTGTTGTCCAGGGCGCTCCGCTCCAGGCTGAGTACCCAGGCCAGAAGGTTGCCCTTTTCAACGGCCGTGCAGGGGCGCTTGAGTACGTAATTACAGTTCAACCGGAACCAATTTTCCACAACACCGGGATCAGTGAATCTGCGCGGATTGGCCACTGGCGCAAACGCTTCCAATGTTCTTTTCTTTGCGTTCGCCGGATCCGGGTGTTCGGCGTCGTCGATGACATGGCATGCCCGGCAGGGAATCTTTGTGCGATGGCGCACGACAGACCGGCGAGGATCCTGGAGGTGGCACGAGACGCAGCCGACTTCGCCTATGACCGGCGCCGGATACTTCCGAAAATAAAAGATCCGTCCTTCTTCCACGGAAAAGCCGCGAAACGCCACCGATCCGGCCTGTGCCTCCGCGTGGTAACGGTTGAGCAGTTCTTCCGCCGTGTCGGCTTCGACTGCATGCGGCACGGACAACCCTGACACCAGGAGAAGAGCCCACAACCAACCGCCGTGCCCGCCATCACAACGGCTGATTGGCCGCATTCGGTCCGTTTCCCCGCTCAGATCGAGGATAGGAATTTCAGCAGCGCCGCGCGATCGGCTTTCGGCATGTTCCGAAAAGCCTCGCGCGAAGCCAGTGCCTCTCCGCCATGCCAGAGAATGGCTTCTGTCAGGCTCCGGGCGCGCCCGTCATGCAACATCGACGTGCTGCCGCTCACGGTTTCCGACAGACCGATGCCCCAAAGAGGTTGCGTGCGCCAGTCGCGCCCGCCCGCCTTGAATTCGGGACGATGATCCGCGAGATCCTCACCCATGTCGTGCAGCAGCAAGTCGGTGTAGGCATGAAAAACCTGGTCCTTGATCTGCGGCAGCCCGGGCAGGGATCCGGCCTTTAACTCCGGCACATGGCAGACCGCGCATTTCGCCTCGACGAACAGCCTTTCCCCGCGTTTGTAACCCGGGGTATCGACATCCCGGCGTGCCGGCACGGCAAGCGCCTGAGTCCAGAACTCCAGTTCGTCCCAGTTGACCCCGACGAGTTCCGGTTGATTGCCCGGTGGCTGATATGCGCAATCTGTCTGCACCGGTGGGCAGTTTTCCTTGTCGAAGAGCGGCGAGGTCACGCCGAGATCACCGTGAAATGCCGCGGCGATCTGTTGCCTGATCGATGGTTGATTCGATTTCCAACCAAATCGGCCGAGCGCAACGCGCTTGCCGATCGCGTCCCAGACATAATTCGGGCGTCCGTTCACGCCTTGCGCTTTTTGCCCCTCGGCAATGGCGAGAATGTCAGTCTCGTTGACCGCTTCGAGCAATCCCAGTCCAAAAGTCGGCTGCGCCATCCGCAGGGAGTACATGACCTCGGGGCCGAGCGGTCCAAATTTGTGCTTCTCCACACGCAGGCGCGGCTCACGCAGCATCACTATCTCACCGTCCGCGAACGTTGCAGGCATTTCCTGCCAGTCGAGATATATTTCGGCTTCCGGCGGCACGCGCTCGCCCAGATAGGTCGCGTCGCGGTCCTGCCCCATCAATCCCTGATTCTGGATCTGGTCACCATAGTTTGGGTGGGGCTTCGGCCCTCCGTGCTCATCTTCGCCCGGGATCGAGATGCGCACCAGAATCGAGAACAATTGCTGGTCGACGGACTTTGGCGTGTCGCCGCGCCCGCCTCCGACGTGGCAACCCGAGCATCGGTCAGCGATGAACGTCGGACCCAGGCCCCAGTCGCCGCCGAGGGAGGGGAATACCACCCATTTCTGATTGAAATGATGTCGGCCACGGAGAAATTTCTCCCGCTGCCGGTAATCGAGTACCGGCGCCGGTTCAGAGAACGCGAAACGGTCAGCAGCCGCGACGGTAAAACTGCCGGCCGAGAGCGCAGCCATCGGAATCTCAGCCAGTTGCGCCGGCACCGCCAAGCCGGTCACCAGCGCGATTGCCGCCCCGCCGACCGACACAGCGCGCATTCCCGTTCTCTTCGCGATCCCCATGGATCTCAAAGTAGCTGATGACAGGGTTACCCGCAACCCGCACCGCACACCCAGGCGTACAAGGAGCCCTTGCGGTAAGATTTGCCTTCCCGTCGTCACGTGCAATCTGTCTTCCCGAGGAAATTCGAATGAGCCTCCCCGCCACAGAGCTCCAGACCGCCATCGACGAGTTGAAGGCCCTCTTCCGCGAGCGACTTTCCACCAGCACCGGGGTGCGCGACCACCACAGCAAGGACGAATCGTGGCACCACCCGCACCGCCCGGACGCGGTGGCGTTCCCGAACACCACCGAGGAGGTTGCCGAGATCGTCCGGGTCTGCGCGCGGCACAACACTCCGGTAATCGCCTACGGCACCGGCACCTCGCTGGAAGGCAACGTCATTCCGCACCGTGGCGGCGTGGTGGTGGACCTGGCGAATATGAACCAGGTCCTGCGCGTAAATCCGGAAGATCTCGATGTCACTGTGCAGGCACGCGTGACCCGCAAGGAATTGAACGCGCACATCCGCGACCAGGGTTTGTTCTTCCCGATCGATCCCGGCGCCGACGCCTCGCTCGGCGGCATGGCAGCGACCCGTGCTTCCGGCACCAACGCGGTTCGCTATGGCACCATGCGCGAGAACGTGCTGGCGTTGACGGTGGTGCTCGCCGACGGCCGCATCATCCGCACCTCGCGGCGCGCGCGCAAATCCGCCGCCGGTTACGATCTCACCCGCCTGTTCGTCGGCTCCGAAGGCACGCTCGGCATCATCACCGAAGTGACGCTGCGCCTGTATGGAATCCCCGAAGCGATGGCTGCGGCGGTGTGCTCCTTCGAGAGCATCGAAGGCGCGGTGAACGCCGTGATTCAGACCATCCAGCTCGGAATCCCGGTGGCACGCATCGAGTTGCTGGACGACGTGCAGATGGACTCGGTGAACAAGTTTTCGAAACTGAACTACCCGGTCAAGGACACGCTTTTCATCGAATTCCACGGCACCGAAGCGGGCGTCAAGGAGCAGGCTGAACTGGTGCAGTCGATCGCGGCGGAGCACGGCGGCGGCGAGTTCAAATGGGCGACCAAACCCGAAGAGCGCAGCCATCTGTGGACAGCGCGGCACGACGTGACCTACGCCAACAAGGCGCTGCGGCCCGGGTGTGAAATCTGGGCGACCGACGTATGCGTGCCGATCTCCCGTCTCGCCGAGTGCATCCTCGAGACCAAGAAGGACCTGAAAACAAGCTTCCTCACGGCGCCGCTGGTCGGCCACGTGGGCGATGGCAACTTCCACCTCGGATTCCTGATCAATCGTGACGACCCCAAGGAACTCGCCGAAGCCGAGCGGCTGAACGAGCGACTGGTGATGCGCGCTCTGGCGATGGACGGCACCTGCACCGGCGAGCACGGCATCGGACTGGGCAAGATGAAATTCCTCACCGCCGAACACGGCGAAGCCGTCGCGGTGATGCGCCAGGTCAAGAAGGCGCTCGACCCGCAGAACATTCTGAATCCGGGAAAGATTTTTACGCTTTAGCCGAGGCACTGGGCACGAGGCGCGAGGCACGAGGTTACTTGTTCAGATCAAGATCGAACTATAGAGCTCTCTCGTCTTCGCTTTGGCACTTCTTAATGGATTCACGACTTTTCTGAAGTCTTTCCCACGTGCCTAGTGCCTCGCGCCTCGCGCCTGATCCCGTAACGAATGTCTACGGGATAAAAAACTGCACCACCATGAAGAAGGCGTTCGCCTGGCTGGATGATCGCGGCGTTCGCTACGACTTCCACGACTACAAAGCGGCGGGCATCGATCCAGCCCGATTGAAAGACTGGTCGCAGCGGGTCGGCTGGGAAACGCTGCTCAACACCCGCGGCACCACCTGGCGCAAGCTCTCGCCGTCGCAGCAGGCAAATCTCGACGAGACCAAGGCACTCAAGTTGATGAGCGAGAATCCGAGCCTGATCAAACGCCCGGTGCTGGAGAACAGAAAAGAACTGCTGGTCGGTTTTGCTCCCGAGCGCTATGGCGATGCGTTCCGGAAATAACGCGCGGCAGCATAAGATATTTCATCGAGAGTCGACGACAGTTCTTCGGGCGCTTCGGTCCTTGAATATTTCAGCCGCCACGGCCGAACGATTACACAAGAG
>CAZYTR010000433.1:0-5528 GCA_964650365.1 uncultured Alcaligenaceae bacterium | reverse complement strand
AGCTGGAAAAAGGAGGAACGGTGTTCGTTACCGAAACACCCGAGGGGTTCGCGCTGACTCCGTACGACCCGGCACTCGAAGAGCAACTCAAGGCGGGTCGAGAGTTCATGAAGGAATATCGCGATACCTTTCACCAGCTCGGCAAATGAAATGGCGCTGGATCGACAAGCGCGCGCTTGTGTTGCTGCATGACGAAAGTCTTGCGGAACATGGCGGGGCCGCCGGGATACGCGACGAAGGTTTGCTCGACTCCGCGCTCGCCCGCCCGCTCAATCTCGATGCTTACGGGTCTCCCGATTTCGCCGATCTCGCCGCCTCGTATGCGATCGGCCTCGCAAAAAATCATCCGTTCGTAGATGGAAACAAGAGGGCCGCATATCTCGCCACCGGTCTGTTTCTGCATCTGAATGGGTTCGGGCTCCGCGTATCTCAGGCAGAGGCAACCCTCAACATGCTGGCCGTTGCGGCGGGCGAGCTGGACGAGGCGGGCTTCGCCGATTGGCTGCGGCGATACTGCGTCAAGCGCTAGGCATTCCGCGCGATCGAAGACCGCAAGGATCCGACAGATCGGCCGCTATCATTTAACGCAGCGGCCGAAAGAACTCGCGGATTTCCTGTGCCAGAAGCTCCGGCTGTTCGAGCGCGGCGAAGTGCCCGCCCTTGGGCATCCTGGTCCAGCGGCGAATGTCGGGGTACATCTTTTCGGCCAGCGAGCGCGGCGGACGCAGGATTTCCTTAGGGAATTCGGCGTATCCCATCGGCACCTTCACGACATCCGGGATCGGCCACGGCCCGTGCATTCGCGCGTAATAAGGCCAGAACGATGAGCCGATCGCGCCGGTCACCCAGTAAAGCATGATGTTGGTGAGCATCGCGTCGCGGCCGATGTAGGCGTCGAGATCGCCCTTGTGGTCGCTCCAGGTGTGGAATTTCTCGACGATCCACGCCGCCAGCCCGACCGGCGAATCGGTGAGCGCATAGGCCAGCGTCTGCGGCTTGGTGCCCTGGATCCATGTGTAACCCACCTCCTCCTTCATCCAGTGCGCGCGCTCCTCGAAATAGCGCCGCTCGTCTTCGGTGGGGCTTTCCGGCATCGCCGTGTCGCGCCTTAGCCCAAGCAAATTCAGGTGAATGCCCGCCAGATGCTGTGGATAGACGTAACCCAGCCGCGAGGTGACGAACGCACCCCAGTCGCCGCCCTGCGCGGCGTAACGCTGGTAGCCGAGCACTTCGGTCATCAGTTGCGCGAACACGTCGGCAATCTGCTCGACCGAGAAGCGCTGCTGGTTCGGCGTAAAGGAAAATGTGTACCCCGGCAGGGACGGCGCGACGACAGTGAATGTGTCCGCGGCGTCACCGCCGAAGCGCGCCGGATCGGTGAGCATCGGGATCAGCTTGTGGAATTCGTGCACCGATCCCGGCCAGCCGTGCGAGATCAACAGCGGCATCGGCTTCGGGCCTTTGCCTTCTTCGCGGATGTAGTGAACGTCGATCCCGGCGAGCCTGACCCGGTACTGGTTGAAGCGATTGAATTCGGCTTCGTGTTTGCGCCAGTCGTAGCGGCCGCGCCAGTACTCCACCAGCGATTTCAGGTAAGGCAGATCCGTGCCGTACTTCCAATGGTTGTCCGGTACTTCGTCCGGCCAGCGCGCGTGCGCGAGACGCGACTTGAGATCGGCGAGAACATCGTCGTCGACATGCAGCCGGAACGGAATCGGGTCAGTGCTCATGCTTTCTCCGGGCCGGGCACCCAAACCCACCTAACCGCAGAGGCGGACAAATTGTTCTTCACCGCAGTGAAGATCTAGGAGACTTCCAAAAGGAAAGGAACAAGGTCGCGCAACAACTCGTCCGGCGCTTCTTCGGGAATGAAATGGCCGCACTTCACCGGGTGGCCGCGCACGCTGGTGGCTTTCTCCTTCCAGGCGCCGAGCACATCGAACAGGGTGTGCATCTTGCCGTACTCGCCCCAGATCGCCAGCACCGGGCAGGCGAGCTTTTTCCCGAGGTCGCGTTCGTCGTCGGCAATATCCACGGTCGCGGCCGCGCGATAGTCCTCGAGTCCCGCGCGGATCGTCCCGGGCAGCCTGAAGGCGCGCAGGTATTCCTGGAACATCGGCTCCTCGATGGTGTCCTGGCGAAAACACAGCGCGCGAAACATATGTCGCAGAAACGGCTCGGCGCTGTTGGCAATCATGATCTCGGGCAGATCCGGCACCTGGAAGAAGAACCAGTGCCAATACGCGGCGGCGAGTTCCTTGCCGGTGTCCCGGAACACGGTGTGCGTGGGCACGATATCGAGGACGGTGAGGTTTCTCACTTCGCCCGGGTAATCCATCGCCAATCGGTGCGCTACCCGCGCACCACGATCGTGTCCGACCAGGCCATAGCTCTTGAACCCCAGCGCGGACATCACCTCGCTGATGTCTTTCGCCATGCTGCGCTTGTCGTAACCGTCACGCGGTTTGTCGGAGTCGCCGTACCCGCGCAAGTCGGGGCACACCACGGTGAACCGATCGAGCAGGCCGGGCACGACTTTGTGCCACATCTGTCCGGTCTGCGGATAGCCGTGGAGCAGCACCACCGGATCGCCCTTGCCGCCGACCCACGCGTTGATGCGCACGCCGTTGGCGCGGATGGTTTGCCGGCTCATTCCCTTCATGAAATCGCTCATCGGAAACCCTTCAAAAACAAACTCTCAACGCTAAGGACGCGGAGGACGCAGGGGAAAGGCAAGAACAAAGATAATTTCGGTGTTAGAAGTTTTCATTGGCGGTTGCTCCTCTGGGACGATGATTGGTAGCGGAGGACCACGTACACTCCTCTCGCCTTTCACCGTATCTCGCTTTTCCTCGTTCTTGGTTTTCCTCTGCGTCCTCCGCGTCCTCTGCGATGAGCGCCCAGTTTTTATTTGCCGAGGTACTTGCGCAGCCGTTCCACTCCCTCCTGCAGAACCGCAATGGGCTTCGGATACGAGAAGCGCACGTGCTGCTTCGCCCGATGCTCACCGAAGTCGATTCCCGGTGCGATCGCCACGCCGGCTTTCTCCAGCACGTCCCAGCAAAACTGATAGCTGTCGGAGGTGAGCCGTTCGCAGTTCGCGTAGATGTAGAACGCACCCTCCGGCATCACCGGAATGTCGAAGCCCAGGCGGCGCAGTTCCGGCACCAGGAAATCACGCTGCGCGCGGAAGGCGTCGCGGCGTTGTTCCAGCAGTGCGATGGTATCGGGATGGAATGCGGCAAGCGCGGCCTTCTGCGCCACTTCCGAGGACGAGATGAACAGGTTCTGCGCGAGCTTGTCCACCGCCGGCATGAATGCCTCCGGCGCCACCATCCACCCCAGGCGCCAGCCGGTCATGCCGAAATACTTGGAGAAACTGTTGATGATGAAGACGTCATCGGCGAACTCGAGTGCACTGCGATCGCGTTGTCCGTACGTCAGGCCGTGGTAGATCTCGTCCAGGATCAGCACCCCGCCGCGCGCGCGCACCGCCGCGTGAATGCGCTCGAGTTCATCGTGCGCGATCAGTGTACCGGTCGGGTTCGACGGCGAAGCGATCAGCACCGCTGCGGTTTTCGGCGTCCAGTGCTTCTCCACCAATTTTGCGGTGAGCTGGTAAGCGGTCGACGCATCCACCGGGACGCCGACCGGATCGCCCTCCAGCGTGCGCACGAAATGCCGGTTGCACGGATAGCCGGGATCGGTCATCAGTACCCGGTCTCCGGGTGAAAGCAGCGTGCCCATCGTCAGCAGCAGCGCGCCGGAAGAGCCGGTGGTCACGGCAATTCGCGAACGCGGCACATCCACGCCGTAACGCGTGCGGTACCACTCCGAGATGGCGTCCCTCAACTCGGTGATGCCCAGCGATTGGGTATAGCCGACCCGGCCGGCCTGGATCGCGCGGATGCCTGCCTCTGCGATCAACGGCGGGGTAGGTGCATCAGGCTCGCCCACCACCATGTTCGAGATGCTCCGCCCCTGCGCCTCGAGCTCCTTTGCCCTCGCGATGAGTGCCATCACGTGGAACGGCTCGATGCCGGCCATGCGCGAGGCGATGTGCGGGCTGGCGTTGCGGGGCAGCTTCTCGGGGCGATTCATCCGGTCCTCGGTTTATTGCGTTGTCCGCGCCATGCTCGACTGCCGGTTCGGCGGACTACGGCTCGAATCTTATGCCCCCACAGGCGTCTGCCGCAATGATTCCGGTTCAAAAAACAGCGCGGAGCGTCTACCATGACGATCCTTTCAACTTTCGATCTGAACGGGAAACCGGCAATGAAGATTGCGATCATCGGCAGCGGCGGCGTCGGCGGTTATTTCGGCGCCCGGCTGGCTGCAAGCGGACAGGACGTCACTTTCGTCGCCCGCGGCGCGCACCTGGAAGCCATGCAGAAAAACGGGCTCAAGGTATTGAGCGCGCTCGGTGACCTGTACTTACCCGAAGTAAAAGCCACCAGAGACACGGCGATCATCGGTCCGGTTGATGTAGTCATGATCGCGGTAAAGCTCTGGGGCACCGAAGAAGCGGCGCAGTCCGCCAGGCCTTTGATCGGCCCGAATACCGTCGCGGTGTCTTTCCAGAATGGCGTGGTCGCGGTGGATACGCTGGTCCCGATACTCGGCAAGGAACACGTCATGGGTGGCGTAGCGAATATTGCCGCGTTGATCCAAGAGCCTGGCGTGATCGGCCACAACGGCAACATGGCCAACCTGTTCTTCGGTGAATTGGACGGCAAACCCTCCGCACGATCGCAGGCGTTTCTCGTTGCCTGCAAGATAGCCAACATCCAGACCGAACTGGTCGCCGACGTCCACTTCGCGATCTGGGAAAAATTCACCAGGCTGGTAACCCTGTCCGCGATGACCGCCCTCACCCGGCTGCCGATCGGTCCGCTCAGGGGCGATCCGGATACGCGCGGGCTGATGACGCAGGTCATGAGGGAAGTCGTGGCGATCGGGCGCGCCAAGGGCGCGAAGTTTCCCGCCAGCATCGTCGAGGACCAGATGTCGAAGATCGATTCCTATCCCGCCGGAATGGTGGCGTCGATGTGCGGCGACCTGCGCCGCGGCAACCGGCTGGAATTGCCGTGGCTGTCCGGCACCGTGGCCAAGCTCGGTGACGAACTCGGCATCCCGACACCGGCGAACCATTTCGTGTACGCCGCGCTCAAGCACTATGCCAACGGCCGTCCCGCCGACGCGCAGGTCTAGGGCAACACCCAACGCAGAGACGCAGGTCCAGGGCAACCCCCAACGCAGAGGCGCAGAGGACGCAAAGGACGCAGAGAAATACCTGGAATGAAATTATGAAGAATCCTGAGTATCCCTTTTCAAACACCGCAACTACTTGCAGATATGTTCGGTGCAGCCCCTATTCAATCACCAGCTTGCTTGTCCTCTGCGTCCTTTTGCGTCCTTTGCGCCCTCGGCGCCTCTGCGTTGAGGTTTTGACTTTCGGAGGTAACAATGAAACTGACAATAAAGAACATTCGTGCCAGAGCAGTGTTGGTGCCGCTGAAGCGCCCGCG
>CAZYTR010000432.1:0-3817 GCA_964650365.1 uncultured Alcaligenaceae bacterium | reverse complement strand
GGGCATGGACACCGGACTGCAGATACTTGCCGAAGTACGGAAGCAGATCGGCGTGCCGGTGTTGACCGACGTGCACGCCGAGGGGGAGATTGCCACGGTCGCGGCGGTGGTTGACGTGCTGCAAACCCCGGCGTTCCTGTGCCGGCAGACCGATTTCATCCGCGCGGTGGCGATGAGCGGCAAGCCGGTCAACATAAAGAAAGGGCAGTTCCTCGCCCCCGGCGACATGAAGAATGTGGTGGACAAGGCGCGCGAGGCGAGCGGCAAGGACAACATCATGGTGTGCGAGCGCGGCGCCTCGTTCGGTTACAACAACCTGGTGTCCGACATGCGTTCGCTGGCGATCATGCGCGAAACGAAGTGCCCGGTGGTGTTCGATGCGACGCATTCCGTCCAGTTGCCGGGCGGGCAGGGCGCCTCCAGCGGCGGGCAGCGCGAATTCGTGCCGGTGCTGGCGCGGGCGGCGGTGGCGACCGGCGTTGCAGGGGTATTCATGGAAACGCATCCGGACCCGGACAAGGCACTTTCCGACGGACTGAATGCCTGGCCGCTGCATCTGATGAGGCCGCTGCTGGAAACGCTCAGGGCACTGGATGAACTGGTCAAGAAGCGCGGCTTTGCCGAGAATGCGCTGATGGCCGGACCGGCCCGGTAACCAGCAGGCAGAGAACCGAGAAGGAATTAAGAATGAGTTCGATCGTCGACATCGTGGCCCGCGAGATTCTGGATTCGCGGGGTAATCCGACCGTGGAAGCCGACGTGCTGCTCGAGTCGGGCGTAAGCGGCCGGGCTGCGGTGCCTTCGGGCGCATCCACCGGCGCGCGCGAAGCCATAGAACTGCGCGACGGCGACAAAGGCCGCTTTGGCGGCAAAGGCGTGCTCAAGGCCGTGGAGAACGTCAATACCGAGATCTGCGAAGCTATCGTAGGCCTGGACGCAGTCGAGCAAAGCTTCATCGACCAGACGCTTATCGATCTCGACGGCACCGAGAACAAGTCGCGGCTCGGCGCCAATGCCCTGCTGGCGGTCTCGCTGGCGGTGGCCAAGGCTGCTGCCGAGGAGTCCGGACTGCCGCTGTACCGCTATCTCGGCGGGGCTGGCAGGATGCAACTGCCGGTGCCGATGATGAACGTGATCAATGGCGGGGCGCATGCCAACAACAGCCTCGACCTGCAGGAGTTCATGATCATCCCGGTGGGTGCAGAAAGCTTCCGCGAGGCGATGCGCTGCGGTGCGGAGATCTTCCAGGCATTGAAAGCGCTTCTGGACAAGAAAGGCATGCCCACCACGGTGGGCGATGAAGGCGGTTTTGCGCCCAATCTGCCGAACAACGAGGCGGCGCTCAAACTCATCGTGGAGGCGATCGAGGCATCCGGATACACGCCCGGATCGCAGGTTGCGATTGGACTGGATTGCGCAAGCTCGGAGTTCTTCAGGGACGGCAAATACGACCTGGCCTCTGAAAAGCTGAAATTGAGCGCCAAGGAGTTCACCGACTATCTGGGGGCATGGTTGGACAAGTACCCGATCATCAGCATCGAGGACGGTATGGCCGAAGGCGACTGGGATGGCTGGAAGGTTCTCACCAACAGGCTCGGCAAAAAGGTCCAGATCGTCGGCGACGACCTGTTCGTCACCAACACCAAGATCCTTGCCGAAGGCATTCGCCAGGGCGTTGCCAATTCGATCCTGATCAAGATAAACCAGATCGGCACACTCACCGAGACCCTTGCCGCGATCGAGATGGCCAAGCGTGCAGGCTATACCGCGGTGGTGTCGCATCGTTCCGGCGAAACCGAAGACACGTTCATCGCCGATCTCGCCGTGGGCGCAAACGCACTGCAGATCAAGACCGGATCGCTGTCGCGTTCCGACCGGCTGGCCAAGTACAACCAGTTGCTGCGCATCGAGGAAGATCTCGGCGATTCGGCGCGCTACGCCGGACGCGACGCTTTTTATCAGATCAACTAGCCGATGCGCTTGCTCGCCTTTGCCCTGGTCCTGCTGATCGCATTGATACAGAACCCGCTGTGGTTCGGCAAGGGCGGCTGGCTGCGTGTCTGGGAACTCGATCGCCAGGTTGACGCACAGCGCGACACGAATACACAGCTTGCCGTGCGCAACGCCGCGCTCGATGCCGAGGTCCTGGACCTCAAGCAGGGCTACGACGCGATCGAAGAGCGAGCACGATCCGATCTCGGCATGGTCAAGCAGGACGAGGTGTTCTTTCAGATCCTGCAGCCAGCGCCTGCGTCGGCGATCTATTCCCCCGGCAAGCGCTGAGCAGTCTCGGCGGAGTGCAATTCCTCCGCTGTGTTGATGTTGCTGAACGCCGCGGCCTCATCGTCGAACGCCACTTCCACCACTTTCAGCGTCGTGTACCACGCATCTATTTTGCGGCCGCCGGATTGCAGAAATGCGGACAGGTGGGGCAACAGGCGGCGCCTGGCCAGGCAGAACACCGGGTGCGGCTGAGTTCCGGTCCTTGCCACTGCCAGGTCCACCCCCTCATCCAGCAGCGGTGCCGCGAGCCTCGCGACCAGGTCTTCAGGCAGGAAGGGCGAATCGCAGGGGACCGTGGCTACAAGTTCGTGGCGCGCTTCCGAAAGTCCGCAATGCAGTCCGGCCAACGGCCCGGCGTATCCGCCGAGCTGGTCCGGCACCACGCGGCAGCCTAGCAGCGCATAACGCTCCAAGTTCTGGTTGGCGTTGATCAGGACTTCATCAACCTGCGGCGCCAACCTTGCCAGCACCCGCGCTGCCATCGGCCGGCCGCCGAGCAACTGCAGGCCCTTGTCCACGCCGCCCATGCGGCGGCCAAGCCCACCGGCCAGAATTACGCCGGTCACCGGCGGCGTCGCGCCGGGGTGACGAGTGACGAGTGACGCGTGACGCGAAGGCTCTTGGTCTTTACCTGTCACTTTTCACCTGTCACCTGTCACTCGTCACCGCTTTTTGAACCGGTGTTCGCCGGTGAAAAGAAGATAGTGTTTTCCGGTCGCCCGGCCGATCATCGTGAGACCGACTTTCTGCGCGATTTCGTAACCCATCTGCGTGAGCCCCGAGCGCGACACCAGAATCGGAATGCCCATCTGCGCGCACTTGATCACCATTTCAGAAGTGAGCCGCCCGGTGGTGTAGAACACCTTGTCGCCGCCGTCGATACGCTCCAGCCACATCTGCCCGGCAATCGCGTCCACCGCGTTGTGGCGGCCGACGTCTTCGACGAACATCAGGATTTCCGCGCGCTTACACAGCGCGCAGCCGTGCACTGCGCCGGCCTGCTTGTAGATGGTTTCGCGGCTGCGCACAGCTTCAAGGAGCCCGAAAAAATCCACTTCGCTGATCGCCGCTTCTGCAGGCAGCATGACCTTGTCGATCTCTTCCATCAGTTCGCCGAACACCGTGCCCTGACCGCAGCCAGTGGTCACCGTGCGCTTGCCCATCTTGCGTTGCGCATCCTTGAGTCCGGCGCGGGTCACGACGGCGACCGCGTTGGCGTCCCAGTCCACCTGCACCGACTTGATGTCTTCGAGTCGATCGACCAGCCGCTGGTTGCGCAGATAGCCGATCGCCAGCGCCTCGGGCGCCCCGCCGAGAGTCATCAGGGTGACGATCTCGAGCTTGTCCACGTAAAGTGTCAGAGGATGCTCGCCGGCGATCGAGGTCGGTTCGATCCTGCCGTGTTCGTTGCGCGCATCGACCATGAAGGTCAGGGGGCGGGCGGCCTGGGTGATTTGCGGGCGGTAGGGTGCGTTCACCAAATGGTCCGGATTTGCGTCAATCGAGAACCGCAAGAATACTTCCCGGGCCGCCC
>CAZYTR010000431.1:0-6009 GCA_964650365.1 uncultured Alcaligenaceae bacterium | reverse complement strand
GTTCACCGTCAGGGTGATGACATCGCTATCCTCGACGTCGCCGCCCACCGTCCCGGTCACCGCAACCGTCGTGTCGGCCGCCTCGGCCGCGTTGATCACGTTGTCGGCCGTGATGGCGTCGATGCTGATGCTCGCCGTCGGCGCCGTCGTATCCAAATCGGCGGTGTCGCCGGTGCCGGTCGCGGTGTTGCCGGCATTGTCGATCACCACGATCGAGGCCGTCACCGTGCCGTCGTTGAGCGAGGACAGGTCAACCGAGGTCGTCCCGTTGCCGATATCGTTCACCGTCACCGAGCCGCCTCCGCTCGATGCGAACGTCACATCCGCCGTGGCGTCGCCATCGACGCCCACGACCGTGTACTCAACCGCGCCGTCGCCAGCGTCGTTGATCGTCGCCGGGGTGATCGAAACCGAGGCATCATCGCCAACGTCGGCGTCGACGTCGGTGCCGCCCGCCGCCACCCCCACGAAATCCTCCGCAGTTAAATCAAAGATCCCATTCAGCTCTATCGTCAGGTCCGCGATGCCATCGCCGGTGGGATCGGCGAAGACGACAGTGTGGTCGTCGACAATTGCAAACCAGACTCCGAATGCGAGCGCTCCATAGTCAGCGTTCCAAATCAGGTCTTCGGGCTCGCGTAAAGCGTCGAAGTCGATCGTGTCCTCACCCTGGGTGAAATCGCGGATGACATCCGATGCCGGGGAATCCGACGCATCGAGGTAAACGAAAGTGTCGTCCCCGTCGCCGCCGGTGAGTTTGTCCGCACCCAATCCGCCAATCAGCTTGTCGTCGCCGTCGCCGCCGAAGATCTGGTCGTTGCCGGCGCCGCCGTAGAGCGTGTCGTTGCCACCGGCCTGGCCGTCGTAATGCCAGTCGCACCAGTCGAACCAGTCGAACCAATTGTCACCGTAGATCTTGTCGTTGCCATCGCCGCCGAGGATCTCATCGTTTCCCTTGCCGCCGGAGATCCTGTCGTTGCCATCGTCGCCGTAGATCGTGTCATTGCCCTTGCCGCCGTCTATCCAGTCGTTGCCGGTGCCGCCGTAGATCTCGTCGTCGTCGCCGCCGCCGCTGATGTAGTCATTGCCAGTGCCGCCGTCTATCCAGTCGTTGCCGGTACCGCCATAGATCGTGTCGTTGCCGGTCCCGCCGTCAATCCAGTCGTTGCCGGCGCCGGCGAAGATCGTGTCGTTCCCGGCGCCGCCCTGCAAGGTGTCGTTCCCGTCGAGGCCAAAAATGAGGTCAGCTCTACCCGTACCAACGAGGTTATCGTTGCTGCCGTTGCCGGTGATGATTGCCATGGTGTTCCCCAGTCAGAAAGTGGTATTGGCTGAGCTTCTCAAATCAGCGATTCGGATGCGTGACACATCGACAAAGCGAAACGATGTCGCTGTCGTGCGTGTCCAGGGAGTCAAAGAGGACGCTCGGTTCGAACAACCGGGTCCCGTCAGTATCAAAAATGGGCCCCATGGGCGAATCGCCCACCAGGCTGTAGGTAAGATCAGTGGTGTGGTCGGCCACCGTGCCGCTGACCGCCGTGTCCTCATCGGTCAAGGCGCCGACATCGGTGGAAAGAGACGGCTTGACGCCGTCCAACGACAATTCGTTGACGTCCAGGATATTGCCTCCCTTGCGTGAACAACTGTTACACCTGCTACTCGCCCGAGACCTCACCGCTTACGGCCGCCTCGCATACCCAGATGCTGCCGTGTGCGCCCTTTCCAGGTAAGAGCGCGACGATGAAGCTTCAATTTCTTTTGTCAGGAGCCCGGCGCTGTGCGCTCCCGCGTAAACAAAAACCCGGTTGCCTTTTTGGCTCTTCTCTTGGAAATCCGTGTTTTTCCACCCCCGCATTTCCACGGGTGCGGGTTTTTCTTAAGAATATCGGGGGTCGAGGTGCGCGACCCCACTGCAAATACACCGCCCCAGCCTTTCACGCTCCAGCCCCCTACAGCATTAAACGGGAAAGTCCCCGTTCTCGCAAAATTATACAGCCAACAGATCGATATGAAAAAAATATTTAAAAAGCTGATCCTATAATGAGATAAAGTTCACAATTGATGTGTTATATCAAGAAAATTTTCTATTTGGGATTTGCGAAAGAGGGTACTGGAGTCGCATATTTGGGATTTGTGAAGGAGGATACTGGAGTCGCAATAGCCAACAACGTGTTGAGCTGACCCGACTCTGCAGATAACACACGAATACACCGTAACAACGATATGTTTAAAAACAGCTCAGTCCCGCATACGAATCGCTCTCCGAGAGCAGGTTTCCGTGGGAGGGACCCAGACAAAGCTGCCGTTACTTCTCCTTGAGGGTACGGCGCTTGCTTATGTTTTGATCAACGGACGCCCAGAGGGTTTGTGCGGTGCGGCAATAACGTAGCGACGATATAACTTCGAGCTGCCCGGTGAAAATTCGACCAAGGGCACCCTATCGGTTTGGGGGCAAGGGCATGGCAGGTTTGGCAGTAACAATTGGGGGGTAACGCGCCAGTGCGCGAATTTTTTGTCCGGTTCCGGGCCTACTTCATCTACGCGGCGTTCTTCAGCCTGGTGATAAACCTGCTGATGCTGGTGCCTGCGCTTTTTATGCTCCAGGTATTCGACCGGGTGGTAAGCAGCCGCAGCCAGGAAACACTTGTAATGCTCGCCGTACTGGCTGCCGGAGCGCTACTCTTCATGGCCTATCTGGATGTGATCCGCTCGCGGCTGCTATCCGGCGCGGGTGTGGCGCTTGAGAAACTCGTGGGTCCGCGCGTGCTCGTCGACATGGTGCGACGCGGCACCATGCCAAATAGTCGCAACTCGATGCACGGGCTGCGCGATGTCGGTGCGATCCGCGCCTTCCTGACCGGACCGGGAATCGTGGCGCTTTTCGATGCACCCTGGGTACCAATCTTCGTGCTGATCATCTGGCTGTTCCACCCGCTGCTCGGCGGGATCGCGCTGGCGGGCGCGGCGCTGCTTTTCAGTATCGCCTGGCTGAACGAAAGGCTCTCGCGCAAGCCGCTGGAGCAAATGCAACTGGAGTCGCGCAAGGCGGGCCGCTTCGCCGATCAGACCGTCAGCCATGCCGAGGTGGCCGGCGCATTGGGCATGGTCGAGAATCTCGTCCGCGGCTGGCGCGGGCTCAGCCATAACGTGCTGAACCATCAGCTCGACGCCAATCGCGCCTCGTCGCTGGCATCGAGCGCGTCGCGCTTCACCCGCCAGTTCCTGCAGATAGCGATGCTGGCGGCCGGTGCCTGGTTGGTCATCAATCAGGCGGCCACCATCGGCGTAATGATCGCCGCAACGATCCTGCTCGGCAGGGCGCTGGCGCCAGTGGAGTCGGCGATCGCCGGGTGGAAGAGCCTCGTCGACGCTCGCAGCGCCTATGGGCGACTGGACCAGGATCTCAGTGCCGCAAAGGATGCCGAGCCGGTAACTAAACTGCCGCCGCCGCTCGGCGCCCTGAACGTGGAGCAGGTGGTGTTCGGGTTTGCCGGCCAGGACAGACCAATCATCAAACGGGTGTCGTTCGAGCTGCAGCCCGGCGAAGCGCTGGCGATCGTCGGACCGAGCGCGGCGGGCAAGTCGACGTTGACGAAACTTATCATCGGCATCTGGCGCCCGCTAACGGGCGTGGTCCGGCTGGATGGCGCAGATATCAGCGCGTGGCCACGCGAGCGGCTCGGGCCATACGTCGGCTACTTGCCGCAAAACGTCGAACTGTTTGCCGGAACGGTGAGCGAAAACATCGCGCGCCTTGGCGAAGTGGATTCCTCATCGGTGATCGAAGCGGCCAAACGCGCCAATGCGCATGAAATGATCTTGCGCCTGCCTAAGGGCTACGACACGCCGATCGGCGATGGCGGCGCGTTTCTTTCCGCTGGACAGCGCCAGCGCGTTGCACTGGCGCGCGCGCTCTATGGCACGCCACGGCTGGTCGTGCTGGATGAGCCAAACTCCAATCTTGACAACGAAGGCGAAACCGCGCTGATCGAAGCGATGCGCAACCTCAAGCCCGCCGGAGTGACCGTCGTTGTGGTCACGCACCGGACGCCGCTGCTCGCGGTAATGGACAAGGTGATCCTGCTACGCGATGGCGTTATCGAAAAGCAGGGCGCGGTGGCGGACGTTCTCGGTCCGGCGCGCCCGCGCCCGATGGAGGCAGGTGCCCAGGCGGGCTCCGGGCAGGTCGCTATCAAACGCGGTTAGATTCAATACATGGCCAACTCTTTCCTCGATCTGGTACTGCCGTCGCTGGACGTCGAGCAGGCCGATGACCCTCGCCGGCTGATCCGCGCGGGGTTGCTAAGCATCGTGCTGTTGGTGCTCGGCGTTACGGCATGGGTCGCCCTGGCGCCGGTGAGCGGCGCTGCCATCGCACCGGGCGTGGTAAAGGTAGACATGAACCGCAAGACGGTGCAACACCAGGAGGGCGGGCTTGTCAGCGAAATTTTGGTGCGCGACGGCGACAAGGTAAAAGCGGGGCAGACGCTGATCGTGCTTAGGGATATCCGCGTCGACGCCGGCAACGAGCTGGCAAAGACGCAGCTCGACGCCGATCTGGCGAAAGCAGCGCGGCTCGCCGCGGAACAGGCGTGGGCGCTTAAAGTCAAATTTCCCGAAGAGCTGATTGCTCGCAAAGACGATCCGCGCGTGGCGGAGCTGTTGCAGCGCGAGAGCGAATTGTTCAAGGCGCGTCGCGACGCATACGGGAACCAAGTCGCGCTGATCCGCACGCAGATTCGCGAGACCGAAGCCGAGATCAGTGGGCGCAAACAGCAGCTTCGTGCTGACAGCGACGCGATACGACTGTTGCAGGAAGAGCTTTCAGCCAACGAGGCGCTGGTCGGCGAGGGATTCGTCTCCAAGGTCCGGATCCTGACACTGCAGCGCAACCGCGCCGAACTGATATCGCGACGCGGAGAAAACGAATCGGAACTTTCGCGCGCACGCCAGAAGGTCGCTGACCTGCAACTGCGCGCGGAAACGCTACGCAGCACTTTCATGCAGGAAGCCTCAGGAGAGCTCAGCCAGACGACTGCAAAAATCTTCGACCTGCAGGAGCGAGTGCGCCCGGCGCAGGACGCGGAGGAACGTCAGCGCATTACCGCGCCGATCGCCGGTGAGGTGGTGGATCTGAAGATAACCTCCATCGGTGGGGTGATTGGTCCGCGCGAGCCGATACTCGACATCGTGCCGGAAAACCCGGACCTGATCGTCGAGGCACGCGTGCGCACGGAGGACATCAGCTTTGTTCACGCGGGCGCCGAAGCGGATGTCCGGCTGACTTCGTTCCGCCGCCGAATCACCCCGACAGTCGCGGGCACGGTGGTCTACGTCTCCGCCGACCGGCTGGAGGACAAGGCTACCAACACCTTCTACTACACTGCGCGGGTGCGGGTGACGCCACAGGTGCTACAGCAGGCTGGCAATCTCATGCTGCAGGCGGGCATGCCGGCCGAGGTCTTCGTCAAGACCGAAGCGCGCACGGCCTTCGAGTACCTCCTCGATCCGATCAGCGGTTTCCTGCAGCGCTCGATGCGCGAGCATTAGACCCTGTCGTTTGCAACGCGGCAGGCCGCCGTAATTTCCCAGGGCCTCCAGCGCCACATTCAGCGCTTTGGGATGATAAAATCCGACGCAACGCCACTACCTGCTTCGACGTGATTAATCTGACAGTCAATGGGGAAAGCCGGCAGTTTGCAGAGCCGCTGACGATTCTCGACCTGGTCGAGAAACTGGAACTGGCCGGCAAGCGCATCGCGCTGGAACGCAACGGCGAAATCGTCCCGCGCAGCCGGCTCGACCAGGTGGCGCTAGCCGACGGCGATGCGCTCGAAATCGTCGTGGCGGTTGGGGGGGGATAGAAACGGCAATGTTGAGTGTTGAATGGGCGACTGGGGAGTGGTAACTAAGTGATTGAGTGATTCAGGGATTTAGTAACCCAGTCATTCAATTACCCAATCACTCAATCACCCGAAAAGAAATGGACCAACTCGTCATCGCAGGAAA
>CAZYTR010000430.1:0-2754 GCA_964650365.1 uncultured Alcaligenaceae bacterium | reverse complement strand
ATCCTGACCACCCACACCGGGAGCTTGCCGCGTCCCAAGCCGCTGGTGGACCTGCAGCTGCGCATCAATCGCGACGAGCCGGTAGATGCGGCGGCCCTGCAGACAATCGTAGGACAGGCAACGCGGCGCGCCGTCGAGCGCCAGTTGGAGTGCGGCATCGATATCGGCAACGATGGCGAGCACCCGCGCGAGAGTTTTTTCACCTACGTCCGTTATCGCATGAGCGGGTTCGGGGGTCACGGCGAGCGAGCGCCGGCCAAGGACGTGGCGAGCTATCCGAGTTTCCGCGAACTTTTCAAAACGCACGCAGGCAAGAGTCTGCACACTGCGCCGCCGCGCGCGATTGGTGAGGTGCGCTACGTCAATCCCGCTCCGCTCAATCGGGAACTTGCTCAATTCCGGACGATTCTTGGCGAGCAACCTCGGCCCTTCGTCGAATCCTTCTGGACTGCGCCGTCACCGGGCATCGTCGCGTGCGGGATGCAAGACGCCTACTACGGTTCCCTGCCCGATTATGTGAACGCCGTGGCCGATGCCTTGCGCACGGAGTACGAGGCCATCGCCGCGCAGGGACTGATTCTGCAAATCGACGGTCCGGATCTGGCGATGGAGCGCCATCGCCTGTTCGCCGACAGGCCGCTCGACGAGTTCCTCGACTTTGTCGATCTCACCATCTCGGCTCTCAATCGCGCATTGGCCGAAGTCCCGCGCGATCAGGTGCGGCTTCAAGTGTGCTGGGGCAATTACGAGGGCCCGCACAACTTCGACGTGCCGCTGGATGAGCTGCTGCCGCATTTGTATCGGGCGCACGTGGGCGCACTGGTGTTGCCGATGGCCAATCCGCGCCACGCCCACGAGTACCGCAGCTTGGCGAGGCATCCCCTGCCACGCAACTGGCTGGTCGTGGTCGGGGCCATCGATACCACCACGAACTATGTCGAGCACCCGGAGGTTGTCGCCGATCGCATCGAACTCGTCGCCAACGCCGTCGGCGATCCCCGGCGCGTGCTGGCCGGCACGGACTGCGGGTTCGACACCTCCACCGGGGTGGGGATGGTGGCCGAAGAAGTGGTGTGGGAGAAGCTGCGCGCACTGCGGGCGGGCGCCGAGTCGGCGAGCGCCCGTCTGTTCTGAGCGCCGGCGCGGCCCCGGGGAACATCTTGCGTCACGGCTTGGAGGCCACCGCTCGACCACTTGCCCGGGGAGACCGGTGGGGACATCGGCGACCACCTGCGCTATGATTCGCGATAGCCTTTGCAGTGGCCGTCGCGCCCCCAAGACGCGCCCCACGGCAAGCCGCGTTACTCAAAAATGTTAAGGAGGAGACACCATGAAAATCTATTATCACCCCGCTTCAACTACCAGCCGTCCGTTGATGCTGTTCGTCGCAGAGAGCGGGATCAATGTCGAATTCCAGGTGGTCGATCTGTTCACCGGCGAGCACTACAAGCCGCCCTACGAAGCCATCAACCCCAACCACCTGGTGCCGGTACTCGAGGACGGGGACTTCCGGCTGACGGAAAGTTCGGCGATCCTCAAGTACCTGGCGGACAAGATCAATTCCCCCGCCTACCCGAAGGACCTGCGCCAGCGCGCGCGCGTCAACGAACGGATGGATTGGATCAATACGCAGGTCTGCCGCGATTTGGCCTACGGCTTCGTCTACCCGCAGATCTTTCCGCATCACAAGCGGCCAACCACCGATATGCAGGCGGGTACCCTCGCCTGGGGCAAGGAGCGGACCGCGGGGTGGTTGAAGGTTCTCGATACCCACATCCTCGGGCCGAAAAACGCCTATCTGTGCGGCGACCAGATCACCATCGCCGACTATTTTGGCGCCTCGTTCATCGCACTCGGTGAAGTGGTCCGGTCTACCTACTCGGGCTATCCGAATGTGCAGCGCTGGCTGGGCAGGATGAAGCAGCTCAAGAACTGGAACAAGGTGAATGAGACCATCAACGGCTTCGCGGCCTCGCTCAAGCCCGCCGAGCTTCAAGCCCTGTAAGGCCGATCGAAGAAGGAGACACTGCCGTGATCAAGAAGCTGCACCACAACGCTTACCGCTGCCGCGACTCGGAGCAGACGCGGCATTTCTACGAGGATTTTCTCGGCCTGCCCCTGTCGGGAACTCTCGAGATCAAGGAGAGCAAAAGCGGGCGCAAGACCAACACACTGCACACGTTCTATCGGCTCGACGACAGCTCGTATCTGGCGTTCTTCGAGGCGCCGGACATGCCCTTCGAGTTCAAGCAGCAGCACGACTACGACCTGCACATCGCGCTCGAGGTCGAGGAGCCCACCTTGAAGTCGATGATGGCAAAAGGCAACCAGCGGGGCATCGAAACGCGCGGCATCTCGGACCACGGCTTCATCCATTCGATCTACTTCCGCGATCCGAACGGGTACGTGATCGAGTTGACGGCGAAGCTCCCCGGACACGACAAGGCAATGGATCCGGCCACCAACAGCGCGCGCGTCAAGCTGGACAACTGGCAGGTCGCCAAGCAGCAGAGCACTTCAGTCGAAACCTGAGGCGCAGCGGGGCCGGGCGTCATCCAAGCCTGATTACGACGGGATTACGACGGGGTCAGGTCTTGTTTCTTGCACGGATCTGTCTGGCCACGAGACGAAGGGGTCAGGTCTTGTTTCTTGCACGGATCTGTCTGGCCACGATGCGACTCACCGTCGAATAGTGCAGCCCTGTGGCTTGTCCGATCTCCGCCTGGGTGTAGCCGTGCCTGAGATGCAGAGTGG
>CAZYTR010000429.1:0-2941 GCA_964650365.1 uncultured Alcaligenaceae bacterium | reverse complement strand
GGAAACCCGCAACGAGATGCGCAGGATCCTCAAGGATATTCAAACCGGCGTCTACGCCCAGGAATTCCTGCTGGAGAACAAGACCGGCGCGACCAAGCTCGGCGCCATGCGTCGCATCGGCCGCGCGCACCAGATCGAGGTTGTGGGCGAGAAGCTGCGCGAAATGATGCCGTGGATCAAGGCCAACCGGCTGGTGGACAAGTCGCGCAACTGATGTTGCGGGACGAGGCAAGACGCACGAGGCGCTAGGCGCTAGGCGGGAAAAATCGCAAGAACAGACTGTGACATACAGCAACAATTATCGCGCAAAGGCAAGACGCAAAAGCCACGAAACGCGACCGGGTGTTACCTCGCGCCTCGTGCCTAGCGCCTCGTGCCTGTGAAATCCTATCCCCACCCCATCATCGCCAGGGAAGGCTGGCCGTTTCTCGCCGCGGCCGTCGTCGTTGCACTGATCGTCGGGTATCTGTGGGGATGGTGGTCGGTTCCGTTCTGGCTGGTGGCGCTTTTCGTCTTGCAGTTCTTCCGCGACCCGCCGCGCAACGTTCCGAACGATCCCGACGCCGTGGTCTCGCCCGCCGACGGCCGCATTGTCGCGGTGGAAAAATCCCGCGACCCTTACCTCGACCGCGATGCGCTGAAGATCAGCGTGTTCATGAACGTATTTAACGCGCACTCCAACCGCAGCCCGGTGGATGGCGAGGTGAAGAAGGGCTGGTACTACAGCGGCAAGTTCCTCAATGCCGCGCTCGACAAGGCTTCACTGGAAAACGAACGCAATGCGCTGTGGATCCGTGCCGACCGGGGTGCGGACGTCACCTGCGTGCAGGTGGCCGGGCTGATCGCCCGCCGCATCCTGTGCTACGTCAAGCCGCATGACCGGCTCACGCGCGGGCAGCGCTTCGGTTTCATCCGCTTCGGTTCGCGGGTGGACGTCTATCTTCCGCCCGGCGCGACTCCGCGTGCCGCAGTCGGCGACAGCGTGTATGCTGGGGAAACCATTCTGGCGTGGTTCCCGGCCAACTGATCGAATATGAATTTCCCGGCACCCAAACCGCATTGGCTCAGCCGCACCAGCATTCGCCGCCGCGGAATCTACTGGCTTCCCAACGCTATCACCACCTGCGGGTTGTTCGCCGGCTTTTACGCCATCGTGCAGGCGATGAACCTGCGCTTCGAGCTGGCGGCGGCAGGGGTGTTCGCCGCCATGGTGTTCGACGCGCTCGATGGCCGCGTTGCGCGGCTCACCCGCACGCAAAGCGAATTCGGCGCCGAGTTCGACAGTCTTTCCGACATGGTGTCCTTCGGCGCTGCGCCCGCGCTGGTGATCTACGAATGGTCGCTCAAGGGCATGGGCAGGCTGGGCTGGGTCGCGGCCTTCGTCTATTGCGCGTGTGCGGCATTGCGGCTCGCGCGATTCAACACCAACATCGACGTGGTGGACAAGCGCTACTTCCAGGGGCTGCCGAGCCCGGCAGCCGCTGGATTGCTCGCGGGGCTGGTGTGGGCGATGGAAGCTTACGACGTGGCGCGCGCCGACGTGCCCTGGCTGGCGTGGGCACTCACGCTGTTTGCCGGCTTTACCATGGTGAGCAACGTCCGCTTCTACAGCGGCAAGGACATCAACCTGCGCAAGAGCGTTTCCTTTGGGGTAGTGGTGATGATCGCGTTAGCCGTGGTGGCGCTGATGCAGGTCGCGGACAACCTGCCGGAGCTGCTGTTCAGCCTGTTCGCGATCTACGCCGCATCCGGCTATGCCATGTGGGCGTGGGAGCGCTTGCGCAAGAAGCCGACCGCCCCGCCACCTCCATCGTCAGGCTCGGACATGTAGCCACCGGGGCTCGCGGCCCCGTAAAAAACTCCTGGGCTTGCGGACCCGCAAGAAACTCCTTATAGTCCGCGACATGCTTTCCCAACAGCACGGCCAACTCGCTTCCCTTCTTCCCGGCATTCTGCTGGGCGGCCTGCTGCTGCGCCGCGGGCGCTAAAAACTTTCTTCCCCCAACAGTTTGTCGGGTTTCTGCAAAAAGCCCGAAGCAGGAAAAACAGGCAGCAGTACGCCCGCGTCCGGCAATCCGACGGCGTGGCGCTAGTCCGAAACGAATTTGCGGCGGAGAACTGACATGAAAGAACAGTTGATCATTTTTGATACCACCATGCGCGACGGCGAGCAGAGTCCGGGAGCCTCGATGACACGCGAGGAGAAGCTGCGCATCGGCCGGCAACTGGAGCGCATGCGCGTAAACGTCATCGAGGCCGGCTTCCCCGCCGCGAGCAACGGCGACTTCGAGTCGGTGAAGGCAGTGGCCCAGGTTGTGAAAGACAGCATCGTGTGCGGCCTGGCGCGCGCCACCGACGGCGACATCCGCCGCGCCGGCGAGGCGGTCAAGCCCGCCAACGCCTCGCGCATCCACACTTTCATCGCCACCTCGCCGATTCACATGCAGAAGAAGCTGCGCATGCAGCCCGAACAGGTGATCGAGCAGGCGGTGAAGTCGGTCAAGCTGGCGCGATCATTGTGCGGAGACGTCGAGTTCTCCCCCGAGGATGCCGGGCGTTCCGAGATCGATTTCCTGTGCCGCATCGTGGAGAAGGCGATCGATGCCGGTGCCCGAACCATCAACATTCCGGATACGGTGGGCTACACCTTGCCGGAGCAGTTTTCCGCCATTATCCGACAGCTTCGCGAGCGCGTTCCCAACGCCGACAAAGTGGTGTGGTCGGTTCACTGCCACAACGACCTCGGACTGGCGGTTGCGAACTCGCTGTCGGCGGTGATGGCAGGCGCGCGCCAGATCGAGTGCACCATCAACGGACTGGGCGAGCGTGCCGGCAACGCCTCGCTGGAAGAAGTGGTGATGGCGGTGCGCACCCGCCAGGATTTCTTCGACTGCGACACCCGCATCGATGCCACCCAGATCGTACCGGCGAGCAAGATGGT
>CAZYTR010000428.1:0-2412 GCA_964650365.1 uncultured Alcaligenaceae bacterium | reverse complement strand
GCCTGGGCGCCAATTATCTGATGAGCCCGAAGGTCAAACTGGGATTCAGTTACGAGCTGGCCTATATAGGCGATATGTCGGTCTCG
Organism: uncultured Alcaligenaceae bacterium; assembly: GCA_964650365.1. Taxonomy (GTDB): domain Bacteria; phylum Pseudomonadota; class Gammaproteobacteria; order Burkholderiales; family JACQAP01; genus JACQAP01. The sequence goes on along the minus strand of CAZYTR010000428.1, from coordinate 2,326 downwards.
CAAAATCGCGGTCCACTGGCCGGGCAGGTGTCAGGCGAATATAAGGACGTCATGCTGCACTTCTTCGCCTTTACCATGAACTGGGGATCTCAAGGGGTGACCTTCGGCCCTGGCGGTTCGGCTTCGTGACGACATCGCGGGCGGTCGCGAGAAAGGCGAACCGGAGACGGGGACAAATCATGTGGGATTTAGGCTCGTCAAATCCGCCGGCACCGCAACGGGGTCGTCGTGAACATCAACAACGAGTGGCATCGCATCTGTCCGCGCGATGGCACGTGATGCAACAAATCCCAATGAACAAAATGAAGAGGCAACCATGGAAAAAACACAAAACGCCAAGCTGCCGGCTCGCATCACCACCCCGAGGCCATCGGTAAAGGAGCGCAAGGCCAAGGGCAAATCCCTTCGCGTGAAAGCGCCTACAGAAGTGCCGTATCGTTCTGCGGCCGAGCGCCGGGCTGACGGCAAGATGCTGCGCGACGCCGTATCCCGCGCGCAGCATAGTGGATGGAACCCGCCCAAGGAGCGCCGTGATCCGGTCGAGGTGGTGCTGGCATCAAACGAGGGCAGGCTGCTGAATCTTGTGCCGATACGTCACGGCCGGATGATGCAGTCGCCCTTCGCCTTCTATCGCGGGACCGCCGCGATCATGGCCGCCGACCTGGCCCACACCCCAAGTTCCGGCCTCAGGGTACAGGCCTGTGGTGATGCCCACCTCTCGAACTTCGGCGGTTTCGCCACGCCCGAGCGCAATCTGGTCTTCGATATCAACGACCTGGATGAAACGCTTCCCGCTCCATGGGAATGGGACGTCAAGCGTTTGACCGCCAGCGTGGTTCTGGCCGGACGTCATATCCAGCTCAAGCAGAGCGAGTCGGCGCGCGCCGCAAGCTCTGCGGTGCGCTCATACCGGGAACACATGGCGGAGTATGCCTTCATGAAGGCGCTGGAAGTCTGGTACGACAGGATCGACCTGAAACGCCTACTCGATTCGGTGTCGGACGAAGAGTCGCGCACGCGTATGGAGAAAAGAATCGAGCAGGCGCGCGGGCGCAGTGCTGCCGCGCACGATTTCCCAAAGCTTGTCGAGCATGTTGGCGGGAAGCCGCGCATCAAGGATAACCCACCGCTCATCTTCCATTCCGCCGAGAACAAGGAAGACGAGGGTAGCCGGGAACTCAAGGCAGCATGGGCGCTCTACCTCGAGTCCCTGCCCGAGCACATCCGCACGCTCTTCGACCGCTTTCATTTTTGCGACATGGCGATAAAGGTCGTTGGCGTGGGCAGTGTCGGTACGGCGTGCATGGTCGCACTCCTCATGGCCGACGATGACGACCCGCTGTTCCTGCAGATCAAGCAGGCAAACGCGTCGGTGCTTGAACCCTATGCCGGGAAGAGTCTGTACAGCAACCACGGTCAACGGGTCATCGTTGGCCAGCGTCTGATGCAGTCGGCGAGCGACATGTTCCTGGGATGGTCGCAGGGACATCGAGGGCGCCACTTCTACGTGCGTCAACTCCGTGATATGAAACTGTCGGCGATCATTGAAGATATGGACGGTCAAATATTGCGGCGATACGCGGAAGCGTGCGGGTGGGCGCTGGCCCGATCCCACGCACGCTCGGGCGACGCCGCCATGATCTCGGGCTACATGGGCTCGGGCGCCATTTTCGACGAGGCGATCTTGGACTTTGCGGTCGAATATGCCGATCAGGCCGAACGTGATCACAAGGCCTTCGTGAAAGCGGTCAGAGAGGGACGCGTCAAAGCGGTCGTTGAATCCTAGACCGTTATGTGATCCCCTGTGTCTTTGACAGGACAGTTCCCGAGCGAAGAAAGAGAAGGCTCAGGCCATTTATCTAACCCTCGGTCCTGCCCCCTATTCGAAGACTTCCCGCTGAGAGTGTGAGGACAAGCGCATCGTGGTGGAACAGCGGATCATCTAGGGCAGTCCGGACATTTTCCTGGGCTGAGGCATTCAGCGCAACGGGTCCATTTTTATATACGCGAGCTACGGGACATGAAGAGAGGCGCAGAGTTCGGCCCGAACGAAGTGCGCGCGGTATATCGCAGGCGTCCGCGGCAAGGGTGAGCCGGATACCGGCACCAACCATGTCGTGTTCCGCTTGGTGCAAGACGCACGCTGATCGATTGACATCACCTGAATACCAAAGGAGATGAAGCATGAAACGAATTCTCCAAACGATCCTTGCATTGGTTCTAGGGGTGGGTGCGGGCGATGTGTTCGCGCAGGAAGTCCTGCCGCGGCCCGAAGCCAAATTCAAGGGCACCATCGGCCAGACCTACAAGGACTCCACGCCGGATA
>CAZYTR010000427.1:0-7752 GCA_964650365.1 uncultured Alcaligenaceae bacterium | reverse complement strand
GTTGCTGTCGTGAATATCGTGAATGCCGTGAATACCGTTAATGCCGTGAATACCGTGAATGTCGTGAATGCCGTGAATACCGTGAATGCCGTGAATACCGTGAATGTCGGAGATCAAAAACCGGTTGCTGATTCAGCCGTTAACTTTTGGCACTCAAATCCCGCGAAAACATAATACAAATGCCGCCAATTGGATTGGCCGTTTGCGACATTCACGATATTCACGGTATTCACGGCCGTTACGGCCTTATTCCCCTGCCACTGTCATCCCCTCGACCAGCACCGAGCCGGTCTGGCGCGACCCCCGCACCATCACGTCGGTGCCGATTGCGACGATGTTCCCGAACATGTCCTTGAGATTGCCGGCGACCGTGACCTCCTGCACAGGATAGGCCACCTCGCCGTTCTCGATCCAGAATCCGGCCGCGCCGCGCGAGTAGTCTCCGGTCACCATGTTGATCCCCTGCCCCAGCATTTCGGTGACCAGAAGGCCCGTGCCCATCTGCTTCAGCAGAGCGGCGAAATCCTCCCCGGTCGAATCCATCACCAGGTTGTGGTTGCCTCCTGCATTTCCGGTGGACTTCATTCCCAGCTTGCGCGCCGAGTAGCTGCCGAGAAAGTAGCCCTGCAACACGCCGGTCTTCACGACATCGCGGGCGTGCGTCGCCACGCCTTCGTCATCGAAGGCGCTGCTGGCAAGGCCTTTTCGCACATGAGGCAGGTCATGGATGTGCACGATCGGCGAGAACACCCGCTTCCCGAGGCTGTCGAGCAGGAACGACGACTTCCGGTACAGACTGCCGCCGCTCACGGCAGCCACGAAATGACCGAGTAGGCTCGAAGCGATCGGCGCTTCAAACAGCACCGGCACGCGCGCGGTGGCGACCTTGCGTGCGCCGACGCGATGCGCGGCACGCTTTCCCGCGCGGCTGCCGACGTCCTCTGCCGGTTCCAGATCCGCGGCCGCGCGTGCAGTCGTGTACCAGTCGTCGCGTTGCATGGTGTCATCCTTGCCGGCGATTACAGCGCACATGACGCTGTGACGCGAACTGGGATAACCCGCCAGAAAGCCATCAGAGTTGCCGTAGGCAAAATGCGATTGCTGGACCGAGACCGTGGCGCCTTCCGAGTTGCTGACCCGCCGATCGGCGGCGAATGCCGCACTCTCGCATGAGCGTGCCAGTTCGATTGCCTGCTCGACCGAAATCGACCACGGGTGATACAGGTCGAGGTCGGGAAACTCGGTGGCCAGCAGGTCGGCATCGGCGAGCCCCGAAAAGTCATCGGACGCGGTGAGCCGGGCGATCGACAACGCGGCATCGACCGTGTCGCGCAACGCCTTGGAGGAAAAGTCGGACGTGCTGGCGTGGCCGCGCTGCTTGCCTATGTAAACCGAGACGCCCACGCCCTTGTCGCGGTTGTACTCAATGGTCTCGACCTCATCGCGGCGCACGGTCACGCCCTGCCCAAAGCCCTCGCTTACCTCGGTTTCGGCAGCAGTGGCGCCGCGGTCGCGCGCGTAGTCAAGAACGTCGCGGGCAATCTGTCTGAGGGTATCGGCTGAATGGGTGAATTCGCTGCTCGCCACGATGTCTTCAGAACCTGAAAATTAAAGCGGCGTGCTGCGGGACAACTCGGGCGGCACGCCGCGGAGGGAAATGTTTGGTTATGATACCAGCTTGCCGATCCAGCCCCCCAAAGACTCCCCGGTGGAAGAAGAAATTCAGCCCAGCAGGACAAAGCGCAAGCATGACGACCAGGCACTACAGGATCTGGGTGAGGAACTTGTAGCCGTGGGCGAGGATAAGCTTGCCGAACTCGACCTCCCAGACCGCCTTCTCGATGCGGTACTGGGCGCCAAGCGCATCTCCAAGTTCGGTGCGCTGCGGCGCCAGATGCAATACATCGGCCGTCTGATGCGCGAAGAAGGCGACACCGACACCATCCGCTCGCAACTCGACGCCTGGAAAGGGATCTCGGTCACGGAAATCGCGTGCCTGCACACGATCGAGCGCTGGCGAGTCCGGCTGATCGAGGACGACGTGGCGCTAGGTGAACTGCTCGCCCAATTTCCCCGCGCCGATGGGCAGCGCCTGCGCGCCCTGATCCGCAACGTCAAGCGCGAAGCCGAGGCCAAAAAACCGCCGCGGAGCTTCCGCGAACTGTTCCAGGAACTCCGCGATCTTTTCAAAACCCAAGAGCGTTGACGCAGAGGTCGCAGAGGAAGAACAAGAGAGGTCGCAAGGAAATACGAATACGATACCGGCAGGGTCAGGATCAGAGAACGCGGGGAATTCGACGCCCAGATTTCCTTTGCGGTTCTTTGCGATCTTTGCGTCTTTGCGTTGAGGTTTAATGGGTTATACCGAGCCATGAGCGAGAACGAACAAGTGATCATCGGGCTGGTTTCGATCAGCGACCGCGCATCGAAAGGCGTCTACAAGGACGAAGGCATTCCCGCGCTCGAAGAGTGGCTGGGACGCGTCGTTCTCAATGCGCGCCGGATCGTGACGCGGTTGATCCCGGACGAGCAGCCGGTGATCGAAGCCACGCTGAAAGAATTGTGCGACAAGCAGGGCTGCCACCTGGTGCTGACCACCGGCGGCACCGGCCCGGCAGCGCGCGACGTCACTCCGGAGGCGACTCTGGCAATTGCCGACAAGGTAATGCCGGGGTTCGGCGAGCAGATGCGCCAGATCAGCCTGAGCTTCGTGCCTACCGCGATCCTGTCGCGGCAGGTCGGCGTCATCCGCGGAAGCACGCTCATCATCAACCTGCCGGGCCAGCCGAAATCCATCAAGGAAACACTGGAAGGCGTGAAGGACGCCGACGGCAGGCAGAAGGTGCACGGCATCTTCGCCGCCGTGCCTTACTGCATCGACCTGATCGGCGGGCCTTACATCGAGACCGACGAGGCGGTGGTCAGGGCTTTCCGTCCCAAGTCCGCCCTACGCCCTAAAACATAAACCCAACGCAGAGGCGCAGAGAAGTGCCAGAGAACGCAGAAGAAGTGATATATGAATGGTTCTTGGAAGGTTGAATTTCTGCAAATGTGCTCCACGGATTGTATGCACCCGGTACCCGAACTCGCTGCGCTGAACCTACCGTCATTGCCATTCTCTGTGCCCTCTGTGTTCTCTGCGCCTCTGTGTTGGGTTTGGCTCTCTGTGAACTCTGCGTCCCGCGACTTTGACTCTCATGACTGAAACACTGCCAACGATAGAAATCGAGACCAAACCGAAGCCCAGCCATGCGGTGATCTGGCTGCACGGGCTGGGCGCGGATGGTAATGACTTCGTGCCCGTGGTGAAGGAGTTGAAGCTGCCGCCGCTGGGAATCCGCTTCGTGTTTCCGCACGCGCCGATGCGCCCGGTCACCATCAACGGCGGCTTCGTCATGCGCGCCTGGTACGACATCGCCTACGAGGAGCTTGCCTTCAAGGAAGACGAACGCGGCCTGCGCGAGTCGCAGACGCTGATCGAGGATTTGATCGCGCGCGAGAACGCGCGCGGCATTCCGCCCGCACGCATAGTGCTGGCCGGGTTTTCGCAGGGCGGAGTGATCACGCTGCAAGCGGGATTGCGGCAGTCCAAGCGGCTGGCCGGATTGATGGCGCTCTCGGCATATCTGCCGCTGTCGCGGATGATCGAGGTCGAGCGCAATCCCGCAAGCAACCCCGTGCCGATCTTCATGGGCCATGGCATCACCGACAACATCGTGCCCATTGCCACTGGCACAAAGTCGCGCGACACGTTGATCAAGCTGGGTTACGAAGTGGAGTGGCGCCAGTACCCGATGTCGCACTCGGTCTGCGCCGCGGAACTGGCCGACATCGGCACCTGGCTCAAGCGCGTCCTGCTCTAGGAAAAACCTCGACGCAAAGGCGCAAAGACGTTCTATCCGGCGCGCTGCAAGATCCGGAAGCGGACCATGTCGAAATCGTCGCCACCCTCGAGCAGCTTCTTCGGTAACAGCACGTAAGTACGGCTGTAAGCACGCATCTCGTAGGTCTTTTTCGCAGAGTAGAGTCCCGGCCTCAGCAACAGGCTCATTTCTCCCGACCCGCCGCTGTCGCTCGTGCTCGACGGCAACAGGATGGCGTCCTGCACCACGGCAGCGCTGTCGGCATTTGCTGCGGCAAGCTTTACCACGGTTGCGCCCTGGCTGAACACCTGGATGCCGACATAGCGCTGCTTGAGATCATAGGCAGAAAGCCTTCGTACAATCCCCGCGCCCCAGGCGGCGCCGTCTTCGAGCTTTACCCCCAGCAGCGTCCCTACCTTTAGCCAGTCGCTCTTGGTCTGCGCCAGCAATGCTCCGTAACCGCCTATGCTTTCGTTCTCCACCGTCCAGGTTTCGGCCGAATTGTCGAACGCCAGGTCATCGGTATCGTCGGATATGGTGGCGAGGATCTCGTCGAAGCCGTGGATCACGCTGATGCGCGACACCGAACGGCGCCGCTCCTCGCTGCGCGCCGGTGGCACCTGCGCCCAATAGCGCGCCAGATGCCGCAGCACTTCCAGAACCACTTCGGGATCGAAAACGCCGCCGAGATGGATGCTGGACGGCACGACGCCGTCAGCCTGCAACACGGCGATCAGTTTCTCCAGTTCCTGCGCAGCCGAGCCGGGGCCGAAGACTCGCAGGCCGGGAGCCATCTGCAGGCGCGAAACCATGCGCGCCGGTCCTTTGCCCGTGGTGAGGTCGACGTAATGGTGAAAGCCCTGGCCGGGCTGGCGTTGCAGCACGAAGTACTCGGAGAACTGCGCCACCACCCGTTCCGCGATCTCAAGCTTTGGAGGCAGCAGGCTGTCGGTGGACGAGATCGCCAGCATCAGTCCCTTGAGGAATTCGCGCTGCACCGTCGATTCACCGAACTTTCCCGGATACACCTCGACCTGGTCGGCTTCGAAATTCTTTTCCTCGGCGTAGGCATAGAGCCTGCCGTACTCATTCCATGTCCTGGGCGCAATCGGCCCGTAGCGCAGGAACTGCCACTTGAGCTGCAGAGACAGCGCGCGCATTGCCCGTGCCAGAATCAACGGCAACTGCCCTTTCAGCGAACCCCAGCCAATGGCGCCGGCCTGGTAGCGCGCGAGGATCAGTTGATATGCATCCGCAAGCTGCTTCCAGAAACTGAAAACTGCATTCCAGATACGGATTTCCTGGAATTTCTGCAGCCGTGCGCCGCTCGCGTGGTAAACCTGGGAAAGCTTGAGCTGATGGTTCTTTGCCGTCTGGTCGATCAGGTCGACGATCTCGAGCTGGCGCGCCAGCTTGACGCCTTCGGCACCTTTGAGCGAATCCAGCCAGTGGGAAAGTTCGTCGAGCGCCTTGAAGGAATCGTTGGCCGGCAGATCGGCAATGAGTTCCCGCGCGGCCTTGTCCTCGGCCAGCGGATGGTCCGATTGTGTTCCCTTGATCCAGCTAAGCATGTGCGTATCTCAAAATCCCGAAGAATGCCTGAAGTCTTGCAATTTGGAATTATAACGCGCTGTTTATCTTGGTCTATTACTTCTTGAACGGGCCGACTATTGCGATTGGGGCGCGTCCCTGAGAGGACGCGCGGCGCGATGCCCGCGGCGCGCGTTGACTCCGGCCAGCAGCGCCAGCCCGATGAGGAAATAGGCCCCGGTAATGAGAATTGCAAGGCGATGATTCCCGGCGGAAATCCAACTGACCAGACCGTAGGTAATCGGTCCCAGGATCGACGACAGTTTGACCGCCAGCCCCCACAGTCCAAAGAACTCAGCGCGCCGGTCGGACGGACTCAGGTAGCCGACCAGCGCGCGCCCCGCAGACTGGCTGGCGCCGAGACAGACGCCGGCGAGGTTCGCCGATACCCAGAACAGCGCCGGGGTGGTGGCCAATCCGGCCAGCACCACGGTCAGGCACCAGCCTATCAAGGTCAGCGCCAGCGTACGCACGTGGCCGAGCCTGTCCTGCAACTGGCCGAAAACGATCGCGCCCACGCTGGCGGTGATGTTCACCACCAGGATCAGCATGATGGTCTGCTGCGTCGAGAATTTCATCTCCTGTTCGGAATAGATCGCGGCGAGCGAGATTACCGCCTGAACGCCGGCCTGATAGAACAGGATGCAGAGCAGGAAGCGCATGAGGTCGCGATAGCGGCTGGCATGCCGGAGCGTTTCCCAGGTGCGCGAAAACGCGCTCGCGTATGCGCCGGTTGGCAGTTGCTGCGGTTGTGCCCGCTCTTTCAGCAGCAGGAAAGTGGGCAGGCACGAGACGGCGAACAGTGCCGCGGTGATCAACATGGTTACTGGCACGAAGTCGGCGGATGACCGCCCCTGCGCCTGCGCCCAGGTGACATAGGCAAGCGATGTGCCGAGACTGATCAGCCCGCCAATGTAGCCCAGCCCCCAGCCCCAACCCGACACCTTGCCCAGCGAGCGTCCCCTGGCAAGCTCCGGAAGGAATGCCGCGACGAGGTTCTCGCCGGTGCCGAAGAAGAAATTGGAAATGATCAGCAGCGCAATCCCGAGCGCCAGGTCGCCGGGACCCACCAGCGCCAACGACGCCGTTCCGGCCACGCAGCCGATCGCCGTCACCACGAGCAGCCGCTTCTTGGCCGCGTGCGCGTCGGCGTAGGCGCCGATCAAGGGCGCGCTCACCACGATCAGCGCATAGGACACCGACAGAGCCGCAGTCCAGGCGAAGGTGGCCCACACCGCCTGCCCCGCCACCACCGCCACGAAGTAGGCGTTGAACACCGCGGTGATGACCACCGTGGTGTAACCGGAGTTGGCGAAGTCGAACATCATCCAGCCCCACACTTCGCGGGGCCGGACATCGGCAACCAGATTCCTGGATGACTTCGAGTCCACTGGCTCGGGGTTGGCAGGCCCGCCTTCGAATTGGCGTCGTAAAAGGGATCAGGTCCTGCCTTGCTCAGGCAAGGCCGTGATGTCCTTCTTCAGCAGATCATTCTCGAAGTTGACCGCGCACAGATCTGCCTTCGCCACCTTGAGTGTGTCCTTGACCAGCATCATGCCTACCCTCCCTGTCCCGGCCCCGTCCCAACGGGCTCTTTCAGATCACACCGCGAGATTTCAAGTCAGCGATCCCCGCCGCATCGTAACCGAGTTGGGCGAGCACCTCACCGGTGTGCTCCCCCAGGCTCGGACCGAGCCAGCGCGTGCCGCCCGGTGTCTGCGCCATTTTCGGCACTACGCCTGGCACCTTCATGGGCTCGCCGTCCGGGAGCCGTGCCTGTTCGATCATGCCGCGCGCCTGGTAGTGCAGGTCCTTCACGATATCGGCGATGTCGTAGATTTTCCCCGACGGCACCTGCGCAGCGGCGAGCACCTCCAGGACATGGTCGAGATCCTGCGCTGCGCACCAGTCGCCGATCACCTTGTCGAGTTCCGCGGTGCGCGCCACCCGCCCGTCGTTGCGCGCGAGCGCGGGATCATTGCCTAAATCCTCGCGCCCTATCGCCGTCATCATGCGCCTGAAGATCGCATCGCCGTTGGCGCCGATGACGACGTACTTGCCGTCCCGGGTGGTGTAGGTATTCGAAGGTACGATTCCCGGAAGCGAAGCACCGCTGCGTTCCCGGACGAAACCGCTCATGTCGTACTCCGGTAGCAGGCTCTCCATGAGGCTGAATACCGCTTCATACAGCGCCACGTCCACCACCTGCCCGCGGCCGCCGCTGATCTCGCGATGGCGCAGCGCCATCAGCGCGCCGATCACGCCATAGAGCGACGCGACCGCATCCCCCAGGCTGATG
>CAZYTR010000426.1:0-4669 GCA_964650365.1 uncultured Alcaligenaceae bacterium | reverse complement strand
AGCGCCATGCATTCCTCGTTTGTATGGTCCGGGCGCACATACATGACCGGTGATGTCATGATGTCGCGGACTGGCGTTTCTTTCGATGACCGGCCCACGAGAATGATTTTCCGCGCGTAGTCGCGTTCGGTGATGATGCCGACGATCTTCACGTCCTCCATTACCAGGAGCGCGCCGATGTTCTTCTCTGCCATCCGCCTGACGGCGTCGAACACCGACGTCGAGGGCGTGATGCTATGGACGGTCTGCTCGGGTTTGGACTTGAGAATTTGAGCGACGCTTTTCATGTGCGATTCTCCGTGGGGATTGGGTGCAACAACATGAGGGGCACCGGAACCGCGGGGCTAGGTCAAAGCAGCTCATTGGCCCATTTACCTTCAACGGTCTTCGGCGTCCCGCATGTCCTGTTCCAGCAACGCTCCGCGTCCTCGATCTGTAATTGCAAGACCGCCGAGACCATTCGGCGTTACCAAGCCGAACGCGCGAAGCTGACCCGCGATTTCCACTGGAACTGGTGGCCGATCCCGTTTCGCATCGGTAGCTGCCTGCACCTTGCGCAGCCAGTCGAAATCCTCTGGCGTCAGATTCGGATTCGTGACTCTCATCCTATTCCAACCGCTGGATGATGGAAAATCCAATTTAAAACGAACTGGTTTGAAGGGCTCGGATCACCCAATGCCAATAACTTATTCGATGCGCTCCCTGGAGCTCGAGACGAAATTCCACCAAATGTGGCGCTTGCCTTCGAGCGCGGCGCCCCCGAGCAGGGCGATGCGGCTCGCCTCAAGGCTTCCACACCGCCGGGCTGCAGCGCACGTAGTTGGGCGCATACGCGGTCTCGGCGCCGAGTTCGCGCGCCGCATGCCAGGCCCAGCGTGGGTTGTCCATTACTGCTCGCGCGATGGCGATCAAGTCGGCTTTTCCACTGGCGATGATCTCCTCTGCTTGCTGTGGCTTGGTGATCATGCCCACGGCCATCGTGGCGATGCCGGCACCTTTCTTTATTTTCTCGGCGAAAGGGACATTGAATCCCGGTCCGAGAGGGATTTTCTGGCGCGGATCGAGTGCGCCGGAGCTCGCATCGATGAAGTCGCAGCCTCGTGTACGCAACTCCCCGGCATACGTCACCGTTTCTTCCGGCGTCCAGCCACCGTCGATCCAGTCGGTGGCGGACACGCGCGCGCCCAGCACCCGGTCCTGCGGCCAGATGGCGCGTACCGCTTCGAATACTTCGAGCGGGAAGCGCATGCGATTTTGCAGCGACCCGCCGTAGGCGTCGCTGCGCTGATTCGAAATTGGCGACAGGAACTGGTGCAACAGGTAACCGTGCGCCGAATGCAGCTCGATGAGGTCGAAGCCGATGCGCAGCGCCCGCTTCGCGGATTCGACGAATTGCTGCTTCACTTCAGCCAAGGCGCTCAGGCTCAATGCCTGCGGAACGTGCCAGCCGGGAGTAAAGGGCAAAGCGGACGGCGCCACCGTAGTCCACGGATTTTCATCCGGCGCCAGCGGCTTGCCGCCCTCGAAGGGGGTATGCGCCGAGCCCTTGCGGCCGGCATGAGCGAGCTGGATGCCGAGTTTCGCAACGCCGTGTTTCCTGCAGAAATCCACCACGCGTTTGATCGTGGTCTCGTTCTCGTCGCTGTAAAGTCCGAGGCAGCGATGGGTGATGCGCCCGACCGCGGACACGTGCGTAGCCTCGGTAATCAGCAGGCCGCCCGCCCCCATCGCGAACTGTCCCAGGTGCATCAGGTGCCAGTCGTTGGCCGAGCCGTTGACTGACATGTACTGGCACATCGGCGACACGACGATGCGGTTGGGAAGCCGCACGCCGCGCAGCTCGATGGGGGAAAACAGGGCGCTTGTCATCTTTTTGATCGCCGGGCAGGATTGGCAACGCCGCGGATTCTAGCAGGAGAGCGGGCGCCGACCGCTATGCGCCGAATTGCAGCGCTGCCAGGCGGGCGTACAGCGGATTCCCGGTCAGCAGTTCATCGTGCGATCCCACACCGACCAGGCGGCCCTGGTCCATCACCGCGATGCGGTTCACGCGTTTCACCGTGGAGAGCCGGTGCGCGATGATCAGCGTGGTGCGCGCCTGCAGCAGCTGCTCCAGCGCGAGCTGCACCATGCGCTCGCTCTCCGAATCAAGTGCGCTGGTCGCCTCGTCCAACAGCAGGATTGGCCGGCCGGAGAGGATCGCGCGGGCGATCGCCAGCCGCTGCCGCTGGCCGCCGGAGAGCCGCACGCCGCGCTCGCCCAGGTAGGTATCGAATTTCTCCGGCAGGCGCTCGATGAATTCCGTGGCGAACGCCGCGTCGCAGGCACGCCGGACTTCCTCGTCGGAGGCGTCCGGCCGGCCGTAGCGCACGTTCTCGGCGACACTGGCCGCGAAGATGGCCGGCTCCTGCGCCACCAGCGCGATGCGCCTTCGCAATGCCTGCGGATCGACACGCTTCACGTCCACGCCGTCGACTCGCACCGTGCCGCGCTCGGGATCGTAGAAGCGCAGCAGGAGTTGAAACACCGTGGACTTGCCCGCCCCCGAAGGGCCGACCAGCGCGAGACTCTCCCCCTGCCGCACATCGAGCGAAAAATCCTGCAAGGCCGCCTGGTTGGGACGCGACGGGTAATGGAAAGTCACCGCTTGCAGTTGCACCGATCCGATCGGCGGCTCGGGCAGTGCAATCGGTTGCGCCGGTGCGGTAATTTCCGGACGGGTGTCGAGGATCTCGATCAGCCGCTCGGCGGCGCCCGCACCGCGCTGCAAGTCGCCGATCACCTCGCTCAACGCGCCGGCCGCGCTCGCGACCATGGCGGCGTAAAACACGAAGGCCGACAGTTCGCCGGGCGTGATGTTGCCCGCCAGCACGTCATGCCCGCCGATCCAGAGAATGACTCCAACCCCCGTGAACACCAGCACGATCACCGCGGAGATCAGCGAAGCGCGCACGCGAATGCGGTTACGCGCCGCATCGAACGCCGCTTCGGCGCGGCTCCCGAACAGGCGCCGGTCCTCGTCTTCGTGCCCGTAAGCCTGCACCGTACGCACTTCATGCAGGGCCTCGTCCACGTAGCTGCCAAGGTCCGCCACGCGGTCCTGGCTCGCTCGGGCGAGTTTGCGAACGCGTCGGCCGAATACCACGATCGGCCCGATCACCACCGGCACCATCAGCAGCACCAGAGCCGTAAGCTTCCAGCTCGTCAGCATCAGCATCGCCAGCGCGCCCAGCCCCAGCAGCCCATTGCGCAGCGCCATCGAAACGCTGGTGCCGACTACCTGTTCCAGCAGCGCCGTATCGGTGGTCAGCCGCGAGATCACCTCGCCGGTGCGCGCCTGCTCGAACCAGCCGGGAGACAGGCTCAGCAGGCGCGAGAAGACATCGCGGCGGATATCGGCGATCACCCTCTCGCCCAGCCATGAAATCAGATAGAAGCGCACCCAGGTCGCGACCGACATCACCACGATCACGCCCAGCAGAAAGAACAGCGCCTGGTTGAGCGCCTGCGGATCGCCGCCCGCGAAACCGCGGTCGATGACTTGCTTGAGCCCCTGGCCGATCGCCAGGAAACAGGCCGCCGCGACCACCAGTGCCAGCGCGAAGACCAGCATGCGCGCGCGGTACGGCGTGGCGAAGCGCCACAACACCACCAACGCGCGCAGGCGCGCGATTGCCGCCGGCTTCGTCGCGATGACTTGTTGCGGGGTCTCAAGTTTCATCGGCTCGGCAATCCGGGCACCTGTCCGCACATTCTGTCCGTGCGCATCATAAACCTCGTTCCTGCGCAATTCGCCGTTGGGGATAACGAAGCCACCCATCGGACCGCAACCCGCAGTATCTTATCGGTTGCAGCCACCCGAAAAAAACGATTTCGCCGCCCGTTGGTGCAGCGAACCCACAACGACACCCAGAGGAGACAAGAATGGCTTTGGAACTAGAGTCAGCGGCGATCGAATACCACGAGCAGCCGACCCCGGGGAAAATCTCCGTCGTTCCCACCAAGAGCCTCACCAATCAGCGCGACCTTGCGCTCGCCTACTCGCCTGGCGTGGCGTTCGCCTGCAAGGCGATCGAAGCAGATCCTTCGCGCGCGGCACAACTGACTTCGCGCGCCAATCTGGTCGGCGTGATAACCAACGGTACCGCGGTGCTCGGCCTGGGCAACATCGGCCCGCTGGCAAGCAAGCCGGTGATGGAAGGCAAGGCGTGCCTGTTCAAGAAGTTCGCCGGCATCGACGTATTCGACATTGAACTCGCCGAGAACGACCCGGACAAGCTGGTGGACATGATCGCCGCGCTGGAACCCACTTTGGGCGGCATCAATCTCGAGGACATCAAGGCGCCAGAGTGCTTCTACATAGAAGGCAAGCTGCGCGAACGCATGAACATACCGGTTTTCCACGACGACCAGCACGGCACCGCGATCATCGTCGGCGCAGCGGTGACCAACGGACTGAAAGTCGTGGGCAAGGACATAGCGAAGGTAAGGCTGGTCTGCTCCGGCGCCGGCGCTTCGGCGATCGCCTGCCTTGACCTGCTGGTGAAGCTCGGGCTGAAACGCGAGAACATCATCGTCTGCGACTCGAAAGGAGTCATATACGAAGGCCGTGACAAGAGCATGGAACCGAACAAGGCGCGTTACGCGCGCAAGACTGACGCGCGCAAGC
>CAZYTR010000425.1:0-4152 GCA_964650365.1 uncultured Alcaligenaceae bacterium | reverse complement strand
CGCTGCTGCAGGTACTCGAACACCGCCTCCGCCGGGATGCCGACACCGGTCTTTTTCATCCGCGCCAGCCGGCGCTCGGCCTCTGCATGAAACGCCAGCCGAGCCTCCTCAACCTCCACCTTTTCTCGGATCGCTTCGAGCATGAAGCCGTGTAGCGATACGTCCTGCTGCTTGGCCAGCTTGGCGATCCGCTTCTTCACCTCTTCGGGAACCCTGAGCGAAACTGCCATAGACACACCCTGTATCACAAATGAGTTACAGAGATGGTAGTCGGAGCGAGCCGGGCAGGTCAAGACGGAGGACGCGGAGGAAATGCAAGAGCAGAAAAAGAACCTTCGAGAGTGAAATACCTGCAATTGGAGGTCATTGTGGCACCGGACCTGCTTTTAACTCCTACACGGTTTTCCTCGATTCTGGTTTTCCTCCGTGTCCTCCGTGTCCTCCGTGTCCTCCGCGTTCTCCGTGGTGAGCGCTTTTTTTCGCCCCTATCTGCTGGCGAGCGTCCGAATGTTACCCGTGCGTCGCGCGGCTATCTTGCGGCGCGCCAGCGCGGTCTTTCAGCCCGTAGTCGCGCATCACCGAGGCCACTCTCAGCCGGTAGTCGGCAAACACCCCGCCGCGCCCTCTTGCCTGCGCCATTCGATGCGCGGTGAGATTGCGCCATCCGCGAATCGCCTCTTCGTCACGCCAGAACGACAGCGACAGATACTTGCCCGGTGTGGTCAGGCTTTCGAAGCGCTCGACCGAAACGAAGCCGTCGATTTTCTCCAGATCGGCCTTGAGGGCGGCCGCGAGGTCGAAATACTCGCCGGCACGTCCGTCGGCCGGCCACACCTCAAAGATCACCGCGATCATGGGCGTCTCCTGTTATGTCTTCTGACGGATCCGTTACAACCCCCGGTCTTGTTCGCGCTGATCGTGAAGATGCTGGTGTTTGTTTGCGCAGACCCGCGTCGCGCGCCTGGTGTCGTTCATGAATCCGGGGTCGGCTTGTGGTGACCCCCGTCGTCCGCGCTATTCTTTGGGAAGCGGCGGCGCGCGCCGCAACAGATCGAGGTTTCGTTCCTTGGCAACTTTTATCGCGAACGGGATGCTGTTGTAGATCGTTTCAATGTAGTAGTTCCGGCCGCCGAAGTGCGTCTCTGCGTAGCGATACACACCGCCGAGCTCATCGTTGAGCCGAGCCATCGCGCTCTTGTAAAAGCTCGGGGTTTTCACCACGAGGTCTTCCGCCGATTCGAATTTAACGGTTTCCCGGTGGTCGGCCTTGTCTCGGGCGGCCAGCCCGCCTTCGACGAACTCCTGAAACAGGTGGTCACGACACTTTTCCAGGTAGCAGCGATCCGACATCTGGGCAATGATGTCCGCAGTACCGAGCATGCAGCCGAGCAGGCGGAAAGTGGCATTCGGCACCCTGATCTTGGCGACGGACCGCTCATAGCCGGTAAAGTGGACGACTCGCGAGGCCGCTGGGGCGAGCTTTGCCAAGCCCAGCTTGCTGAGGTGCTCCTCGAGAAACTTGGCGCCGCGACTCACGTGCTTGAGCGTATATTCCGCGCCGGTCCTGTGCCGCGTATCACTGGTGCGGCGCAGGTAGCCGATATCGTGAAATAACGCCGTGACGATGCCGAAGCTGAACAGTTTGGGACCCAATGGGTCGGTGTGCTCGCCGGAGCGTTCGTAGCCGTCCATCAGCCGCGCCATTGCCAAGGTAACGTCGAGCATATGCTGCAGATTATGGTAACTGGTGTCGCTGGCCCGGTAGCCCGGATACTCGCCGAGGTGAAGGCGGACGAGATCCCGGAATGAGCGGTTGATTATCCGGGCGGACGCCTTCGGATAGAGCTTGACGAAGATGCGGTTGATTGCGCCGTTGACCGCCGCCGGATCGGTGGTATTGACCTTGTTGGTCACATCGAAATCGTTCCGACGTTCCATTTCTTTACGCGACTCCGGAAATAAATTACGGCGGGCTCGTGGCTCTGATTGTACCCGTACGCCTAGCGACACTTCAAGCTTCTTTCGCGGCCTTGTCAGCGTGAATGTCGTTGCGATAAGTCTCGGGTCCGAAATAGATCGCGACCACGGTGAGCAGCGACAACACGATAATGTAGCCGGCAACACCCCACGGCTGGCCGCCCGCCCACAGCAACAGCAGGCCCGAGACGAAAGGCGCGGGACCGCCTGCGAGCAGAGAGCCCAATTCGCGGGCGGAGGCGAAGCCGCTGTAGCGTAGCCGCGCGCCGAACAGTTCCGCGAAATACGCCGCCTGCGAACCGAACATGCCGGCGACACCGATGGCGATCACCAGAATGAGGGCGATCCATACCAGTACCGGTGAGCCGGTGTTCACCATCCAGAAGAATGGGAACGCCATCACGGCGGAGAACAGCGCCGCGCCACCATACACCGGGCGCCGGCCGATACGGTCCGAAAGCGAGGCGAAAAAGGGAATAGTGGCGAGCGAAATCGCATACGCGCACATGATCCCGGAAAGCACCATGGTCCGGGAAAGACCAAGTTGCTTGGTCATGTAACTCAGGGTGAATACCGGGTACAGAAAACCCAGTCCGTTTTCCGCGAGACGCGCGCCGAACACCACCAGGAATTCGCGCGGGTGCTGCAGAAAGGCTTCTTTCACCGGCGAGCGCGCCGCCTTGGCGTTAGCTGCGATCTCGCGGAAGACCGGAGTTTCCGATACGCGGGCGCGGATGTAGAAGCCGAACACGATCAGGACGATGCTCAGCAGGAACGGGATGCGCCAACCCCAGCTCAGGAAATCTTCCCTGGGTAAAAGCGTGACCAGTGCGAATACACCGGTGGCAAGCAGCAGGCCAAAATTCACGCCGATTGCCGCCCAACTGCCGAAGAGTCCGCGCTTCCCGGGAGGGGCGTGCTCGACCGCGAGGATTACCGCGCCGCCGTATTCCGCGCCGGCGCCAAAACCCTGCACCAGCCGCAGCGCCACCAGCATGGCGGGCGCCCAGACGCCGGCCGTTTCGTAAGTCGGCAACAGGCCGATCAGGAAGGTGCCGATTCCCACCAGCATCAAGGTGATGACCAGTACCGGCTTGCGCCCGATCCGGTCGCCGAGATGACCGAATACCATGCCGCCGAACGGTCGCGCGAAAAATCCGACTCCGAATGTGGCGAACGCCGCA
The DNA here is from genome assembly GCA_964650365.1 of uncultured Alcaligenaceae bacterium. Classification (GTDB taxonomy): domain Bacteria; phylum Pseudomonadota; class Gammaproteobacteria; order Burkholderiales; family JACQAP01; genus JACQAP01. The sequence continues at coordinate 991 of CAZYTR010000425.1, read as the reverse complement.
AGCGTGCCGACTGTCGGGTCGAGCTTGGGGAAGAACAAGTCGCCGAAAACCAGCGCCGCCGCCGTGCCGTAGATAAAGAAGTCGTACCACTCGAGTGCCGAGCCGACGGCCGACGCCATGAGTACCCTGCGCTGTGACTTGTCCATGATCCTCCGTCGTTGTTGCGCGCCGCAAGGCGCTTTATTTTCGTTAGTCGTCGATCGACAGTATCGCCACTGCGTACGGTTTCAGCGTCAAAGCATTCTTCATCGGTTTCCACGATTTTTGGAAACCGCGCGGATCGGTGGTTGCATTCACGAAGCTGTCCTCGTCGAGCATAGAGCCGAACACCGCACCTTTGGCGCCGGCGATCTGCACCTTCTGCTCGCCGGCGGTGAGGTTGGCCAGCCATAGCGTGGTGCCGCCCTTGCCGCAGTACGCCAGGCATTCTACTTTCTGGTTGTCCGAGGAGGTGGCCGGCACGGTCTTCTGTCCCGCGCCCCGGGTAAGACCGCTGATCACGTGATACACCGGGAACACGGCGGCGCCGGAGAGTTCGTCGTACCACGGCTGATCGTGCTCCGCTTTGCGATAAATGATGCCGAGCGGCCCGGTTGGGGCCCCCATTGAAATGGCCTCGATGCCGGTGCGGGTGAAAGTGGCGATGTAGCCAAGCGTCCATGCTGCGCCGAATAGTCCGCGTTGTCGCGGCTCGAGGCTGGTCAGGCAAACACGCAAGTTTTCCGGGTTCGGGGTCCAGGTGGCGCCGTGCGGATTGTCACGGCAGCCGATGCCGCTTGGCCCGATACGATACGGCGTCTTGCCGATGAAAGAGCGCGCGGTGCTCACCTGGTAGGGAAGCGCCTCCAGCGTTTCCATCACCGAGCGGTCATCGGCGGCGTGCACGATCGGGCAGGTGGTGTTGTGCACGAAGTCCAGCCGTTGCGCGGGCACGCGCTTGCGATTGAGTTCGGTAAAGAACGACAACATGCCGCCGCCGAGTTTGGTGTCG
>CAZYTR010000424.1:0-2381 GCA_964650365.1 uncultured Alcaligenaceae bacterium | reverse complement strand
TCTTGCGCGCGTGCCACAACGCCCGCATCGTCGGCACCGCGAAGCCCTTGAGGTCTGGGTGGTCCTGCAACAGCAGAAAGGCTTCGAGAATGGCCGAGGGCTGTTTCTGGAACAGGGCGTGGGCCGCTTCCAGAAGTTCGTTGCGCACGCGAAAGCGCTCGTTAAGCGGTCTGGGTTCGGCATCCACCGAGGGGAAAATACGGCCCCGCAGGTTCTGCAGCACGATGGTATTCAGCAGCTGAACCTGCTTCGCGGTGCTGTAGAAGCGCTGCATCAACTGCTCGCTGGCGCGTCTGGCCGGCGTATCCGAAAGCCCGTACTCCTGGGCCAATGCGGACTGAAAATCGAATAGCAGGCGATCTTCCCGTCGCGAGGCCAGGTAATGCAGCCGCACCCGCAATTCCGCAAGTGTGGACCCGTGGCGTTGCAGTTGCCGCGCCTCTTCGCGGGTGAGAATGTGCTGCTTGGTGAGATCGCCCCAACTGCGCCCGAGCTTTGCCGCGCGCGCGATCCACAGGATGTTCTGCAGATCGCGCAGACCGCCGGGACTCTCCTTGAGGTTCGGCTCGAGGTTATAGGCGGTATCGTTGAAGCGGGTATGGCGCTGCTGCTGCTCAAGGAGTTTGGCTTCGACGAAATAGGGGACGTCCAGTCCCTCCTCGATGGTCTTGACGAAGCGCGAATAGAGCTTGCGGTTACCGGCGATGAGCCGCGATTCCAGCAGCGTGGTTTGCACGGTGACGTCGCGGCTCGCTTCTTCGCTGCATCCGGCGATGGTCCTGACGCTGTGGCCGATCTCCAGGCCGATGTCCCAGAGCACACCGACCAGCTCTTCGACGCGCGAGCGCGCCGCGTCGCTTGCCTGATCGGGCAGCAATACCAGCACATCGACATCGGAGTAGGGGTAGAGCAAGCCGCGGCCGTAACCTCCCACCGCGAGCAGCGCCAGTTCGTCCGCCTGGCCGGTTTCGGACCAGATCGTCTTCAGCACCTCGTCCACCACCAAGCGCTGGCGATCCAGCGCTTCGGCGGGATCGGGTTTGTCTTGGAAGGCGGCCTTGAGCGTCCTGCGCCCCTCGGCTAGCGAATTGCGCCATGCCGCGATCCGGGATGACAGCGCGCCATCGCGCGCGCCGGCTGGAGCGACGCCCGCAGCCATTTACGCGACGAACGGGGGCGGCGCTGGCGCGCCGGCAGACACCGTCAGAACTTCGAATCCGCTGTCCGTGACTAGCACCGTGTGCTCCCACTGTGCCGACAGCGAGTGATCCTTGGTGACCACGGTCCAGCCGTCGGCGAGCTGGCGGATGGCAGGTTTGCCGGCGTTGATCATCGGCTCGACGGTGAAGATCATTCCCGGTTGCAGTCTCAGTCCCGTGCCGGCACGGCCGTAATGCAGGACCTGCGGCTCCTCGTGGAATTTCCTGCCGATTCCGTGGCCGCAGAACTCACGCACCACGGAGAAGCCGTGTTCTTCCGCGTGGAACTGGATCAGGTAACCGATGTCACCGAGGAAGGCGCCGGGCTTCACCGCGTGGATGCCGCGCCACATGCATTCGTAAGTGATGTCGGACAGGCGGCGCGCCTGGATCGACGGCTCGCCGACGAAGAACATTCGGCTGGTGTCGCCGTGAAGGCCGTCCTTGATGACCGTGACGTCAACGTTGATTACGTCTCCGGACTTGAGTTTCTTCGGCCCGGGTACGCCGTGGCAGACCACGTGGTTCACCGAGGTGCAGATCGACTTGGGATAGGGTTGATAGCCGGGCGGCGCGTAATTGAGCGGGGCGGGCACGGTCTTCTGCACGTTGACCATGTAGTCGTGGCACAGCGCATCGAGTTCGTCGGTGGTGATGTTGGGCCGGACACGAGGCGCGATGAAGTCGAGCACTTCCGCCGCGAGCCGGCCGGCGACGCGCATCTTTTCGATTTCTTCCGGGGTCTTGATGGTGACGGACATGACTGGAGTGGCGGCTTTCGCGCGGCAATGATAACACCCGGAATCACCGGTTCGACGCAAGCGCAAATCAAAAAAAAGTGGGACGCACACCTTAAAAAAGTGGGACGCACACCTTTTCTAATTGATTGTCTTGCGGATTAGAAACGGCCGCGCAAACTGCGCGGCCGTTTTTATTGGCTCCCCGAGTAGGGCTCGAACCTACGACCTGCGGATTACAACGCTTGCGCGCTGGACTATCTCATCACCCTCGGCATGATCCGTTAGGGTGTCGGGCGCTGATGGGGGCTTATTGCCTGGGCTGCTCACCCCCTAGTCTCTGCACCTTCCCGCCTACTACTGCTTGCCCTTCGGCGGGCTTGGCTCAGGATTCTTCCCGAAGGACATTCCCTGAGTTCACCCGATTTTCCTTCACAGGTTTCCC
>CAZYTR010000423.1:0-2797 GCA_964650365.1 uncultured Alcaligenaceae bacterium | reverse complement strand
CCGCCAGGTCCGGGGCGGGGACGCTGAACTCGAGGAAGCGGCCAAGATCGGGCATACCCCGATATCATCACCCGAAGACGCCGGCATTGCGATTGTGGATTTCGAACCCCCGCCCGTTAAACTCCGAATGACGTGCAAGGGAATCAGTAGGTTGCCATGCCAGCCAGTTGCATATGTGGCGTTTTCGACGTGTTGAAACACGTCTTTTTTGCCATCTAATTAATAGTTAGGCCTCAGAACCGACACCCTGCCGCATCCGATGCAGCTGAACCAAGTCACATTGCCTGCCGTCGACGTCGCGAACTCGGTCGAGTTCTACCGCGGCCTAGGCCTCCGCCTAATCGTCAGCGCCTTGCCACGCTACGCGAGATTCGAGTGTCCCGACGGAGGTTCAACCTTCTCCCTTCACCAAGTCAGCAAGCGCCCAGGATGGTCAGACGTAGTCGTGTACTTCGAGTGCGAAGACTTGGACGCCAGGGTGACTCAGCTGCAATCTCGCGGCTACACCTTCAACCAGGAACCCAAAGACGAAGGCTGGCTGTGGCGTGAAGCACGCCTATCTGACCCTTCGGGCAACGTCATCTGCCTCTACTGGGCGGGTGAAAACCGTCGGAATCCACCATGGCGCAACCCCGGCTGAACACGCTCACGGTGGTGGCAGGCACTCACCAGCCGCAACTGAGGCCTAACCCCTCGCTCAAGCGGAGCGCCAACGGCAGGCCGCCAGGGCCCGCCGGCAGGTACGGTGTACATTTTCTGCCGTCGGGCCCTGGCGTCCTGCCGTCGGCTCCCGCTTAGCTCGAACGTTATGCCGCAGCGAACCTTGGTACCGTGTCATGCCTGAGCTGAGTCGGTTCCTTGGAATCATCATCGCGATGTATTACCGGGATCACGGGCCGCCGCACTTTCATGCGATTTATGGTGAATACGAAGCCACAATCAATATCGCCACCGGAGCCGTAACCGGCGAACTCCCGAAACGGGCGCTGAATCATGTGCAGGAGTGGCGCCAACTTCACCTGCAGGAGCTGACAGACGCGTGGGCACTTGCCGAGGCGCAGAAACCGTTGCCTAATATTGCTCCATTGGAGTAACCGTTATGTTGCCTCGCATTGTCGCCGCAAGATATCTGAACGGATTTACCGTATGGCTGCGCTTCAGCGACGGTACTGAGGGTATTGTCGATTTGACGCACGAGCTTTCCGGGCCCATGTTTGAGCCATTGCGCGATCAGACAGTTTTTGCCCAAGTCCGCCTTCATCCGGAACTCAAGACCCTGGTGTGGCCCAACGGTGCGGACCTGGCACCGGAGTTTCTGCGATCCAAATTGAGATCTGCCGCATAACTAGTCGCTCGACCGGTCGCGTCGCGCCTGCGCGTTACGAAAAGGGCCGCCCCATGCTCCTCGGCGGTTTGCGTCGCCAGCATCCACATTCGGAATCGGGCAGCGGCATTCCGGAGCAGTGGCGGCAGTTCCAGTCTATTGGCCGCATCAATGGCCAGCTCGGCACAAAGGTGTATGGCGTGATGTGCGGCGCCACAGCCGATGCTTTCGAATACATGTGTGCCGTCGAGGTCGGGAGCTTTGGAGGACTGCCGGAGCATCTTGGGCGAATGCGCATTCATGCGCAGGACTACGCCGTCTTCGGACATCGCGAAAATGTGTCCTCGATACGAGCAAGCTGGGAGCAGGTTTTCGAGTGGCTGGCGGGAACGACGGCCTATGAGTCTGCGCAAAGGCCGGATTTCGAGGTCTACGATGAGTCCTTCGATCCGCTGACCGGCCTTGGCGGCGTCGAAATCTGGATCTCCCTGTCGGAACGGAAGTTGAACCCTGTTGCCAGTTAGGGCCTGCCCCATGCCCGAGCAGGCGCTGCTGGCGAATTTCACCAGGAACGGCGCCTTCACGGACTGCTACGCGACGGAAATCTCCGGAGCCGTGCCGCATGCGCAGTACGTGCAGGCGTTCTACACCACGTGGGTCTTCAAGCTGGAGCGGCTGATCCTGCGCTGGGCCGTCGGCAGGCCATCAACCGATGATCAGGCGCGTCAGCTGGCGGAGGGCTCAATCGACAGCTTCGCGGCATGGCATGTGGAGGGCCGGAGCGAAAACCAGTTGTTGCTGTCAGATTTCCAGGGCCGCACCCGGTCGTGGTTGATGGTGGCGCCAGTGATCAGCGGCAATGACGTGCGAACGCGCCTGTACTTCGGGTCTGCGGTCGTGCCGGTGAAGGATTCAAAAACGGGGACGCCTGGACTTGGATTCGTCTTTAGCGCGCTGATGGGCTTTCACAAGCTCTACTCACATGTACTCCTGTACGCGGCGAAATCACGTCTCAAGACTCTGCGCCTTATTTGACTTGTTCTGACGAATCCAGTGTTTCGCGTGAGTTTCTCACGGCGCTACGGCGCGCTCATTCGCATATTGTCGGGCTGGCCAGGCACCGCAGCGGAAGGGCTTGCTCGCCGGCTGGCCAAATGAGTATCCGGTCATTGACCAGTAAGACGTATATACATATAGTCGTATAAAGTGAGAGAGCTGAGTGAAGCCGCTGAAATGGGTTGGCTCGGCCCGTCGTGACCTGAAGGCATTTCCGGTCGCGGTGAGGCGGCATATCGGCCAGGCGCTTTTCGCCGCCCAGCGCGGCGAAGAGTATTCATCCGTTAAGGCACTTAAGGGCTTCGTCGGTCGCTCGGTACTGGAGATAGTGGCCATGGATGCAAGCGGCACATACCGGGCGGCCTATACCGTTCGATTTCCGGACGTCATCTACGTCCTGCACGCGTTTCAGAAGAA
>CAZYTR010000422.1:0-3531 GCA_964650365.1 uncultured Alcaligenaceae bacterium | reverse complement strand
TTGCCGCCCAGTTGCGATTGCGCCGATGAGCCGTTACTGGAGCGCCGTGGTCCACGGCCTGACACCTTACGTGCCGGGAGAGCAGCCCAGGCTCCCCAACCTGGTGAAGCTCAACACCAACGAAAATCCGTACGGTCCCAGCCCGAGAGTGCTGGAGGCGCTGCGGGGCGAGGCGGCGGACTCGTTGCGCCTGTATCCCGATCCCACAAGCAAGACACTGGTTCAGGCCGTAGCCGCCCGCCACGGGGTTGCATCCGGTCAGGTCTTTGTCGGCAATGGCTCCGACGAAGTTCTTGCCCACACCTTCCAGGCGTTGCTCCAGCACGACCAGCCGGTGTTGTTTCCGGACGTCACCTACAGCTTCTACCCGGTGTACTGCCGTTTGTACGGCATCGCTTATCGCGAGATTCCACTGACGGATTCGCTCGAGATCGACGTCGATGACTATTTGCGGACGAGCAACGGTGGAATAGTCTTTCCCAATCCGAATGCGCCGACCGGGCGCCTGCTGCGCTTGTCCGAAATCGAGCGGCTCCTGCAGGGAAACACCGCGTCCGTAGTCGTGATCGATGAGGCGTATGTGGATTTCGGCGGGACATCCGCCGTGTCGCTGGTGCACCGCCACCCCCAGCTACTGGTGACGCACACCTTGTCCAAGTCCCGTGCGCTGGCGGGGCTGCGTGTGGGTTATGCGATCGGGCATCCGGAATTGATCGAGGCGCTCATCCGGGTCAAGGACAGTTTCAACTCTTATCCGATGGACCGTTTCGCCCAGGCTGGAGCCGTGGCGGCGTTGGAGGATCAGAATTATTTCGAAGCGGCCTGTCGCAAGGTGACCCAAAGCCGCGAGGGCCTGGTTGCCGGACTTCAGGCGCTGGGGTTCGAGGTCTTGCCCTCCGCGGCAAATTTCGTCTTCGCCCGCCATCTGCGCTGGGAAGGCGCGGCGCTCACGGCTGGGCTGCGCGAGCGAGGCATTATCGTGCGGCATTTCCGCGATCCGGCCCGCATAGCCCCGTTCATGCGCATTACGGTGGGAACGGATGAGCAGTGCGATGCGCTGCTCGGTGCCTTGCGCGGGATCTTTCTCGAGGCGGGCGTCGCCTCGTCGGCGACACCCTAATTGGGTTACGATGAAGTAATTTTTGACGCCTATCGCATGCGCCAAGCCCAAGTCACCCGCAATACCCTGGAAACCCGGATCAGCGTCCAGCTCAATCTTGATGGCAGCGGCGCGTCCAAGCTTGACACTGGTATCGGATTCTTCGATCACATGCTCGCCCAGGTGGCGCGCCATGGCATGATCGACTTGGAGATCGAAGCCAAGGGCGACCTTCATATCGACGCCCACCACACCGTCGAGGATGTGGGCATCACGCTCGGCCAGGCATTCGCGAAGGCGATCGGCGACAAAAGAGGCGTGCGCCGCTATGGCCACGCCTACGTCCCCTTGGACGAAGCATTGTCGCGGGTGGTGGTGGATCTCTCGGGCCGGCCCGGGCTCGAATATGCGGTCGAATATGCGCGCGGACTGGTTGGCGAGTTCGACATCGACCTAGTCCATGAATTCTTTCAGGGCTTCGCGAACCACGCGCTGGTGACTTTGCACGTCGACAACTTCAAGGGCCGGAACGCGCACCACCAGGCCGAGACCATCTTCAAGGCATTCGGGCGCGCGCTGCGTATGGCCTCCGAGATGGATCCACGGGCGGCCGGCGCGTTGCCCTCGACCAAGGGGAGCCTCTGAGCGGTTTCGCGGATCGGTTTTTCGGCCGCATATGCGACGGCAAACACTGTTGAACACCAACCACGGGTCACGAACCACGTTGGTATGACGGATATTGTTGTGGTTGATTACGGAATGGGCAACCTGCGTTCGGTGGCGAAAGCACTTGAGCATGTCGCCCCCGACAAGGTCGTTACCGTGAGCGGTGACCCAGTAGTACTGCGCTCTGCCACCAGAGTGGTTTTTCCCGGCCAGGGCGCGATGCCGGATTGCATGCGTGAGATGGACGCGCGCGGTTTGCGCGCGCCATTGCTGGAGGCAGCGCGCAGCAAGCCGTTTCTGGGTCTGTGCATCGGTTTGCAGATGTTGTTCGAATCGAGCGAGGAGGGTGGCGTCGAGGGTTTGGGCATACTGCCGGGGAAAGTCGTCCGCTTCCCCGCCGAACGCATGGTGGGCGACCGCGGCGAGAAGCTCAAGGTGCCACACATGGGCTGGAACCAGGTCTATCAGACCATGTCCCACCCGGTGTGGTCGGGGATTCCCGATGGCAGCCGCTTCTATTTTGTGCACAGCTACTACGTGGATGCGCGGGAACAGGCTTTGGTGGCGGGTACCGCCCGTTATCCTTTCAGCTTTACGTGTGCCGTTGCGAGGAATAACATTTTCGCCGTGCAGTTCCACCCTGAAAAAAGCCAGTCTGCCGGCCTGCGCCTGTTGTCGAATTTCGTCTCCTGGGACGGAACGAGCCGCGCGCCGGGCCAAAGACGGGCGATTCCCGCCGCAAGCGCCTAACCCCTTGTAACCCGTAAGGATCCCCTTGTCTGTCGCAACGGCCTCAACGGGTGCGCGCCGCTCGCGCCGCCTGCAGCGAGCGATATCCATACCATGCTGATCATTCCGGCGATTGACCTCAAGGACGGACACTGTGTTCGTCTGAAGCAAGGCTCGATGACTGACGCCACGGTCTTTTCGGAAGATCCCGGTGCCATGGCGCGCCATTGGCTGAAACTTGGAGCCCGGCGCCTGCATCTGGTGGACCTGAACGGCGCCTTTGCCGGCAAGCCCAGGAACGAAGAAGCCGTGAAGGCCGTAGTCAAGGCCGTTGGGGCGGACATTCCGGTACAGCTGGGCGGCGGCATTCGCGACCTCGATACCATCGAGCGCTATCTCGATGACGGCATTGCTTTCATCATCATCGGCACGGCCGCGGTGAAGACGCCGGGATTTCTGCACGATGCGTGTTACGCCTTTCCCGGCCACATCATGGTCGGACTCGATGCGAGAGACGGCAAAGTTGCAGTGGACGGCTGGTCAAAGGTGACCGGACACGACGTGGTCGACCTGGCCAAGAAATTTCAGGATTACGGCGTCGAGGCGGTCATCCATACCGATATCGGCCGCGACGGCATGATGACCGGGGTAAATATAAAGGCGACGGTCGAGCTTGCGCGCGAATTGTCGGTCCCGGTGATCGCCAGCGGCGGGATCACCAACATCAAGGACGTGAAGGCGCTGTGCGAAGTCGAATCGGAAGGGATCATGGGCGCGATTACCGGCCGTGCAATTTACGAGGGCGCGCTCGATTTTACCGAGGCACAGAAAGTCGCCGACAAGATGGCGCAGAAGACGGCCAAGACGAAGGAGGGGGGGGCGTGAAGGGGGGAGATGTGATGCGCGAGTTGCGGAGACGCCGCGCCCGGCCCAGCCGCGGGCTCGATCGGCACGACCTGCCTTGATTCGATTCGGTTCTACCCACCGCGAGCCGGCCGCCATTGCGTCGTGCTTCGCCACCCATTTTCCCTCGGCCT
>CAZYTR010000421.1:0-19998 GCA_964650365.1 uncultured Alcaligenaceae bacterium | reverse complement strand
ACGCTCGACAAACTTGCGTCCATGTTCGGACTCGAGGTTGAAGCAATCGAGCATGAAAGACTCGCAGACGTCCATGTCGTCGGTTATGCGCAGACACTGGTTCTATCATCCATGAATTGCATGCTGGGCCACGAGCCGGCGCTTGTTGATATCTCCCTTATGGGCCGAATCCGACTGCGCCTCGCAGGTATGCTCGCCCGCTTGCTCGCCAAGGGACTCGCCTTCAAAAACATGCGGCCGTCGGGCCACTCTGTTACGTACGTCTACCGAAAAACGGGGTAGCTCGTGCCAATGGACGCAGCGGATCTATATGCAGTTCCGTAGCACATCCGAAGGAACAGGCCTGTGAGCAGTATTTACGTTACCAACTTTGACAGTGGGTATCTTTCACGTGCAATGGTCCTTGCGGAGACTTTCGCGCAGTTTTGCATGGAAGGAAAGCTGTATCTCTTCTGCATGGACAACATCGCGTACGCAGTCATGCGGGAACTCGCCCTTCCGAGGACCGAAGCGGTACCACACGATGAGTTCGCGTCGAGCGAACTGGCAATGCTTCGACCGCTGCGCACGGTCGGAGAATACTGCTGGACCAGCAAGCCTTTCATTCTTGAGTATGCGTTGGCCAAAAATCCAAACGCGGAATGGGGTGTCTACCTCGACACTGACATGATGGTTTTGGGCGACCTTTCGGCGCCGCTCCAGGCTGAAGTAGATCTGGATGCTCTGTTCACTCCGCATAGCCTTTCTCGAGAATTTCAGGCCTTCGAAGGGCACGTCGGCAGATTTAATGCTGGATTTGCGGCCTTCCGCAGCACGAATAAAGGTAGGGACGCGCTGAGGGAATGGAAGCGCCTTTGCGTTGAGTCGGTATCCTTTGTTCCAACTGCCCAGAGGTTTGCAGACCAGAAGTATCTGGACATCATTGCCGCGCATTGGCGATGCGAACCCACTACTCCGAGGCCAGGCCTGAATGCTGCGCCGTGGAACATCGGAAGCTACATGATCTCTCAAGACGACAAGACGGTGTTTGTGGATGGGGATCCGTTGCTTCTCTATCATTTCCAGGGCTTACGTGTCTTGATGGATTGGTTGTATGACCTCTATGTAGGAATGTATCGACTCCCCGTCCCCGTCAAACGCGCGATCTACGTCCCCTATATTGAGCGGCTGCATCGCGCTGAACGACAATTGAAATCACGATTCCCGAAGGTTAACAAGAATGCCCCAACCGGCATTGCAATATTTGAGGCGTTGCGATCAGCTCGTCGAACCCTGAACGGTTACGGAAACCTGATGCTGGATCTATGAGCGATTCGAGGAACAGCTGCGTTATAGGAGGGGCAGGATTCATCGGAACATGGGTAACGCGGCTTCTCGTCGAGTCCGGACGGAAGGTCGTCGTCATTGGCAGGCATCCCGAACCTCCGGCCCTCTTTCCTGAAAACGCCCAGTATGTTCCGGGAGACTATGAAGACCGCAAAGTGCTGCGGGCGTTTCTGCCTCGGGTGGACGAAGTAATCGATCTTGCCTATGCCACAGTGCCGCAGACGAGTTACGCCGACCCGGTCTTTGACATTCTTTCCAATCTGCCGCCAAGCGTCCGGTTGCTTGAGGAGGCCGTTGCTGCAAAACTCAGGCGGCTGATCGTCGTGTCTTCCGGGGGAACGGTGTATGGACCTGTCCGGCGGCTGCCGATTGGCGAAGACAGTCCGACTGAGCCTGTGTCCCCTTACGGGATCACCAAACTTGCCATCGAAAAGTACGCGCTCATGTTTCACCGGCTTTACGGGCTGCCCGTGTCGATCGTCCGACCGGGTAACGCCTACGGTGCCGGGCAGCGCGCATTTACCGGACAAGGCTTTGTCCCCACCGCGATGGCGTCCGTCCTCAGAGGCAAGAACGTCGTTGTGTTCGGTGAAGGCAAGACGGTACGGGACTACGTTCACGTTACGGACGTTGCGAGTGGCATAATCGCGGCCCTGGATCAAGGGTCCGCCGGGGAGGTGTACAACATTGGCACCGGCGTGGGGCGTAGCAATCTCGAGGTCCTTGATGCAATCCGTCCTCTTGCAGAGAGTTCGGGGTTGCGCGTCAATATTGAGTTTCTTCCCTCGCGTGGATTCGATGTTTCTGAAAATGTCCTGGAAAGCAGCAAACTGCGGTCTTGCTCGGGTTGGATGCCTGCAGTCTCCTTCGAGAAAGGTCTCAGCTCCATGTGGCAGAGTGTTGCGCAGGTCGAATCCCGTGGGGACTGACATGACGCAACGGCTTCCCACTTGCGCAGTACTGACGCGCGGTGTGTTCCAAACAGGACGGAGCGTCCGATCCCATTTGTGCTTCAGGTCCCGTGGATCCCTATGCTGATGCCGGGAAACGAAGGAGCGGTCTTATCCCGCCCGCGCGTACTGTTCCTGACTCCTGCGGCCTTCAATCGCGTTACTGGTGGTGGAATCACGTTCGGCAACTTGTTTGCCGGATGGCCGAAGGACCGGATCGCGACCGCACACAACGATCCTGTCCCGACCGATGATGTGGTCTGCGACAACTACTTCAGACTCGGCAACGCCGAACTCCGAAAACTCGGGGCGTCATTCCGCCCTTCGTCCCTCGCCACCTCCGCAGCATCGAGCCGCGTCGACGGTGGGCTACTTCGACTCGCGAGGGTTGGAAAAGAGGTTGTTTTCGGGAACATGCTGCCCGACACCGGCCGGCTGAGCCCGCGTTTCGAGCGCTGGATCACCGAGTTTGACCCTCAGGTTCTGTATACGATCCTCGGCTCGAACTCGATGATAGATCTGGCGCACGCCGTGTTGGATCGATTCCGCATTCCTATGGTGGTCCACATGATGGACGACTGGCCAGCAATCTCGTATCGTGGAGGCCTGCTCTCGCATTTCCCCCGAAAAAAGATGGAGCGCCTGCTCCGGAGTCTGATGCATGCGGCGACATACCGTCTTGGGATCTGTGACGCGATGTGCGATGCATACCAGGATCGCTATGGCGTACCATTCGTTCCATTCCAGAACGCCCTGGACACGACCCGCTGGACTGCGTTGGGGAAATCGGATCTTACCGTGTCGCCGCAAGCGAATGTTCTCTACATCGGATCTGTATTGCCATTTGCCCAACTGCAGAGCCTCGTCGATTGTTGCAATGCCGTGGAGCAACTGGCTCGGTCCGGTGAGCGCGTCAGGCTTTCAATCTATAGTCCGTCCTTCTATGCGGAGAAGTATCGGGAACGGCTCGTCGTGGGCCCAAGCGTGTCATTGTTTGACTCGATTGCCAACGACAATGAGTTCTTCGCGAAACTGCGCGATGCCGACGTGCTTCTGTTGCCAGTGAATTTCGACAGCCAGACCATCAAGTACATCCGATATTCAATGCCGACAAAGGTTCCTGCTTATCTGCTTTCGGGGACGCCGATTCTTGCCTACGGACCACCCGAAGTAGCGCAAATGCGGTACGCGCGCGATGAAGGATGGGCACATCTCGTGGATCATCCCGGGGTCGATCGCGTTGCCGCCGGCATTGGTACGTTGATTTCCGATGCCGCCCTGCGCCGACGCATTTCCGAAAATGCCCGGAGACTCGCAGTCGAGCGTCACGATGCAGGTATTGTGCGCGCCCGCTTCCAGGCATTGCTGACCGACGCGGTTCTGCAAAGTCGGGGAATTGCCATGGTGTAGACTATGGGGGTTTTCCAGACCGCGCGTTAAAAGTGAAGCAGGTTTTTTCAGATTCTGGCGACGTAGTTGTCGAAGAGGAGCCGCCGCCGAGCCTTATGCCGACGCGCTGCCTCCGGGGTTGAACCGCAATCCGGGTGTCGAACTCGTTGACCTCGATACGGCATTGAGCGGGGCTGATGTCATCGTGCTGCTCGTCGATCACGTTCAGTTCAAATCCGTCGACGGTGCACGGCTGGAAGGCAAGGCGGTCATCGACACGCGGGGCATCTGGCGATGAAGCAGGTCATGGTCAGTGGTGGGTCCGTTCGGCTCGAAGACGTACCTGCGCCCGTCGTGGAGCCGGGGACAGTCCTCGTTCGGATGGATCACTCCTGCATTTCCATCGGCACCGAGATGTCGGGTCTCAGGTCGTCCGGATTGCCCTTGTGGAAGCGGGCCTTGCGGCAACCCCAGAACGTGAAGAAGGTTGTCGACATGATTCTCTCCGACGGGTTTGCTCAGACGCGACGCGCGGTGCAGGCGCGTCTGGGGGTCGAGTTGCCCACCGGATATTCCGGCGCCGGTGTGGTCATCGAAGTCGGGGAAGGCGTGGACGAATTCCAGCCCGGCGATCGGGTCGCCTGTGCAGGGGCGCAATGCGCATTCCACGCGGAATTCGTGCGTGTTCCGACAAATCTCGTCGCGCACGTTCCCGACAACCTTGGTCTTGCCGAGGCGTCGTCAGTGGCCTTGGGTGCGATCGCATTACAGGGTGTCAGACGGGCCAACCCGACCCTCGGCGAAACGTTCGTCGTAATCGGGCTGGGAATCCTGGGACAACTGACTGTTCAACTGCTGCGCGCCAACGGATGTCGGGTCATCGGTGTCGACCTCGATCGCGCGCGGATCGCCTTGGCGGCGCAGCACGGGATGAACCGAGGGTTTCACCCGGAGGACGTAAGCGACGTGCAGCAGGTTGCCCGGCTGACAAACGGGGCCGGGGCGGACGGCGTCGTCATTACCGCGGCAAGCCCGTCCGACGAGATCGTTTCGACCGCGTTCCAGATGTGCCGAAAGAAGGCGCGGGTGGTTCTGGTGGGCGACGTTGGCCTCAATCTCAATCGGGCTGACTTCTACGCGAAAGAACTGGATTTTCTGATTTCGACGTCGTACGGACCGGGGCGCTACGACAGCAGGTACGAGGAGGAGGGGCTCGACTATCCGCTGGCGCAGGTGCGCTGGACGGAGAACAGGAACATGGGGGAGTACCTGCGGTTGATGGCCGAAGGTGCGATTGTCGTCACGCCGCTGATCACGGCCGTTTATCCGATCATCGAGGTTGAAGCGGCGTACCGTTCCCTGCAGGCCGGCGGTGAAAAGCCCTTGATGGTTCTGCTCTCATACTCGGAGCAGCAGTCATCGCCATCGAAGCGCATCGCCTGCGCGCCCCGCGCATTGACCGTCGGGAAAGGCGTCATTCGCGTGGCGGTGATCGGCGCCGGCAGTTTTGCCAAGGAAATGCACCTGCCCAATCTGCTGGAGCTTAAGACGGACTATCAATTGCGCGCCGTCGTCAGTCGAACGGGCCATAACGCAGCGTCCACCGCGAAGCGGTTTGGCGCGCAATACTGCGCCACCGACTATCGGGAGGTCCTCGACGACAGCGACATCGATGCAGTAATCATCGCGACCCGGCACGATACGCATGCATCCATCGCGATGCAGGCGTTGAGAGCCGGCAAGCATGTACTGGTCGAAAAGCCGCTGGCGCTCCAAGAGGCCGAGGTGGCCGAGATCGAAGCCTTCTATGGCGACGGTGCGGACCCGCGGCCGGTGCTGCTGACGGGTTTCAATCGACGGTTCTCCCCCTATGCGGAAAGGATCGCATCATTGGTCAAGCAACGCTCGAACCCGATGATCATCAATTACCGGATGAACGCCGGATACATCTCTCTGGATCATTGGGTGCACTCGCCTGAAGGCGGCGGTCGAAATAGGGGCGAGGCTTGCCACATTTACGACCTATTCACGTTTCTGACCGGTGCGCGGGTGCAGGGCGTGCACGCGAGTGCCATTCGCCCCGCTACCGGTCATTACGCGTCGTCCGACAACTTTGTCGTGACCATTAGCTTTGACGATGGCTCGGTGGCGACGCTCACCTATACGGCCCTCGGTACGACCGAGTTTCCCAAGGAGACGATGGAGGTTTTCGTCGATGGCTTGGTTATCTCGCTCAATGACTACCGGAGCATGTCGATTGTCGGTTCGAAACAAAAGCCACTCTCGACGCGTGCCCCCGACAAGGGCCAGAAGACCGAATTGATGGCATTCGCGCGGGCATTGAGAGGCGAGGCCAAATGGCCT
The DNA here is from genome assembly GCA_964650365.1 of uncultured Alcaligenaceae bacterium. GTDB lineage: Bacteria > Pseudomonadota > Gammaproteobacteria > Burkholderiales > JACQAP01 > JACQAP01. Next base: position 13,969 of record CAZYTR010000421.1, on the reverse strand, counting down.
ATCCCGCTTTGGCAGCAACTCCAGGCCACCCGGATCAGCTTTGACGTGGATCGAATCTTGGCGCCGTCTTCGCGCGTATAGAAGAGGAATTCGGCGCTTTGGCGTGGAGTACCGCAACATACTGTTTATCCGCGTACACACAGCGACCGACGACTACCAAGGACGGAAACTTGAAACTCAATGACGAAGTTCGGTCTTTCTGGGAGCAGGGCCCCTGTGGCAGCGGTGAAGTGATCGTCGGCGAATTGACACCGCTTACTAGAGAGTGGTTTGAGCAAATAGAAACGCATCGCTATAAGGTCGAACCATTCATACACTCAGTAGCACAATTCTCGCGGCATTACGGGGAAAAAATCCTTGAGGTCGGCGTAGGTGCGGGAACCGACCACCTTCAATGGGCAAGAGGTGGGGCAGAGTGTTTCGGTGTTGACCTTACTGAAGCAGCAATTGAGACGACTAGAGCGCGGTTCGCGCTTTACGGATTCAAGACCCATCTCCAGCGACTAGACGCGGAGCGTCTACCATTTCCAGATAGTTCATTTGACCTCGTCTATTCATGGGGGGTCATCCACCACTCCGAGAACCCCGAGATTGTCGTCAAGGAAATACGGCGAGTATTGAAGCCTGACGGAATGTTTGTGGGAATGCTATACGGGAGACGTTCTCCGCTCGTGTTCAAACTTTGGATAAGGCATGCGCTACTTGCCGGAAAGCCGTGGCTCAGTTTTTCTGACGTCGTCTGGGATAAAGTTGAAAGCATCGGAACGAAGTCTTATACCGTTCCGGAATTAAAGGCGATGTTCTCTGAATTTGGCAGCCTTGAGGCGATTCCTCTTATCACGACCTACGACACGGATCATTGGCCTAAGTGGCTGAGTAAATTCTTCCCGGATTCTTGGGGGTGGTTCATCGGAATCAGGGCGCGCAAATAATGTGCGGCATTGTTGGCGCCTTGGTTTTCAAGGGGAGCGCATTCGAAGTAACTGAATCCTACATTACCGTCATGCGCGACACGATGACCCATCGTGGTCCGGATGGCAGCGGAGTGTGGGTGTCGCGTGATGGCAAGGTTGGGCTCGGCCATCGCAGACTTTCGATCATTGATCTATCGGATGCCGCAGCGCAACCGATGAGCAACGAGGACGGTAGCCTGCAGATTGTCTACAACGGCGAAATTTATAACCATGCCGATATAAAAAAGGAACTGGATTGCATCGGTGGTCACCACTGGAAGACAGACCACTCTGACACGGAGGTGATACTTCATGCATTCGAGCAGTGGGGAATTGCCTGCCTCCACAAGTTCCGCGGCATGTTTGCCATTGCCCTCTGGGACGCGGCTAGAAAGGAGTTGTGGCTGATCCGCGACCGGATGGGGGTAAAGCCGCTCTATTACAGCGTTCACAATGGGCGAATTACCTTTGGCTCCGAAATCAAGGCGTTGCTCGAAGATCCCCAGCAACGACGGGTGGTAAACGAGGAAGCGCTTTTCCACTATCTCTCGTTTCTAACCACGCCAGCGCCCGAGACCTTGTTCGCGGGAATCAGGAAACTGCCCTGTGGAAGCTGGCTAAGAATCGCTTTTGATGGAGATATTCGTGAGGAGCGCTATTGGGACGTTCTGGACCATACAGCGTTGCTTGATGGGCACTCCGACGAGGAGGTGGCCGCAAGAGTCCTGGATGAACTGAAAAACGCGGTCAGGCTGCGAAAGGTCAGCGATGTGCCGGTCGGCGTGTTTCTCTCGGGCGGCATTGATTCAAGTACCAATGCGGCGTTGTTTTCAGAAGGCGAAGCAAGAGAACGGGTGAAGACGTTCACCATCGGCTATGAGGGCGATTACGGCAGCTACCAGAACGAACTGAGATATGCGAGACGAGTTGCCGATCAGGTCAGTGCCGAATACCACGAGAAGCTGCTCACCGTTGATGACCTCATCGGGTTTCTTCCGAGAATGGTCCGCTTGCAGGACGAACCCATTGCGGATCCCGTTTGTTTTCCGGTTTACTTTGTGTCAAAGCTTGCCAGGGAACACGGCGTAATCGTCTGCCAGGTCGGTGAGGGGGCCGATGAGTTGTTCTGGGGGTACCCCGGATGGAAAACAGCTTTCCGTCTTCAGCGATACAACGATCTTCCCATTCCAAATTTGTTCAAACAATTGGGCCTCGTGGTGCTGCGGCTTCTCAACAAGGAGTACTCGTTCTCCTATGAATGGTTAAGGCGCGGGGCGGCTGGCCAGCCGATATTCTGGGGAGGGGCTGAGGCGTTCACCGAGACCCACAAGTGGCGCTTATTGTCACCCCGTCTCCGGCAAAAGCTTGCGGGCAAGACGTCATGGGAGGTGATTCGGCCCATTCGACAACGGTTCGAGGCGAGGGCGAAAGATCCCTCACGGCTCAACTGGATGACATACCTGGACTTGAATCTCAGACTACCCGAGTTGCTTCTCATGCGGATAGACAAGATGAGCATGGGAGTGAGTCTCGAGGGTCGGGTGCCGTTCCTCGACCACAAGTTGGTTGAGCTCGCGATGAGCATTCCCGAAGAAATGAAGACGAGACACGGCACGCTCAAGTACATCTTGAAGAAAGCGGTGCGTGGCGTGATCCCGGACGAGATAATCGATCGCAAGAAGCAGGGGTTTGGCGTGCCGATTTATGAGTGGTTCTTGGACCGGCTTGGAAGCGAGATCCGCAAGGAGCTGGACGACTTCTGCGCCAAGACGGATTTCTTTGATCGCGATGAGGTTTTTCGCTTGATCGCTGAAAAAAAGGCTGCACAGGTTTGGTACCTGTTCAATTTCTCGCTGTGGTGGAAAGAGTACATACGTGATTGAAAACACCTACGGCAACAGGAAGCGCCTGGACTTCGTCGTAGGAGTGATTTCCAGGTACCGACCGGCGCGCGTCCTGGACATGGGTTGCGGAACGGGCGCGAACCTTACGGCCTTGCTTGCTGCGCGATTCCCAGGTACCCAGTTTGTCGGAGTCGATAGCGACGAGGCAAGCATCGCGTTTGCTAGGCGCGAGAATCTTCACGGCAATGCCCGTTATGTCCCGGAGACCGAGGCGGGCAGCCTCGGCACCTTTGATCTGGTGATTGCCTCGGAAGTCATAGAGCATGTGGAGGATCCCAATGCTCTTCTCGACTTCTTGAAAAGTCGCCTCATCGCGGGCGGAAAGATTGTCCTGACTCTGCCGAACGGCTATGGGCCTTTCGAGTTTGCATCGCTCATTGAAACAATTCTGCAGTTGGCGGGGATCTATTGGGCTCTTCGAACTATCAAACGATTCCTGCGCGGCGCGTCAGCGGGTACTGGGGCGGCCGATACTTTGGCCGTCAGCCCGCACATCAACTTCTTTTCTTATCGGCTCATCCGGAGGGTGATCACCGGTTGCGGCTTCAACATACTTGAATACCAGCCGCGAACGTTTCTCTGCGGGTTTGGGTTCGATCAAATCATGAAATCCGGAAGGGTCATCTCGTGGAATGCAGATGTCGCGTGTGGTCTTCCTCCGCAGGTGGTTAGCGCTTGGATGTTCCTACTGGAAGCAGGTGGCGAAAGCCGGCAACCAGTTTACCGAAGAGGGGCATACGCGCGACTCCGACGGTATTTCAATGAGAAGCGCTGGAAACTCAGATGAAAGCCGTGTTTCAGGTACTCTCGTTTGACGTGGCGTCAAAGATCATCCTCGGCGTTCTGGGCATATTGTTGATTCGCTACATGCCCAGAAACGAATATGCCGATTACACGTTTGCGCTTTCGCTGGTTGCATTCGTGACGCAGAGTCTCGCGTCAACGTTCAACAGAATCTACATCCTTTCCACCCCGCAACCAGAGATGCAGCACGCCGAGTGGTCTTCCATTGGCCTGCAATTGTTCCTTGTTGCCGGACTCGTACTGGTGGGACTGCCGCTGCTTGCCTCGCTGGGCAGTTTGTACTGGGTAGTTGCGATCCTGGTTGCGGCAAGCTGCGTTTCCGAATTTGCAAAGACCTACTATCAGCGGGATCTGAGGTTCCTCAAGTTTTCCCTGATTGAGCTGTATCGCTCGCTGCTCTTTTTCTGCTGTGTGCTTGCCCTGATGTATGTCTGGGAATCTGGGATTACTGCCGTTGCTGTCCTTGCCGTCCAGGCTGCGTCGCTTCTGGCGGTTTCCTGGTGGGCGCTCGGAGAAAGGCTGGTCGAATGGAAAGCGACAAGCTACAGCGAGATCTCCCGATTTGCACGTGGTGTGGTCAAGGGCGAGTACGCCTACCTGTTTGCCTACTTTTTTGTGCTGGGCATCTTCACCCAGACGGATGTCTTCATGCTGAAGATCGTAGGAAACGACGCCATGATTGCGACTTATGGCTCGGCGTTTCGCTATTACAGCATCCTGTCGCTCGCGCTTGGCTCAGTGCATGCGGTTCTCCTGCCGATGATTCGAAAATCGTCCAGTCACCAGGAGCTGCGGATTTTGTTCGCCAAGCACAAGCAGATCGTGATGGCATTCATCGTGGTGGTGGCTTTCGCCGGCTGGGTGGCCGAGTGGGCGATTCCGTGGATAGATACGGGGAAGTATCCGGAGGCGGTCGCAACGTTCCGCATCCTGTGCGTATCAGCCGTCATTTCCTTCGCATTCAGCCCGCACGTGAACTTGGTCATGCGTTTCGAGCGCTTTAAATTCTTGTTGTGCCTGATTCTCGTGGCGCTCGCTTTGAACGTCGCGTTTAATCTCCTGCTGATCCCTTCTTATGGAGCCGTTGGCGCGGCTATCGCCACGATGGTTTCTGCTGCAACAGTAACTATCAGCATCTTCATTGAATCCAGAAAGGTAATCAGAAACTCGATGACGATTTGAGTGTTGACTTTAATGAAGACTACGACCAGCGACGAAATCTTCTCGTCTACCTACCGCGAAGCTGTCCGAGAAATTATGGCGTTCGTTCCGGTGGACCTATCAGCCATCGCAAAGCATAACGTCGGCTGGCGGACCGGCAATTTCAATCCAAAGCAATATCTATTGGATTCCGAGACACGCTATCTAAGAGCCTTGAGAGTAATTCAGTCGGCCGGCGCAAAGAGTGTTTTGGATGTAGGGGGGTTCTTGGCGGCGTTTCCGTTAACTCTTAGACGCTTGGGGTTATCGGTGTCTATCGCTGAAAAGTTCGGGTACTACGATCACGCCCTCGACGGCGTTGCCGATTACTTGAAATCGAACGGAATAGAGGTGATTGATATTGACTTCACCGAACCGGGGAATGACGTGGAGGCGATTTCATCGCGATTCGATGCGGTGACATGCATGGCAGTTGCTGAGCATCTGGCGCATACGCCAATGCACCTACTGGAGAATATACGAACCGTCTTGAAGCCAGGGGGGGCGCTAGTCTTTGAAGTGCCCAATTTGGCTTATTGGCCTAGGCGCTTTGCGTTCTTCTTCAAAGGGACAACGGTGCTTTCCCCTGTCGGCGAGGTGTATTACTCCGCCGTGCCGTACACCGGACACCATCGCGAATACACGCTCGCGGATGCGCGCTATGTCGTCGGTCAGGCTGGCTTCGAGATCGTTTCCGAAGAGACCTTCAATTTCTCGATTGATACAGGGAGTATCTGGAATCTACTGAGATACGCTCCCGCGCTTCTCTTCAAAGAATGGTCCGAAGTGATTCTTCTGCATTGTAGAAAGCCAACATAAGAATGCTGGAATAGTCTCGTCGTGTTATTCGCCCGATTTTGCCGATGGAAGCAGGAAAATGTGGAGGCACTGGTACGCCTTAAGTTATTGCCGTCGTTGGAAAGGCGCTAGATGCCCCCGACGCCTCGCAGCGCTACCTCGGTGAGCCTGATACGCAGAGCGTATGGGAGGTTTCAGAGGGAATTCTCACGCGTGTTAAACAGGCAACGTGACTGCCTTTGGCCGACTTTGACCGTAACTGGCGGAGTGTCGCGATTACTGCTACCGCACCGCTTTGGGTTCCTCGATCGCGCATTCATCTCGCAACTGGTCAGCGCTTTCCCTGCCTACCCCGACCTGGTTCGTCGGCAAGCGCAGCAGGCCGTCGAGCACCGCTTCAATCTGCTCGGTTCAGGATGGGTCACTGTCGCGCACGGCATGGATTGCCATGGCGTTCATGGTGTGTCCTATCCGGACTCGCGCCCTGTTGAGGCGGACCGCCGTGGCGCCTGGCTTGCCGGCCGGATCAACAAGGCCAATCTATCCAAGGCTCAAGCTGTGTGGCGACTGGTCGAGGATGGCTACATGCCGATCGACTGGCAGTCGGATTTCAAGTCGGGTTATCGGTGGCGCGAGGATACGTGGTACAGGGATATCCGTTTCGGACACTTGCCCGGCGTTGATGTGAAGGTTCCGTGGGAATTAGCAAGGATGCAGCACCTGCCGACCTTGGCAATCGCGAGCCAATTCTCCAACGCAGGTCTCGCGAGCTTCCAGCCGGCGGATAGCTATGCCCGCGAGTTCAGGAATCAGGTGCTCGACTTCATTGCAACGAATCCGCCCCGCTTCGGCGTCAACTGGGCGTGTGCGATGGATGTCGCGATACGCGTCGCCAACATGCTGGTCGCACGCGATGTGCTCGTTGCCTCCGGTGCGGAGTTTGACGACGACTTTGATCTTGTTTTTCGTTCAAGCATTATCGCGCACGCACGGCATATCGCGGGGAACCTGGAATGGTCTCCGCAGTTGCGGGGGAACCACTATCTCGCCGACATCGTCGGTCTGCTGTTTGCTGCGAGCTTTCTCCCGTGCGATGAGGAAGTGGATGCCTGGCTTGCATTTTCGGTTCAGGAGCTGATCTCGGAAGTCGCCTACCAGTTTCATGAGGACGGCAGCAACTTCGAGGCATCGGTGTGCTATCACCGCTTGTCGTCGGAGATGGTGCTTTGGGCCTTCGCTCTTCTGGCGAATCTGCCGGAGGACAAGCGCCGCGCACTTGCGCGCTACAGGCACGAGAGATTGAACACGACTCCGCGGGTGAGACCAGGACCGATTCCGATGTACCTGATTCCCGGGGGCGACCGAACGAGCCCGCTTCCCGAATGGTGCTGGGATCGTCTGACAAAGATGGCGGCCTTTACCGAAGCGATGACGAAGCCCAATGACCTCGTTGCACAGTTCGGAGACAACGACAGCGGTCGATTCATCACCATGGGAAGTGGCGAGCAACTGGGCGCCGACAACGATCCTTCGTCGCCAGCCTGGTCGCTAGACCACCGCGCCTTGATTGCCGGAATCGATGCACTGCATGATTCAGACGCCGGTCGATCGCGTGCTCCGACCGACGTAGGTTCATTGCTGATCGCGGGTCTCGCTGGCGTAAAGGGCCGGCGTACATCTACCGCGGAGGCGCAGGAAAGGGGGGCATTGCGCGCCCCGCGACTAGATGACGACGCGGCTTGGCGCGAAGTCGACGAGCGATTCGGCAAAGCTCAAAGCGAGAATCGCTGGACATGTATTTTTCCCTCGGATTCGAACGATCTGTTGCGCAATCTTCAAACCTCCGCGTTCACCGGAATGGGCTGCTACGTCTTTCGCGCGCCAAATTTGTATCTGGCGGTGCGCTGCGGTGAGATCGGGCTGGCTGGCCTTGGAGCGCATGCACACTGCGATCAACTGGCGATCGAGCTCGTAATGAACGGCAAGGAACTGGCGCGTGACCCGGGCACGTATCTCTACACGCCCTTTCCGGACTGGCGGAACGCGTATCGATCCGCCGCGGCACACCATGTCCCGCGCACGCCGGGGCGCGAGCCGGGCAATCTGGCGCGCGGGGCGTTTGACCTTCGCGGTGCCGCCGAGGGCGAATGCCTGTATTTCGGGCCGCGCGGGTTCATCGGGCGCCACCACGGGTACGGCCCGTGGGTCTATCGAATCATCGCGCTCGAGAATGACAAGGTCTCGGTGCACGACTTTGCGGAGGGTGATCTGCGTATTGTCGACCCGACGCCTGCCAGGTTGGCGTTTTCGCCCGGCTATGGGCAGCTCGCGGCCGTGTGAAGCATCGCAGGCAAAATGAAACTCCTCCTCATCACCTACTCCTTCGCACCCGATCTCACTCCACGGGCGTTTCGATGGTCGGCCATCGCGTCACATCTTGCACGCAAGGGGCACCACGTGGACGTGCTTTGCGCGGCGGTGCCGAATGGCACAGCGAATGAACAGTGTGACGGCGCCACCGTCTACAGAGTCAGGGACTGGCTGCTGAACGCGTCGGCACGGGTGACTCCGAAGGCAGGTGAGACCGCGAAAGCCGGGGTCGGCGTGCTTTCGACTTTGCGCGCGTCGGTGCGAAGAGTCGTTCGCACGCTGTGGCGGGCCGCATATTGGCCTGACTATGCCTGCGGATGGGTGATTCCTGCGGTCCGCATGGCACACATTCTTTGTGGGCGAAACAGCTACGACTGGATCATTTCCGTTTCGCATCCCTTCACGGGACATCTTGTCGGGCTTCTTGCGAAACGCCGGTTGCCGAACGTGCGGTGGCTGGTGGATATTGGCGACCCCTTTCACTTGACGAAAGAGCCTTCGCCCAACAATCGGCGGCTGTATTCGCCATTAAATCGGGCAATTGAGCGCAAGGTGCTCATGAAGGCCGATGCAATCAGCGCGACGACCGAAGAGACAAAGCGTCTTTACGAGGAACATTTTGCGCTCGAAAGCGGGAAAGTTGTTGTGATTCCACCGCTGCTGTCGTTACCGAGTCCTGTCATGCTGCCAGTCGCAAGAACGGACGGCGTCCTCAGGTTGGTATATATCGGGACGCTCTACCGGAGGTTGAGAAGCCCGGAACCATTGCTTGCGCTATTTCGGGCGTTAGTCGAGGCCGGGAACGGTCGACCGCTCGAGCTGCATTTCTACGGATCGGTCAACGATTGTGGGGACACGCTCGCGCCCTATACGGAGTCCATGAGGTCCCAATTGTTCGTTCACGGGCTGGTCGGTCGGGCAGAAGTCCTGCAGGCGATGAGAGATGCCGACATCCTGGTGAACATCGGCAATGACTCGGCCGCCCAGTTGGCGAGCAAAGTCATCGAGTACATGGCGATGGGCAAGCCGGTGCTCAATCTGGTGAGCGTCGAGCGCGACGCGTCGGTTGCGGAGTTGGCGGACTACCCGGCATCGTTGACCATTGGGCGAACCGATGAGCTGACCTCACCGGACGTGGTCCGCACGGTACTGGCGTTCGTGACGCGATCGAGGCCGGTTGACGAAGGAGTCATGGCCAAAGTGCGCAGCAGGTATTCGGAGGACAACATTGCCGACCTGTACGTGTCGTTGCTGGAAGGGAGCCGTTAGCGGCCGATGAATTCGCTTGCAATTACCGGCGCCAACGGCTTTATCGGCCGCCACCTTCTGAACAGCGTCGCGGCGAGCGGCCTGCGGGTTCGCGCTCTCACGCGGACGCCTCGCGCTGCCGGGCCGGCGGATTCCGATATCGAGTGGGTAGTTGGGGATATCGCGGCCGCAGATACTTGGAAACGGCTTGTGGAGCCCGGCTGCACCGTGGTCAATCTCGCCTATTCCCAGGAGGCGGCCACGGGGGCGGCCGTGTCGGCAACCTGGGAAATGGTCGCCGCGTGTGCAGCGGCCGGAACTTCGAGGCTGATTCACTGCAGCACTATCTCCGTTTATGGGCGCACGGCCGGCACGACGCACACCGAGACATCGCCGTGCAATCCCATCGATGAATATGGCCAGCTCAAGCTGGCAGTCGAGCAGGCCCTGTTCGAGTCGGTTCGGGGCCAGTTCGAGCTGGCGGTGCTGCGTCCTGCGGCGGCCTTCGGGCAAGGCGGGCAGGCGCTTCTCTCTCTTTGCGACGACCTGGTCGGTGGGTCCCGCGTAGTTAATTACTGCCGCTCGTCTCTGTTCGGCCGGCGCAACATGCATCTTGTGCCCGTGGACACGGTAGTTGCGGCAATCCGATTTCTCTGCGAGATCCGCAAGCCTCTAGACAATGAAGTGTTTATCGTTTCGGATGATGATGACCCCCTCAACAACTTCCGCGATGTCGAGCGAATCCTGATGGAGGGCTTGCGGATCGCGCGCTATGCGACCCCGAGGGTCCCTTTGCCGCGGTTAATGCTCGAGAGTCTCATGCGACTGAAAGGGCGGAGCGAGATCAGTACGCGTACGGCGTATCGTTGCGACAAGCTGCTGAGCTGGGGCTTTTCCAAACCGATTGCCTTCGAGGCGGCATTGCGTAGCTTTGCCGGCGCATACCGTCAGGCGCGTGAACGCGAAAACGCCGCATGAAAATCCTGCACGTCAATCACTTGCTGGATTCGATTACCGGTGGCGGCACGGCGGAACGCACTCATCAGATCAGTCGCCTTCTCGCGCAGGCCGGTGTCAAGTGCACCGTGCTCACCCTCGATATCGGCATGGATGCCGCTCGGCGCCAGGAATTCAACGATGTCAGAATTCTCGCCCTTCCGTGCGTGCTGCGCAGATTCTTCGTGCCGCAGCTTTCGTGGCGGCTGCTGAAGAGCGAGGTGAAAGCGGCCCATGTCATACACATTATGGGGCACTGGACGCTGCTCAACGCATTGGTGTTCCTGGCCGCGCGCAGCGCCGGGCGCCCCTACGTAGTGACTCCCGCAGGCGCGCTGCCCATCATCGGCCGGTCGCCGCTGCTCAAGCGGCTCTACAATCTTCTCATCGGGCGCCGGATCGTGCGTTGCGCGGCGCGCCATATCGCGATAACCCCGGACGAGATCGCCCATTTCCTCGACTACGGCGTGGCCGCGGACAAGGTCGTCATCATCCCCAACGGGGCGCCGACGGCAGTGAACCGCCCGGATAATTGTGGAAGCTTCCTTGCGCGGCATGGCCTGGGACAAGGCAAGTTCGTGCTCTTTCTCGGCAGGCTTGCCTACATCAAGGGACCCGATCTCTTGCTGGACGCCTTCGCGAACGTCGCGGCTAGGCTTCCGGATTTCGACCTGGTATATGCGGGGCCCGATGGCGGCATGCTGTCGGCGCTAAGGGCGCAAGCGGCACAGCGCGGAGTGGAAGAACGTGTGCATTTCATCGGTTACGTGGGCGGCAACGACAAGGCCTGCGCGCTGCAAACCTGCACACTGCTTGCCATACCGTCGCGCCAGGAGGCCATGTCTCTCGTGGCCCTGGAAGCCGCCGTCTACGGCAAGCCTGTCCTGCTGACCGACCGCTGCGGATTCAACGAGGTGGCACAGGCGGGCGGCGGGTGGGTGGCCGCGGCAGATGCGTCCTCGATCGAGAGCGCTCTCGTACACATGACCGCTGACCCGGGCGAGCTCGCGCTGATGGGCGCGCGGCTGGAAGCCTTCGTGAGAAGCCATTACACCTGGGACCAGGCCGCCACCCGGCACGTGGCGCTGTTCCAGCAACTGGCCGGTACACTCTAAGCCGTGCGCATCCTGATCGTCACCCAGTACTTCTGGCCCGAGAACTTCCGCATCAATGATCTTGCTGCCGGATTGCGCGAGCGCGGCCATGAAGTGACGGTCTATACCGGCAAGCCGAATTATCCTGAAGGCCGGTTTTTTCCCGGCTATGGCTTCTTCGGGCGCGTTCGCGAGGACTACCGCGGCGTACGCGTCATCCGTGCGCCCCTGATCCCGCGCGGATCGGGCGGGCGATTCCGGCTCGTGCTCAATTTTTTCTCCTTTGCCCTGTTCGGCTCGCTGCTCGCGCCGTTCCGGTGCGATGGAACGTACGATGTGATCCTGGTATACGAGCCCTCGCCCGTTACCGTAGGGCTGCCGGCGCTGGTCTTGAAGTGGATCAAGCGCGCTCCGGTGATTTTCTGGGTGCAGGACCTTTGGCCGGAAACGCTGTTGGCAACGGGCGTCGTGAACTCGAGATGGATACTGAAGGCGGTCGCACATTTGGTGCGATTCATTTATCGCCACTGCGATCTCATTCTCGTCCAGTCGCGGGCGTTCACCGCCCATGTCGAGGACCTCGGCGTCGCGGCGCAAAAAATACTCTATTACCCGAACAGCGCCGAGGAGATTTTCCGCCCGCTGGTGATCGAGCCACAACGGCCATCCGGACAGGAGTTGTTGCCCGGGGGCTTCCACGTCGTGTTCGCGGGTAACATCGGCGCAGCGCAGGATTTCGAGACCATCCTCTCCGCCGCGGAAAGGCTCCGCGCCGAGCATAACATTCACTGGGACATCGTTGGCGATGGCCGCATGCAGGCGTGGGTTGAGAGCGAGGTCCGCCGCAGGAAACTCGGCGATAACGTGCATCTTCTCGGCAGGCATCCGGTAGATTCCATGCCGCGACTCTTCGCGCTTGCCGATGCGATGCTCGTGACACTTAGGCGAGACCCCGTCTTCGCGCTGACCATACCGTCCAAAGTCCAGTCCTACCTGGCGTGTGCCCGGCCGATCATCGCCGCGCTCGACGGCGAGGGCGCGCGCGTTGTCGCCGAATCCGGCGCGGGAATCACGGCAAGTGCCGGGGACGCCGGGGCGCTGGCGGAAGCCGTGCTGAGGTTCTACCGCATGTCCCGTCCGGAACGGGAAGCCATGGGACAGCGCGGCCGGCGCTATTTCGAGCTGCACTTCGAGCGCGAACTGCTCCTCGGCCGTCTCGAAGAGTGGATCAGGTCGGCCACGGAATCACACGGAAATACACGGAAGTAGAATCAATTAATTCTGAGAAACTAATCGTTGAGAATCTTTCGTGGCTTCCTTGTGTTTCCATGGCCGCATTGCGGCGGTCGTTATTCTGTGTGTTCCGTGTGGTTCCGTGGCTAGCAGCCTGTCGGACTTGGTGTCATGAACGGTCGGTGTGAACGCATGGGTATTCGTTCTGGGGCATCGTGGAGCCGACAGGCTGTAACGGGGTACTTATTGGCCCGGAACCTTCATTCAGGTGCACTGCATCCGGTGCATCCGCTAACCTGTTGTTCAATTTAGCAACAAGACCGCCCGAGGATTTCAAGTGAAACCCAACTCACGACCCTTATTGGCCTCCGATGGGCGGGCACGTAGTCTGGAAATACGGTTTTCACCGTCTTTTACTTCCGTCTTCGTGCGGGCGGTTTTGCATTAGGAAGTTTGTCCGACCTAAGTCCGACAAACCCCTAGGCGAGTGCCAAATTGAACGCCCATACCGTGTTTCGCCCCGATTCATGGGAGTCTTGGTTCCGGCTTCGCGTCGCGATCTTCTGCCTGGCGCTTTACCTGCCACTCGCGGTCATGCTGAGCCCTTCCCTGCGAACGTGGACGGACACGAGGAAACCGGTTTTTCCGGACTGGTCATGGAAGGTCGGCGATATCAGGCGCTATCCGTCCCGATTCGAGCAGCAATTCAATGCAGCGCTCCCCTTGCCATTGAAAGTCGCGGCCTTTTCCCGAAGCTTTTACATCGACTGGCTGAGGATATCGCCGATCCCCGAGGCAGTTCTGGGAACCGATGGCTGGCTTTATTACACAGGTCCGGTTAGTGAGAAATTGCTCGACCGGGACGTGCGAGGACGCGACCCATTTTCCCAGGATGAGCTTGAACGCTGGGGCAAGCTGCTGCTTGATCGTACACGACACTTTCGGAGCATTGGCGCCAAATACGTGTTCGTAATAGCTCCAAACAAGGAAAGCGTTTACCGCGAGCATTTACCTGGCTGGATCGGCCTCAGATCGGGGCCATCGCGCCTGGATCAGCTCCTGGCCCACTTGAAATCCTTGCCGGAGGTAATGGTGATCGATTTGCGGTCAAGTTTGATCGCAGATAAGACAGCGGCCACCCTGTATTACAGGACGGACACTCACTGGAACGCGCGCGGTGCTTATACAGCCTACCGAGAGATAGCGCGAGTTCTTGAGCCTGATTTTCCTGGTCTTGCCGTCAAATCGTGGGCGAGCCTTAACCCGAGGGTTGTTGAACGGCAAGGAATGGACATCGCGAGGATGATCGGCTTGGGCGGGGGGTCCCGCGACGCAGGTTTCGAGATCGACCGCAGTGCTTGCACGGAAC
>CAZYTR010000420.1:0-2080 GCA_964650365.1 uncultured Alcaligenaceae bacterium | reverse complement strand
CAGGCGATCACGCGCTCGATCGCCGACCAGGCGCGCACCATTCGCATTCCGGTGCACATGATCGAAACCATCAACAAGATGAACCGCATTTCGCGCCAGATCCTGCAGGAAACCGGACAGGAACCGGATCCGGCGACGCTGGCGGTGAAGATGGAAATGCCCGAGGAAAAAATCCGCAAGATCCTCAAGATCTCGAAAGAACCGATCTCCATGGAAACCCCGATCGGCGACGACGACGATTCGCATCTGGGCGATTTCATCGAGGACCAGGCCACCATGGCGCCCTCAGATGCGGCGGTCTACACCAGCCTGCGCGATGCCACCAAGGAAGTACTGGACACGCTCACCCCGCGCGAAGCCAAGGTTCTGCGCATGCGTTTCGGGATCGAGATGAACACCGATCACACTCTCGAGGAAGTAGGCAAGCAGTTCGACGTCACTCGCGAGCGCATCCGCCAGATAGAAGCCAAGGCGCTGCGCAAACTTCGCCATCCGTCGCGCTCCGAGCGGCTGCGCAGCTTCCTGGACAACACCTGAGCCTACGGCACAGTTGTTGCGGCGCAGGCTAACCTGATCGTGTGTGGTCAGGTTAAGTAAAGCGGCCGGAGCCACAATACCTGAGCCTGATGTGCAGTTGTTGCGGCGCAGGCTAACCTGACCGCGTGCGGTCAGATCAAGTGAAGCGGCCAGAGCCACAACAACTAGGCGCAATGCACCAAAGTAAAATGGCCGGGTTTGTTACCCGGCCATTTTTTCTACCGCATTTGTTTTCTCAGGCGGGCCTGTAGCTCAGCTGGTTAGAGCAGAGGACTCATAATCCTTTGGTCGCTGGTTCAAATCCAGCCGGGCCCACCATTTCCTCCACGTCGGCATACGAGGGTCAGAACTTGTCCTCTTCCTCTTCCTCGTCGTCGAGTTCCTCTTCCTCGTCGTAAGGATCTTCCTCCTCGTCGCGCCAGTCGCCGGAGTCGATTACTTCGTTGACGATGTCGTCCAAGCGGTCACGCACATCTTGCTCGGCCTGGCCGCTGACTCCATCCACCTCTGTGTAGGGCTCTTCGTCGTCCTCGATCGAGACAATCGCCTCCGGCCACTCTTCCTGGAATGCCTCCAGCAGTTGGTCCTTGAAGCGCTGATACTCCTCGTCCGAGACGATGCCGAGCGGCTCGTGAGAGGTGTAATGGGTGATCGAAAGGGTCGAGGCCATGTTTGTCGGTCTCTGCGCTATCCCGATGTCAAAAGGATACCGAAGTTTCGAGCGGATTTTATCCGCGGCCACGAAATCCGGTTCTCCCGTTTGGGCGGAGCAAATGTCGTGCCGTTCTCCGTCGCCCAATTTAGGCGACGCGTGCAGTTAATTCCCGGAAGATGCTCAGTCGACGCGCTCGAGCGTGTCGCGATCGACCTCGCCAAGCGTGGGCCGCCCCAGCAGGGTCAACGTGACATCGATCTCATCGCGCAGTATCTCCAGCGCGCGCTCCACCCCTGATTGTCCGCCGGATGCGAGCCCGTACAACCAGGCGCGACCGATCATGCAGGCCTTGGCACCGAGCGCGCGCGCCCTTACTACGTCGGCGCCACGGCGAATGCCGCCGTCGAGCACCACTTCAAGCCGGTCTCCCACCGCATCCGCGATTGCCGGTAATGCGTTCACTGCGGATACCGCGCCTTCGAGTTGCCGCCCGCCGTGATTGGAAACGATCACCCCGTCGGCGCCATGCGCTGCGGCAAGCTTGGCATCCTCGACGCTGAGCACACCCTTGAGCAGGAGCGGACCGCCCCACGCCGACTTGAACCACTCGACGTCGCGCCAGTTCACCGTCAGGTCGTACTGGCCGGCGATGAACTCGGTGATAGTGACCGGGTCGGTTGCGGCGGCCTTGGTGCCCTCGAAATTCCTGAAGGCGATGCGCGGACCCAGTCCCACGTCGACGAGCCAGGAGAAATGGCGGGCGAAGTC
Organism: uncultured Alcaligenaceae bacterium; assembly: GCA_964650365.1. Taxonomy (GTDB): domain Bacteria; phylum Pseudomonadota; class Gammaproteobacteria; order Burkholderiales; family JACQAP01; genus JACQAP01. The sequence continues at coordinate 120 of CAZYTR010000420.1, read as the reverse complement.
GAGCATCGTCGCGAGAGTGAAACGCGGCGGCACGGTGAAGCCGTTGCGCATATCGCGCTCGCGCGGCCCCTGCACCTTGGTGTCCACGGTAAGGACCAGCGCGGTGCAGCGCGATGCCCG
>CAZYTR010000419.1:0-12975 GCA_964650365.1 uncultured Alcaligenaceae bacterium | reverse complement strand
TACACAGCCGATCGCCCCCGGCGGCTGCGCTCCCTCGAACATACGGCACAGATCGATCAGGAGGAGCGCGCCAAGCGCGAGCAGAGTTTCAAGGCCGGTCACGTCGAGACGCTTGTGTGCAGTCCGACACTCGAACTCGGCGTGGACATCGGCAGCCTGTACAGCGTACTGATGCGCAACGCGCCGCACGGACCCGCGAACTACATACAGCGCGCGGGCCGCGCCGGAAGGCGCCTGCGGATCGGTTTTGTCACTACGTTCTGCAGCACCGGCCCACATGATCGTCACTGCTTTGAGGACCCTGCATGGCTTGTACGCGGAGAATTTCGCCCGCCAAACGTACGCCTCGCGAACGACAAGATCCTTGCCCGACACGTGCGCTCGTTCGCGCTGGAGGAGCTGAACCAGGATTTCTCCTGGCTGATGGGCGATCTACTTGAGGACGCGCAGAATCCGGCGACGCTCAAAAACGATCTCTACGCGCCCCTCATTGAGGTACTTAGATCCAGAGGTCCGGACATAGCGTCGAAAGCGTCTGCGGTCTTTCGGGGCCGCGAATCGGTTGGTTCGGTGATCGCTGCGTTCCCGGACGACTTGGGCAAGGCAGTGCAGGACTGGCATGCGCAAGTTCTGCGGCTGCATCAGGAGTTCCACGAGTATTCGCAGATCGTGCGAACCCGCGAGAGCGACCAGAAAGCCAGGGCGCGACAAAGAGCCTATCGGGAACTCACCACCGATCGCGAGAAGGCGTTCGTGCTGTCGTACCTGTCGGAGACAGGAATACTGCCCTCGTACCAGTTTCCGACGGACACATTCTCACTGGATCCTGGCGTTGGCGATACACCGACACTGCGAAGGCCCGCGTGGATCGCGCTGTTCGAATTCGCGCCTGGCAACATGGTGTACGCGAACGGACACAAACTCAAAAGCATTCGCGTGTTTTTCGAGGGTAGCCGCCGCAGCGGGCCGAGCGACCGCGGCGCGGAGCAATCCGGTCAAGTCGAAAGGTTCTGCTTCTGCAATCAGTGTGGATTTGCAGCGAGAGAGGCGATGAACAATTGTCCGCGTTGCGGGACTCTGATCAACAATCAGGCCGAGGTCGCGTTGATCGATTCGTTCGAAGCCGAGGAGAACACGCAGATCACGTCGGCCGAAGACAGCCGCCAGCGCTTGAGCTTCAAGCGCGAAGAGCACCTTCTCGACACGGAAGCGTCCGAGGCGACGCTCTACCCCTATGAATTCGTCGCCCTGGAGTTCAGATCAAGAGCCCATCTTCTGGTGACGAACTGGGGAAAGCAAGCCCGACGCGGCGGCGAAGGCGATCGCTTCGATCTTTGCCCGAACTGCGGCCGGCATCGGCCCCACGGGCTGGCAGACAAAAAGCTAGAACATTGGGAAGAGAACCATCGCGGCATATGCAGCGGCACCCCTAAACCGTTCATTCTTGGCTATGAATTCTCCGCCGATGTGCTGGTTCTTCCCGTTCCCGCGGGAATCGCTCCCGCGGACAAGGACGAAGGCAGAGCCTTCTGCCGCACGCTGGGAAAGGCTCTGGTGGTAGGAGCGCAGGAGGTCCTCGAGATCGAAGCCGACGAGATCGCGTATTTCCAGCATCCCGACGGTGCGGGCGGGTGGACGCTAGTGTTCTATGAGACTGCACCGGGGGGCGCCGGCTATCTCGAACAGCTGGCCAGGAATCTGGGTTCATGGGCCGGCGCCGCGCAGGAAAGGCTCTACAACCACGACTGCGAACGGTCTTGCTACCGCTGCCTCAAGTCCGCACGGAATCAGTTCGATCACGCGATGCTCAACAAGGAATTGGTGCGCAGCTTCCTCTTTCAGTTATCGGAAGCGCAATCGACAGAGCCGCCTCGCCGCGGACGAACCGTGGACGGTCGAAGCTTGTCCGTCGCGTGGCTTACGACTATGCATGCAAGCACGCAGCCAACGTCCGGGACCGTGATCGAAATGGCGCTGCTAGACGCGATCCGCGCGACCGCGCGGTTGCCGGAGCCGGTCGCGCAGCATCCGATCCATGGAGGATCGGGCGAAGTTTTGACGATTCCGGACTTCGCGTACCCAGACCGGAAAATTGCTATTTATTGCGATGGCTTCGCGTATCACGGAAACAAGGAGACCCTGGAGAGCGATGCCCACAAGCGAAATGTGTTGCAGACGGACGGTTGGGCGGTTCTCGTTTTTTGGGGCCGACAGATACTGAGAAACCCGCAGGCATGTGAAGCGCAAATTTTTCAATGCCATCAGTATCGCCACCCACATGAGGATATGGTCGCGGAACTTGCATAGCGACGGGGTCGCCATGGCCACATTACCTGCAGAGAAGCGTTTCTACGAAGACGGTGTCTTCCATCACGCCGTCGGCAGCTTGTAGTCCTTAAAGTCGTCGCGCAGCTTGGTCTTGAGCAGCTTGCCGGTGGCGGTGTGCGGTAACTGGTCCACGAACACGACGTCGTCAGGGATCCACCATTTGGCCACCTTGCCCTCGAAGAATTTGATCAGTTCCTCGCGCGTCACCTGCGCGTCTTTCTTTTTCACCACGATCAACAGCGGCCGTTCATCCCATTTCGGATGGCGTATCCCGACCACCGCCGCTTCGGCCACTGCGGGATGAGCGACAGCGGCATTCTCCAGATCGATCGAGCTGATCCACTCGCCGCCGGACTTGATCACGTCCTTGGAGCGGTCGGTGATCTGCATGTAACCCTCGGGGTCGATAGTGGCCACGTCCCCGGTGGGAAACCAGTCCATTCCTTTCTCGTCTTTGCGCATCGGGTCGCCGCCCTCGCCTTTGAAGTATCCGTTGCTGATCCACGGTCCGCGCACCATCACGTTACCGAAGGCTTTGCCGTCCCAGGGCAGTTCCTTGCCCTCATCGTCCACGATCTTCATATCCACGCCGTAGACAATGCGGCCCTGTTTATACTGAATCGCGTATTTCTGTTCTTTCGGCAGATTCAGGTGCTTTGTCTTGAACGTATTCACGGTGCCGATGGGGCTCATTTCGGTCATGCCCCACGCGTGAAGCACTTGCACGCCATACTCTTCCTGAAAGGACCTGATCATGGCGGGGGGACAGGCGGAGCCGCCGATTGCCGTCCGGTTCATGGTGCTGAACTTGAGTTTGTTCTGCCCCATGTACTGAAGCAGCGCGAGCCATACCGTGGGCACACCGGCCGATACGGTAACCCGCTCCGTCTCGAACAGTTCGTAGAGGCTCTTTCCGTCGAGCTGGAATCCGGGGAGCACCATCTTGGCGCCGACCAGGGCGCAGCTGTACGGCAAGGCCCAGGCATTGGCATGGAACATCGGCACCACCGGCAACAACACGTCGCGCGCCGAGACGTCGAGCGAATCGGGTAGTGCCGCGGCATAGGCGTGAATCACCGTGGAACGGTGCGAGTACAGCACGCCCTTGGGATTGCCGGTCGTACCCGCGGTGTAGCACAGCGAAGACGCGGTGCGCTCGTCCAGCTCCGGCCACTCGTAATCGTCCGCCTGCGCATTCACCAGATCTTCGTAGCACAGCAGTTTGGGGATGCCGGCCTGGGGCATATGGGCGCGGTCGGTCAGAACGATCCAGCCCTTGACGCTCTTGCACATCGGCGCGAGCTTCTCGATCAAAGGCACGAAAGTCAGGTCGAACAGCAGATAGCTGTCCTCGGCATGATTGATGATGTAGGTGATTTGTTCGGGAAAAAGGCGCGGATTGATGGTGTGCATCACCGCCCCCATCCCTGAAATGCCGTAGAAGGCCTCCAGATGCCGGTAGCCGTTCCAGGCCAGCGTGCCGACGCGGTCGCCTTCTTTTACACCGAGCGCGCCCAAGGCGTTGGCAAGTTTGCGCGCCCGGCGATGCACTTCGCGATAGTTCGAGCGGTGTATCCCGCCTTCAACCAATCGCGACACGATTTCGGTGTCGCCGTGGTGGCGGTCCGCGTGCCCGATCAGAGAGGAAATCAACAGCGGGACATCCATCATCAGGCCTTGCATGGCGGGCTCCTCTCGTAGTTGCATTCTTGTGTCCGGATTCTAGCAGCTTGCGCCCGGCGCTCAGTACCGCAGCTGTTGCCCTGGCCGAACTTTCGTTGCGGTGCAAAAACGGCGTCGCGACCGCGTTTGCCGGCGTTTCGCCCGGTATACAATGGCGCGGCTTTCCGACTGGCTCAATCGCTTAATCACTGAATCGCTCAATCACTGATTTTCATAGCAGATGGAATTTTTTCTCGTCACCCTGCTGAACAGCCTGTCTTACGGGCTGCTGCTGTTCATGCTTTCCTCCGGGCTGACGCTGATCTTCAGCATGATGGGGGTGCTCAATTTCGCGCACGCCAGCTTCTACATGCTCGGCGCTTACTTCGCCTATCAGACCGGGTTGTATGTCGGGTTCTGGCCGGCGCTGTTCCTTTCGCCCCTGCTGGTCGGGGCGTTCGGCGCGCTCACCGAGCGTTATGGGCTACGCACGGTGCACAGGTTCGGTCACGTTGCGGAACTGTTATTCACCTTCGGCCTGGCCTACGTGATCGAAGAGATCGTGCACCTCATCTGGGGGCGCGCGCCCGTTGACTACCGCATCCCCACTGAGCTCGATTTCACCCTGTTCACGCTATTCACCACGCAGTACCCGGCCTACCGCGGCTTCATGATGCTGGTGTCGGTCGGCATGCTGGCGGCGCTCTACCTGGGGCTTACCCGTACCCGCATCGGGCTGGTGATCCAGGCATCGCTTACGCACCCGGACATGGTGGAGGCGCTCGGCCACAACGTGCCGCGGGTATTCATGCTGGTGTTTGCCGGCGGCGCCGCGCTCGCGGGGCTGGCCGGCGTGATCGGCGGCAATGCCTTCATTACCGAACCGGGGATGGCGGTGGCGGTCGGCAGCATCGTATTCGTGGTGGTCGTGTTCGGCGGCATGGGCTCGCTTGCCGGAGCGTTCATCGCTTCCCTGATGATCGGTACGCTGCAGACTTTCTCGGTTGCGCTCGACTACTCGATGCTGGATTTGCTTGGGAAGATCGGCGTAAGCGTCTCGCCGGATTCATCCTGGCGCGGTCTGTGGTCGATCACGATATCCCAGACCGCGCCGGTGATGCCTTACCTGTTGATGGTGCTGATGCTGATCGTGCGGCCGCGCGGCTTGATGGGCACGCGGGAATCGTGATGAAGAGACACATCTGCACGGCCCCGCGCCGCATCACGGGGCATCCGGCATGAACGCGGTCATTACCAAACGCCGCATCATCTTCTGGGCCGCAGCCGTGCTGTTTATCGCGGTGCTGCCGTTCGTATTCACCCAGAGCTTCGCGTTGTCCATGCTGTCGCAGATGGGTATCGCCATCATCTTCGCGCTGTCCTACAACATGCTGCTTGGCCAGACAGGGTTGCTGTCTTTTGGCCACGCCGTTTATTTCGGCCTCGGCGCTTTTTTTTGTGCGCATGCACTGAACGCCGTCGGCGCCGGCAAATTCTGGTTCCCGGTGACGTTCATGCCGCTGGTGGGCGGACTCGCAGGAATGTTTTTCGGCCTTGTGCTTGGTTTCGTCACCACGCGCCGCGCGGGCACGCCGTTCGCGATGATCTCGCTCGGCATCGCCGAGATGGTGGCGGCAAGCGCGCTCATGTTCACCGGATTCTTTGGCGGTGAGGGCGGCATCGCCACCGACCGCACCGTCGGCGGCACGGTGTTGGGCATCGGCTATGGCCCGCAACTGCAGGTCTATTATCTGATCGCCGGATGGTGCCTTGTCTGCATCGTCGGGATGTTTGCAATCACGCAGACGCCGCTTGGACGCATGGCTAACGCCGTGCGGGACAACCCCGAGCGCGCCAAGTTTGTCGGCTACAACCCCACCCGGGTGCGCTGGCTGATGATGACCCTGGCGGGGTTCTTCGCCGGCGTTGGCGGAGGGCTGGCAGCCATCAACTACGAGATTGTCACCGCCGAGACCCTGGGCGTAATGGCCTCGGGCAACGTGGTATTGATGGCATTCATCGGCGGCATCGGCCACTTCTGGGGGCCGATCATCGGCGCGGTGATGGTGACGTTGCTGCAATCCGCACTTTCCAATTACACCCAGGCCTGGCTGCTCTACTTCGGGCTGTTCTTCCTGGTGATCATCATGTTCTCCCCGGGAGGCATCGCCAACCTGATCACGCTGCACAAACCGGTTTGGCAGGCGCGGTGGCTCAAGCGTCTGTTGCCCGCGTATTCGGCTTCGGGCGCCGCCGGACTGGTGATGTTGCTGGGATTCTTCGCCCTGATCGAGATGATTTATCACTTTGAGGCCAAACAAGCCGCGAACAAAGCGTTTTCATTTTTTGGCATGACGCTCGATCCTGCTCAGGCCACGTTCTGGATTGGCACACTCGTCGTACTTGCGGCCGGCATTGCCATGTTCTACGCAACCACGCGAGTGGTGAGGCGCGCATGGGACGACATTACCGCCGAACTGCAGATGAAGGGGTTCGTATGACCAGCCCGGCACTGCAACTGAGCGACGTACGCAAGAGCTTCGGGCGAACCTCGATCATCAACGGGGTGAACCTTGCGATCGCCAGGGGCGAACGCCATGCCATCATCGGGCCGAACGGCGCCGGAAAATCCACGCTCTTCAATCTGATCAGCGGCCGTTTTCCGGTGAGTGCCGGTCACATCGAACTGCGCGGCGAGGACATCACGGGGCTCGAACCGCACCTGATCAACCGCAAGGGACTGTCTCGCAGCTTCCAGATCACCAACATTTTTCCGCGCCTGTCAGTGTACGAAAACCTGCGCTGCGCGGTGCTATGGTCGCTGGGGTACAAGTACTCGTTCTGGCATCGCATCGGCGCGCTCAAGGAAGTGCGCGGCCGGACCGATGAGATCGTCGAGCGTATCGGCATGGCAACACGCCGGGACCGGCCAGCGGGCGTGCTGACCTACGCAGAGCAGCGGGCGCTGGAGATCGGCATCACCATTGCGGGCGGAGCCGACGTAATCCTCCTGGATGAGCCTACCGCGGGAATGAGCCGCAGCGAAACCGGCGAGGCGGTGGATTTGATCCGCAACGTGACCGAGGGCAAAACCCTGGTGATGGTGGAGCACGACATGAGCGTGGTATTCGACCTCGCCGACCGCATCTCGGTGCTGGTCTATGGCGAGGTCATCGCCAGCGGAACGCCGCAGGAAATCCGCGGCAACAAGGCGGTGCAGGAAGCTTACCTTGGCACCGAACAACAATGAAGGACGGCTCTAACCGCAGAGGACGCCGAGGACGCGGAGGAAAGGCAAGAGTAAGAAAATGAGTTCGGGTAAAAACCTTTCATTGCCCCACAGTCCATCGCAGCGTAAGTTGGCGGCACATGTTCGCGAACAATTGCTTCGCTTTTATCCCCGAGTTGCTTTTCCTCGTTTTTGTTTTTCCTCCGCGTACCCCTCAAGGGGGTATTGTGAAGAATCCTCTGCGTCCTCTGCGGTGAGTGCTTAGGGTCTTGAGCCATGCTTGAAGTCAAAGATCTCCACGCGTACTACGGCAAGAGCCACATCCTGCACGGGGTGCATCTGAACGTGCGCCAGGGCGAGATCGTCAGCCTGCTGGGGCGCAATGGCGTTGGCCGCTCGACCACCATCAAGTCGATCATGGGACAGGTGGATTCGACAGGTTCGGTCAGGTTCAAAGGCGAGGAGATCAACGGCGTGAAGACCTACATGATCGCGCGCAGGGGCCTGGGTTACGTGCCGGAGAATCGGGAGATCTTTCCGTCGCTGACCGTTCGGCAGAACCTGATGCTGGGAATGAAGAATGCGCGCCGCAGCGGCCGGTGGAGTGTGGAGGACATGTTCAAGCTGTTCCCGGTGCTGCGAGAACGCACCGATGCGCTGGCTGGCGTGGTGTCGGGCGGCGAGCAGCAGTTGCTCACGCTGTGCCGCACGTTGATGGGCGATCCGGACCTGGTCATGATCGACGAGCCGACCGAAGGGCTGGCGCCGAAGCTCGTCGAGCTGGTCGCGCGCCTTTTCGAGGAAATCAAGAACCGCGGCGTCTCCATCCTGCTGGTCGAGCAGAAGCTCACGATCGCGCTGAAGATCTCTCAGCGGCTCTACGTCATGGGTCACGGGAAGATCGTGTTCGAAGGTACGCCCGAAGATCTCAAGGCAAACGAGGCCATCCGCAAGGAGTGGCTGGAGGTATGAAAGGGCGAAACGCGTTCAACGCAAAGGACGCAAAGGTACGCAAAGAAATTCAAGAGCCAAGCCAGAATAAGAGTCAAACCCATTGCTTGGAGCAAGTATGTTGTCCGGACATGCGCGATACGCTTAAGTGTTCTGTCCATATCATTTTGTTTTTCCTTCGCGTACCTTTGCGTCCTTTGCGTCCTTTGCGTTCCAAGACCTGAGGTTTTGAAAATGACCAGTTTCGTCGAGTACCAGAAGCAGGGCAGCGTCGGTGTCATCGCGCTGAACAATCCGCCGGTCAACGCGCTGTCCGTGAACAAGAGCGTGGTGCAGGGCATCCTCGATGCGCTCAAGGAGGGCGACCACGATCCGCACGTGCGCGCGTTCGTGATCATCGGCGCGGGCCGCAATTTCTCCGGCGGGGCGGACATCAGCGAGTTCGGAGGCGGCTACGATCCAGGGAAGGCCAAGCTGCCAGACGTGCTCGCCTACATGGACACCGTGACCAAGCCGATCGTAGCAGCGATCCATGGCCCGACCATGGGCGGCGGCCTCGAACTTGCGCTTGCCTGCCATTACCGCGTCGCGCTTCCCGGCGCGCAGATCGCGCTGCCCGAGGTCAAGCTCGGCATCCTGCCTGGCGCTGGCGGCACACAACGCCTGCCGCGACTGATTGGTGCCGAGAAGGCGCTCGACCTGATGATCGCCGGCGACCCGATTTCCACCGAGAAGGCCAAGGAACTCGGTGTGGTGGACGAGGTCGTCTCAGGCGATCTGCGCGCCGCTGCGTTCACATTCACCAATCGCCTACTCAGGGAGGGCAAAGGCGTGCGGCGCGCCAGCCAGCTCTCCGTGGCGCTCGACCGGCCGGCTGCGGAGTTTTTCGAGCAGGCGCGACAGCGCGTCGCGAGGAACTGGCGCGGCTATCCCGCGCCGCTGGCGATCGTTGCCTGCGTCGAAGCCGCCGTAAACGAGCCTTTTGCCAAGGGTATTGCTTTCGAACGCCAGCAGTTCGAGAAACTGGTCAAGACCGACGAGTCGCGCGCGCTGCGGCACCTGTTCTTTGCCGAGCGACAAGTGGCAAAGATTCCCGATGTGGCCGAGGACACGCCGGCGCGCGAGATCAAGTCCGCGGCGCTGATCGGTGCCGGCACGATGGGCGGTGGCATCGCGATGAACTTCGCCAATGCCGGCATTCCGGTGAAGATCCTGGAGGTAAACCAGGAGGCGCTTGACAAGGGTCTGGCCATCGTGCGCAAGAATTACGCCGCAACCGTGTCCAAGGGCCGGTTGAGCCAGGACGCCATGGACAAGCGGATGCGCCTGTTCAAGGGTGTGACCCGCTACGAAGACATCAAGGATGCCGACATCGTGATCGAAGCCGTGTTCGAGGACATGGCGGTCAAGAAGCAGGTATTCGAGAAGCTCGACAAGACCGCCAAGCCAGGCGCCATCCTTGCTACCAATACATCGACGCTGGATGTCAACGAGATCGCTGCCGTGACGTCGCGGCCGCAAGACGTGCTGGGACTGCATTTCTTCAGTCCGGCCAACGTGATGAAGCTTCTCGAAGTGGTGCGCGCCACGAAGACGTCGAAGGAGACGCTGGCAACGGCAATGAAACTTTCAAAGGCCATCAAGAAGGTTGGCGTGGTCGCCGGCGTCTGCGACGGTTTCATCGGCAACCGCATGCTGCACGGCTATTTCGGCGAAGCCGGCTTCCTGCTCGAGGAAGGCGCGCTCCCGCAGCAGGTGGACAGGGTGATCGAGGAATTCGGCTTCGCCATGGGCCCGTTCCGCGTGGGCGACCTGGCCGGCCTCGATGTGGGCTGGTACATTCGCAAGCGCCAGGCCGCGACCCGGCCCGCTCACCTGCGCTACTCCAAGGTAGCCGACCAGATCTGCGAACTCGGGCGCTTCGGACAGAAAACCGGCGCCGGCTGGTACCGCTACGAGCCCGGCAATCGCACGCCTGTTCCCGATCCCGCAGTCGAGGCGCTGATCGTGAAGGCCTCGAAGGCGGCGGGCGTCAAGCGCCGCGAGATTTCCGATCAGGAGATCCTCGAGCGCTGCGTCTACGCGCTGGTCAACGAGGGCGCAAAAATCCTGGAAGAGGGCATCGCGCTGCGGGCATCCGACATCGACATCGTCTACATCTACGGTTACGGTTTCCCGCGCTATCGCGGCGGTCCGATGTTCCATGCCGACACCGTCGGCCTGGACAAGGTGCTGGAGTCGGTGCAGCGTTTCCACTCGGTTCATGGCGAGTCCTGGAAACCGGCTCCGCTGCTTGCGAAGCTCGCCGCCTCCGGCGGCAAGTTCAACGGCTGAAGCTCAAACCGAAGCGCTCACCGCAGAGGACGCGGAGGACGCAGAGGAAAACCGGAAACGAGGAAAAACATGTGGTAGTAAAGAGCAGGCCCGGTGCCGAAATGACCACTGGTACCAGGTTTTCACTCTCGAATATTGTTTTGCTTCTGCACTTCCTCTGCGTCCTCCGCGTCCTCTGCGGTTAGTGCTTAATTTTGGAGATACGAAATGACTGAAGCAGTGATCGTTTCTACAGCGCGCACGCCGCTTTGCAAGAGCTGGAAGGGCGCGCTCAACATGACCCACGGCGCCACCATGGGCGGGCACGTGGTAAAGGCCGCGCTGGAACGCGCCAAACTCGATCCCGCCGAAGTCGAGGACGTGATCACGGGTTGCGCCACTCCGGAGGGCGCAACCGGTCAGAACATCGCCCGGCAGATCGCGATCCGTGCAGGAATGCCGGTCACGGTCTCGGGCATGACGGTCAACCGCTTTTGCTCTTCGGGGCTGCAGAGCGTGGCGCTGGCATCGCAGCGCATACTCACCGGCGAGGCGGAGATCTTCGTTGCCGGCGGCGTCGAATCGATCTCCTGCGTGCAGAACGAAATGAACAAGCACATGCTCGCCGATGCCTGGCTGACGCAGAACAAGCCTGAAATCTACTGGCCGATGCTGGCCACTGCGGAGAACGTCGCGAAGCGCTACAAGATCGGCCGCGAGGCACAGGACCGTTACGGCGTGGACAGCCAGTTGAAAGCTGCCAGGGCGCGTGCCGAGGGTAAGTTCAAGGACGAAATCGCGCCGATCACCACGCGCATGAAGATCGTCGACAAGAACACGGGCCAGGAGTCGGTCAAGGACGTCACGGCCGCCGAGGACGAAGGCATCCGGCCCGACACCAACTACCAGGGCGTGTCACAGATCAAACCCGCCATCGAAGGCGGAGTGATCGCCGCGGGCAATGCCAGCCAATTTTCCGACGGCGCGTCGGCGCAGGTGCTCATGAGCGACCGGATGGCGGCCAGGAAAGGCCTCGAGCCGATCGGCATCTTCCGCGGCTTCGCGGTCGCCGGCTGCGAGCCCGACGAGATGGGCATCGGCCCGGTATTCGCCGTTCCGAAGCTGCTGAAACAGACCGGCAAGAAAATCGAGGACATCGGCCTGTGGGAGCTGAACGAGGCATTCGCGGTGCAGGTCATCTACTGTCGCGACAAGCTCGGCATCCCTAACGACCGGCTCAATGTCAACGGCGGCTCGATCGCGGTCGGACATCCGTACGGAGTGACCGGCAGCCGGCTGGTCGGCCACGCGCTGATCGAAGGCAAACGCCGCGGCATCAAGTACGTCGTGGTAACGATGTGCATCGGCGGCGGCATGGGCGCCGCGGGCCTGTTCGAAGTGGTCTAAGGAACAAACCTCGTTTAACACGAAGGTCACGAAGGAAAAACGAAGGGACACGAAGGAAAAGCGAAAGCAAGAGTAACGACTTGGCTACAAGAATCCGCGAGACGAGACGCAACACTTACAGTTCTTAGCTTTCTTTCTTTTGGTTTTCGATTTTCCTTCGTGCCCTTTGTGCTTACCTTCGTGTCCCTTCGTGTTAAAAGAGTGCGACTTTTTTTGAGGAACGAGAATGAAAGTGAAGAAGCTGTTTGACCTGAGCGGCAAGACGGCGCTGATCACCGGCGGCTCCCGCGGACTGGGACTGCAGATCGCCGAAGCCCTCGGCGAGATGGGTGCCAAAGTGGCGATCACGGCCCGCAAGGCGGCCGAACTGGCGGAGGCGAAGGCACATCTCGAAGGCCTGGGCGTCGAGGCCCTGACCGTCGTCAACGACTTGCAGGACACGGCGTCGGTCCAGCCTATGGTCGAACAGGTCCTAAAGAGTCACGGCCAGATCGACATTCTGGTGAACAACGCCGGCGCAGCCTGGGGCGCGCGAGCCGAGGATCATCCGCTGGACGCCTGGTACAAGGTGATTAATCTGAACTTGACTGCAGTGTTCCTGGTGAGCCAGGCCGTTGCCAGGCTCAGCATGATCCCGCGCAAGTACGGCCGCATCATCAACCTCGCCTCGATCGCCGGCCTGGTGGGTACCGATCCGCGCATGATGCCCACCATCGCTTACAACGCGAGCAAAGGCGGTGTGGTCAATTTCACGCGATCCCTGGCGGTGGAATGGGCGCATCACGGGATCACGGTGAACGCCATCGCGCCGGGCGTATTTCCGTCGAAGATGTCGCAGGGGATGATCGACAAGGCCGAGCAGATCATCCTGGAAATGACGCCGATGAAAAGACTGGGTACGGATTACGACCTGAAAGGGCTGGCAGTATTGCTGGCGTCCGATGGGTCTGCTTTCATTACCGGTCAGATCGTCGCCGTTGATGGCGGACTGGTCGCGATGTAACACCATGACAAAGCCGGCGACAGGCTTCGACATCCATGTGCCCTTCGTGGAACACCTCGGACTGCAGCTTCTCGAGAAGCGC